>CAXTRX010000007.1:2688-20428 GCA_964246785.1 uncultured Acetobacteraceae bacterium | reverse complement strand
CTCCTCAACCGGGGTCACGCCATCCCAAATGTGCATCCAGTAAAGGTCGATATAGTCGGTGCTGAGCCGCCGGAGCGAGGCGTTCAGCGCCCGATGGATGTTCTTGGCCCCGGCGCCGCCCGCGTTGGGGTTGCCGCCGCCGGCTTGCGTCGCAGTCCCAGCCGCTCGCAGCGGACTGGCCGAATCGTTGAACGCGAACTTGGTCGCCAGCACCACCTCGTCGCGCGAGCCGGTCGCCTTGATGAACTGGCCGACCAAGGTCTCGCTGGCGCCACCCGAGTAGATGTCGGCCGTATCGATGAAATTACCGCCTGCCGCCCGGTAGGCATCGAAGATCGTGCGCGATGTCCGATCATCCGCACCCCAGCCGCCCGGGCCAAACGTCATGGTTCCAAGTGCGATCGGGCTGACCACCAGACCCGAGCGCCCAAGCGTGCGGAAGTTTGACAGTGACATGAGGTTCCCAACTTATGTAATGGATGCTATGGAAGTGGTGGCCGCTCGCAACCATCATGTCAATCTATATTATAGTGATCGTTATAGAAGCCAGATGCACGCCCCCCCGCGACGAACCGGCCGGCCACTTTCCTTCGATCGGAACGCAGCGCTGCGGCAAGCCATGCTGGCGTTCTGGCGCCACGGCTACGAGACCACCTCGGTCGCCGAACTGACAGCCGCGATGGGGATCACCGCGCCCAGCCTGTACGCCGCCTTTGGCGACAAGAAGCAGCTGTTTCTTGAAGCCGTGCAGCTCTATGCGGGAGATCCGCAGGACAGTGCCCGCGCAATCGCCGATGCAGCTTCCGCCTATCACGCCGCCCGCGACCTGATGACCGCCGCTGCGGTGACCTACACCGGTGAGGCCACCCCTAAGGGATGCCTGCTGGCCAGCGCGACCGCGAGCGGGTCGGCGGCCTCGGCCGACGTGCAAGACGCCGTGGCCGACCTGCGCCGCGGCATCGAAACCGGGCTAAGGACCCGGGCCGAACGCGACATAGCAGACGGAGTCTTGCCGCCTGATACGCATGCGGCGGCGCTTGCAGGGCTGGTGCTGGCGGTCACCCAGGGCCTGTCCGTGCTGGCGCGGGATGGCGCGACCCTGCCGTCGCTGCTCGCCATCGTCGCAGCCGCTCTGCGCGCTTGGCCCGCCACGGATGCCTCTAAGGCCTTGCCTGGCGATTGAGCGCGTCCGCCCCGCTGTTCCGCCGCAAGGGTCGCGACCGCTTGACCGTCTCCACTAGCAAGGACTGATGTCGCAGGTTGCTCGAACACGAAAAAGCTGCGTTCATGCGGCCAACGATGCGATCCAGACATCGGTAGCGAGGCCGCGTGAAGCTCAATCAACTGCGAGAAGTCGTTGCCATCGGCGAACAGGGCAGCATCAGGGCTGCGGCACGCCAGCTTGCCTTGGGTCAGCCGGCGTTGACGCGCAGCCTAGCCGAACTGGAGCGCGAACTCGGCGCGTCGTTGTTCGAGCGCCATTCGCGAGGAGTGCTGGCAACCCCGCTCGGGCAGTTGTTCCTGCGCCGGGCGGCATCCATCGTGCACGAAGTGCGCCGGGCGCAGGAAGAGGTGGAGCAGTTTGGCGGCGCGACCGCTGGCACCGTCACCGCCGGGCTGTCCATTGCAACACATCTGGCGCTGCTGCCGCCTGCCCTGCGGCCGTTCGTCCGCCGTTTTCCAGATGCCAAGCTCCATATCATCGAGGGCTTCTACCCGATGCTGGAGCCTGCGCTGCGCATGGGCGGCGTCGATTTCTACCTCGGCGTCGATTCCGGCCAGAAAGTGGCGCCGGAACTGACGCGCGAGATCGTCAGCCAGAACACCCGCACTGTGCTGTGCCGGTCGGGCCATCCGCTGCAGACGGCGAGCGAACTGGCCGCATTGGCCGGCGTGGGCTGGGCGACCAACTCCATCACGCTGGCCGATGAAGACGAGCTCGGCGCCATCTTTGCACACCGGCGATTGCCGCCGCCGCGTATCGCGCTGCGCAGCCAGTCAGCCCTGACTCTGATGACGTGCCTGCTGAACAGCGACTTCATGGCGATGGTGCCGGTGCAGTGGATGCAGTCCGCCCTGGTCAAAGGCCTGCTGGTGACGGTGCCCGTGCGTGAGGTGCTTGCCGCGCCGCCGGTCGTGCTCATCAAACGGGCTGACCTGGTGCTGACGCCTGCTGCCCGGTACTTCTTGGACCTGCTGCAGCGCACCCAGTTGTATCCGCCCGCGCCGCCCGCAGCACCTGGAATTCCCGGGCGCGGCGGACCGCCCGGTCAAAGGCTAGAGTAAATCCGCTCCGCGGACGCTCCCCGCAACCCTAACCACCGACGCGTCCCTTAGAGCAAGTCCGCTTCTCGTAGGCGAACCGGACTTGCCCTCACTCTCTGTTGAGAGGCTGATTCACGCTTTGAGGTCGATTCAACCTGAAGCGATCAGGCTCTAGCTGGCGAACACCGTCGTCAGTCGGCGTTGCGCAAACCGCCAGCGTCCGTCGGGGCATCGCCGGTATTGGTCTTCATACTCGGCAACCAGCATTGGCGACGGCTGGCCCATGCCAGGGCCATCAAAGCGATACAGCGTCAGGAGGACGGTGCCCTCTACTTGGTCAGGCCCGGCAGCAGCAACCAGCCGGATGTTAGACTGAACATGCCGCGAGCAACGCTCGGTCATCGCGGCCCGATCCGCGGCCCACTGGGCGATCGCGTCACGCCCGATCTTGTCAGCGCCAATCCCAAGCAGGCGTGCGTCATCGGTAAAAAGCTCAACCACCCGGTCCGCCTGGCCGTGATCGATAAACCAGGCATGCTCGTGGATGAGCGCCTCAATGGCCAGCCGCACATCCGGCTGTAGCGTCGCGGCCAACTGTGGCATGGCGCGCGCTAGACCGGCAGGCCGATGTCCGGGATCGCATCAGGAAGGAACTCGCCGGCGCGGATCGCAGGCTGCAGCGAGCTGAACGGACGGCCGTCGCAATGCGCCTGCCATACCTTGTCCGGATCGAAAAAGGTGCCGATCGGATTGGCCCGGAAATCTTCCGAGGTGCGCATGAAGTGGCTGGAGAGCTGCCAGTCGCCGAAGTTGTCGCTCTGCAATTCGACGAAGTTGCTCTCCGGGTCCTTGTAGTAGATCGAAATGGTCAAGCCGTGATCAAGACAGAATGCAGGCAGGATGCCCTCATCCTTGAGCCGCTCATACGAGGCCATCAGGTCGGCAAAGCTCGCATATTCAAAGGCGCTATGGTGCATGCCGTTGTGCCTGACCTTGTCGGCGTCGTCATTCAGGCCCGGCACCGATAGAAAAGCCACGCGATGGTTGGCTTCGTCGTTGGTGGTCCAAGCGTTGTTGGCGTCCTGAAACGTCACCTCCGCCCCGATCACAGCGCGATACCAGTCGACCATTTCCTGCAATCGGCTGGTCTTGATCGTGACGTGATGAAACGCCGGCCGGATGAGATCCGCCATATTTCCTCCTGACCGCTCCATGGCACAAGAACGTTGCTAGCCTCACTAGCATCGTGCCCGTGCCCCCAAAAGATGTCGCACGGGCATGAGCGATCAGCTCTTGGCATCACAGCATCGGCCAAAGTGATGCGTAGTGGGCATCGCGGCCTCAAACCTGTCATCTTCACGGGATGGCGGCAGGCGTGCTTGCTTGCTCGCCTCGGCCAACAAGCAAGAAGCAACAACCAGACGCCATGCGAACCGGTCCAAACAGCCACCAGCACGAACGTATGAAGCGGTTCTGACCGTGTCGATAACGGCCAGCCGTGCGAGCGGCGACCTGCGCCAGACCGACCGCAACTGGGGCGCCGTCGCAGCCTCAACCGTCGGGCTGACCTTTTCGCTCGGCACTTTGCTGCTCTACACGTTTGGTGTGTTCGTGCGTCCGTTGACCGAAGAGTTCGGGTGGACGCGAACGCAGATCTCCGGCGCGCTGGCACTGTCGCAATACAGCTTCGCATTGGCCGCCCCATTTTGGGGCGCACTGATCGACCGGTTTGGCGCACGGGCGATCATATTGCCCTCAGTGGTGTGCATGGCGCTGCTGGTCGGCTCGCTCGGCCTGCTTGGCAGCCTCTGGCAATATTACCTTACCTTCATCGCTGCCTCGTTTTGCGCCGGCGGAGCCAGCCCGATCGGATATTGCGCGGTGCTGGTGCGCAAGTTCGAGCGGCGCCTGGGCCTGGCGCTTGGCCTGGCGTTGATGGGCGTCGGCATCGGCGCCACCGTGCTGCCGCCGCTCTCGGCGGAGTTGGCGACCGGTTACGGCTGGCGTGCGGCCTATGCCGGGCTTGGCGCGCTCACCTTTGTGTTCACCGTCCCAGCAGCCTTGGTCGCAACCCGAGGCATGGGCAAGCCGACCCGTGCGCAGCCCGGAAGCATCCCCGCGCCGGTGCTGCCATTGATCGCGTCGCGGCCGTTTGTGCTGATATGCATGATCTTCGTCCTGCTCGGCACCACGTCCATCGGCATGCTCACCAGCATCGTGCCAATGATGGTCGGCCGCGGCTTCACGCCCCAAGCAGCGGCGAAGTTGGCAGGATTAGCCGGGCTGGCCGCAATCGGCGGGCGCGGCGGCATCGGCTATGTGCTGGACCGTGTGCATCCCCCGTTCGTGGTCGCAGTTATGGCCCTGGCCGCGTGTGCCGCTTTCCTGCTCGCCGCCTATGGACACGGCCCCATGTCTGGCTACGCGATGGCCCTGCTGCTCGGCGGCAGCATTGGCGCCGAGGTGGATTTTACCGCCTTCTTCGTGCGTCGCTACTTCAGCCAGGCCGCATTCGGCCGGCTTTATGGCATCGCGTTCGGCATTTTCCTGATCGGGTCCGGCACGGGGCCAGTGCTCGCCAGCGCCAGCTTCGACCATTTCGCCAGCTACCGGCCCGGCGCGCTGTTGTTTGCCGCCGGCGCTTGCCTCGTCGTGCTGCTCACCTTCGCCTTGCCAAAGCTGCCTGCTCCAAACCATGGACCATTCGCCCATGACTGAAACACGCCACACTGAACCAACCGTCGATGTCCTCATCATCGGCGCCGGGCCGGTCGGCCTATCGCTTGCCATCGAACTCGGTCATCGCGGCATCACCTGTCTGGTGACAGAGCGCAACGACCGGGTCGGCTACAGCCCGCGCGCCAAGACCACCAACGTGCGCACCCGCGAGCACTTGCGGCGTTGGGGCATTGCCGACGTGTTGCGGAAGGCCTCGCCGATCCCGCCCGACTATGGCGCCAACGTGGTGTTCGCCACGCGCATGAACGGACCCTTGCTGGCGCGCTTCGGCAATGCCATGCACGCGCGTCGGGAACGCAACGAGCTGTTCTCCGAAGAGGGCCAGTGGGTCCCGCAATACACGCTGGAAGAGGTGTTGCGCAGCCATGCCGCCTCGCTGCCAGGCGTGACCATCGCGTTCGGCCGCGAGCTATCCAGTTTCGAGGCGGACCCGGCGGGCCTGACCGCACACCTGCGCGATGTCGCCACCGGCCGTGCCTGGACGGTGCGCAGCCGCTACATGGTGGGCGCCGACGGCGCGCGCAGCACCGTGCGCGACGCAATCGGCGCGCGCATGCTGGGCAACTCGCCGGGTTTGAAGAACTACAGCATCATCTTCCGCGCGCCTGAACTGGCTGCCAGCCACGCTCATGGCGAGGCCTTCATGTACTGGCTGGTCAACCCCGACGTCCCCGCCTTGCTGGGGCCGATGGACCAGCACGGACTCTGGTTCTTCATGGCGACCAAGCTCGCCGACGATGTGGACCCGGCGGGCGTGGACCCCGTGGCGCTGATCCGCCGCGGCACCGGTTTGCCTGACCTCGCCATCGAAGTGGTGCGCACCGATCCCTGGGTGGCACACAGCCGGATCGCCGATATTTATGCCATGGGGCGAGTTTATCTCGCCGGCGACGCGTGCCACCTGCATCCGCCGTTCGGCGGCTTCGGCATGAACATGGGGATCGGCGACGCTGTCGATCTCGGCTGGAAGCTGGCGGCCACCCTGCAGGGCTGGGGCGGGCCGGGCCTGCTCGCCTCCTACCAGACGGAGCGCCGGCCAGTGCATCAACGCGTGATCAACGAGGCCATCACCAACTATGCGACCGTGGGCAACCAGCTCGTACGCCCGGCGCTCGAAGACTCCGGCCCGGAGGGAGACAGCGTTCGGCAGCAGGCCGGGGCGCAAATCCGCGCCACCAAACGCCGCGAATTCGACACGCTTGGGGTGGTGCTCGGCTACCACTATGCAGGGTCCCCGGTCATCGTGCCGGACGGAACGGCGCCGCCGCCCGAGGATACCATCCGCTACGTGCCGTCCGCCGTGCCTGGCTGCCTCGCGCCGCATCTTTGGCTGCAGGACGGCAGCTCGCTATACGATCATTTCGGCACCGGCTACAGCTTGCTGGTCACGCAGTGTGACGGCGCCGAGCCAGACGCGTTTGCCGCGGCTGCGGTCAAGCGCGGAGTGCCGCTGACGGTGGTTGCACCAGGCGACGAGCGGCTGGCGGGACTATACCAGGCGCGCTTCGCCCTCATCCGCCCCGATCAGCACGTCGCCTGGCGCGGCGCGCGCCTGCCGGAAGATGCAGGGTGGCTGCTCGACCGGATCACCGGGCATTCAATCGGCCGGGCAGAGCAGGGCGAGTCCTGGCACGAAGCCGTTCTGTCAACGTCGTGATCAATTGGCAAGCCGGCTAAGCAATGAATGCTGAACTAGATATCTGGGCCGGACACACCTCAATGAAATAGTCAAATTTAGAAGCACATCGTCAAGTCGGTGTCGACGGCCAACCACTACAACCAAACAGCCGCTGCTGTGGCTACATAAGCAGACCTGGGCCAAGCCAGGATTTCGGGAGACAAGAATGCGTCTATTCGTGGGAGTAATCGCGACATCTGCGGTGCTCGCAACCAGTCTGGCCGTCGCCAGCCGGGCGCAAACAGCCCCGTCGGGCGCAAATACCGCCTCTCCCGCCACGCCGAATTCACCGATCAACTTGTCGCCATATCCAAACCAGAACACGCCAGGCGAAGAACTCCGCCCTGCCGGCAACGTGCCCGCTCCGTCGACCGTCAACACCGGCCTATTCCCGGGCTTAGGCAATCAACTGCTCGCTGACGGTATCGACTTTCACGGCTCGCTGCTCGACCATGCCACCAGCAATCCAAGCGTCGGGAATATTCCGGGCAACACGTCCCAACTTGGCATCTTGCGTCCGGAGCTGGATCTCGACCTTGGCAAGATCGCCGGCATCCAAGGCGGCTTCCTGCATGGCGCGCTGACCTGGTGGTTTAGCAAGAGCGACGAACCCGGGAGCATAGCCCAAACCGGCGGCGTCCTGGATGGCTACCAGACCACGCCGATTTTAGAGGCCAGCACGCTGACCCGCCTGACCTATGAACAGCTACTTCTCAACAACCGGCTAGACCTGGAAGTTGGAAAATCCAACGTCCACGAATACTTCTTCATCCCCAACAGCCTCGACCCGTTTACCTACGACTCGCCAATGCTCAACGTGGACTCCGACTTCAACTCAATCCCCTATGCTTTGTGGATGGGCAAGGCTACCTATAAGTTAACCCCAGCCTGGTATCTGCAGGCTGGCGCGTTCGAGGACAACTACCAGTCGGTGGTCAAGAATGGTTGGAAGTTCGGCACCGGAGGAACAACCAGCGCGCAGATCATCGGCGAATTTGGCTACCGCACCGAGTTCCGCACCGAGGCATACCCGGCCAACCTCGAAGTCGCCTTCGTCTGGAACACCAGAACGGGTTACGCCAACACCAAAGGCACCGGCGCAGTCGCGTCGCGGTTCACGACCGCAGCCGACTACCCGGGAGGCGGGGTGTTTGCCTTGCAGGGTGCAAAGGTCCTGGTGCGTGGCCCGGCCCGGCCCGGCCTGCAGCCGGCCAACCTGCAAGTCTATGGCCAGCTTGACGCCGCGGTCGATAAGCCGCAGCCGTTCGACCTAGACGCCACGGTGGGCGTGAACCTGAGCGGCTACATCCCGTTCCGCCCGGCCGACATTCTTGGTGTCCAAGCCCGCTACCTGCGCCTGAGCGCCGTTGAGGCGGCGTTCGAAACGCGAGAACACACCGTTCTTCATCGCGGCATCTTTGCCGGCACCCAGCAGCGCGACGCGTTCCAATTCGAGGCGTCGTACCAGATCCAGGTGACCAAATACGCCTCTCTTTCGCTGTATGGCCAATACTACGTCAACCCGGACGACTACGAGGTCCCCTTCGTCAATCACGTGCCTGAAAATGGTTTCGAAGTCGCAACCCTGCTGCGCATCCCGCTCGGCCCGCTCTTGGGGACCAGCGCCAATCCGTTCTAACCCGAAGCGGAATCTCGGCCGCTCGCCGGGGCAGCCTCGCCCGGGCGCCCACTGGCCGCCTTGCTCAAGGTGTGGTCAGCCGCAGCAGCCGGTCGGCATTGCCGTGCGCGATCTTCTCGCGGTCTGCAGGGGAAAGCGGCGATGCGTCGAGAAAGGCGCGGCCGGCAGCGTTCGGGCTGAACGGGTAGTCAACCGAGAACATCACCCGGTCAGCCCCGAACGCCATGAGCAACGTGAGCAGCGGCGGCAGGGTGAAGAAGCCGCTTGTTGTCACCCAGACCTGGTCAGTCATAGTCTGGCTGACGGTGCGGGTCAGCCGCTCGCGCGCCTCTTCGGCGAACACCTGGTCGCAGCGGGCGAACATCGCCGGCAGCCCCTCGCCCATATGGCCGATGATGAGCTTCAGACCGGGATGCCGGTCCAGCGCACCCGAGAGCACCAGGCGTAGCACGTGGATTGCGGTCTCGGAGTGCCATCCCCATCCCGCAATAGAAAGCAGCAGGCTGGAATGGCCCGGCAGGCGATCATAGTAAACGCGCCGGATCGCAGGCGGCGGTGGCGCGGGATGCAGGTAAAGCGGCACATCGAGCGCCTCAAACCGCGCCAGCAGCGGTTCGAATCGGGGATCGTCGAGGAACAGCTCGCCGGTGGTTCCGTTCACCATGCCGCCGCAAAAGCCGAGCTGGCGGACGCATCGCTCCAACTCCTCCGCAGCCGCCTCTGGAGCGGCAGTCGGCAGGTGGGCGAAGGCGGCGTAGCGGTCCGAATGCCCGGCCACGACCTCGGCCAAGCGGTCGTTGGTGTCCCGCGCGAGGGCCACGCCTGCCTCCCCCGGCAGCAGGTCGGCGCCGGCCTGGGCCACCGAGAGCACCTGCACCGTGATCCCGGCCGCATCCATGTCCGCCAACCGGGCGGCACCGGTATCCGGAAGCTGCGTGGCGCGGTCGATCACCGCAGGGCGATGGCCGCCGGGAGTCAGGCCGCGCGCCACGATTGCCTCCGCCCCGATCCGGGCAGCGATGTCCGGGAAGGTGCAGTGCTCCTCGAGAGCGACAATGCGCATGCTAGACCCCTTTCTCTGGTGCCCTACGATCACTTTGAAGGTCGACGAACCTCAGGTTCGAGACACTAGCAGCCTGATCGCATCAGCTTGAACCAACCTGATGCGTAAATCAGCCCTTCCGACCGGGGATATCGCGAGGGCGCCCGACCGCACGGGCAATATCGCCACTAGATCGGAAAACGCCCTGGCCCGTGGGTGAGCGTCATCAGGCGAATCTCGGTGAAATCCTCCACCGCATACGGACCAGACCGACCCCAGCCGCTCTCCTTCACACCACCATTCGGCAGCGAAGGCTCGCTTGCCATGGTCGGACCATTGACATGGACCATGCCGCAGTCGAGCCGCTGCGCCATGTCCAATCCGCGGTCCTGGTCGCCCGTCAGGATGCTGGCGCACAGGCCGTAAGGAGTGTCGGCCGCTTTGGCCAGCGCCTGCTCGGCATCGTCGACTGCCTCAATGACGAGCACCGGGCCGAACGTTTCCTCGTGGTTGATCGGCGCCGAAGCAGGCACGTGGGTGAGGATGGTGGGTTCATAGACCAGCCCCTTGGAGGTGCCGCCAGTGACCAGATGCGCCCCGCGCGACACCGCATCCTGCACCCGCTGGCTGACGGATTGCAGGGCCCGGTCGTTGATCAGCGGTCCGATGATTGTGCTCGGTTCGGCCGGGTCGCCTGACTTGAAGCCGCGTATCTTGGCGGCAAGCTGTTCCACGAATTCATCATGGATCGGGCGTTCCACCAACACCTTGCGCGCGTTCATGCAGATCTGGCCCTGGTGGAAGAAGGCGCTGAACGCGGTGGTGTTGATGGCGTTGGCCATGTCCACGTCCTTCAGCACCATGATGGGATTGTACCCGCCCAACTCCAGCACGATGCGCTTGAGCGCCTGGCCTGCCCGCGCCGCCAGCATACGGCCGGTGGCCGACGATCCGGTGAAGTTGATGCTGCGAACCTCGGGGCGCTCGAAAAAGACGTCGGCGATCGGGCCCGCCTCGCCCGGACCATGGGTGACGACGTTGATGCTGCCGGGCGGGAAGCCGGCTTCTTCCAAAATTTCCGCCACCAACAGCCCCGCTGTTAGCGGCGACTCCTCCGAGGGCTTGAGAACCACAGTGTTGCCGAAGATCATCGGCAGGATCACGGTGCGGAACGCCAAGGTGAACGCGCCATTCCAAGGCGAGAAGCCCGCCACCACGCCCAGCGGCTTGCGCACGGCAAGCGCCAGCCGGCCCGGCACTGCGCTCGGCACCACGTCGCCAATCGGCTTGAAGCACCATCCCGAGGCATGGCGCAGTTGGTCCGCGACCAAGCTGGCCTGGTAGCCGGAGAACATGCTGCCGGAGCCATTTTCCAGCGCCATGAGCTTGATGATCTCGCCCTTGCGCCGGTCGACGATGTCCGCCGCTTTCAGGAACAGGCGCTGTCGTTGGCCAGGCGCCATCGCAGCCCAGGCGGGAAAGGCGGCATGGGCTGCCGTCACGGCGGCGTCCGCTTCGGTCCGCCCGCCCGCCGCGACCTCGGCCATCACCTGGCCGTTGAAAGGGTTGTAGTTGTTGAACGTGCGGCCGCCAGTCTCCGACCAAACGCCATTGATGAAGTGGGTCCGCCGCGTCGTGGGCTGTAGTGGCGTCACCTCGTTCATGCAAACGCTCCTCTGTGCTCAGCTTCTATTGCGCGCTTTCTACCAGCGATGACACCGGACAACTTGCGAAGCGCTCTGCTTGATTGACAGTTTAGAGCGGCCTGACTAAGCAGTTTTTCGGGCTGCTGCAAGGGAGCTGACGATGTTAGCAGTATTGCCATTGCCGCGGCTGGTATTTGGGCCTGGCGCCGTGTCGTCGTTAGCGACCGAGTTGCGGACCTTGGGCGTTCAGCGTCCGTTGCTGATGAGCGATCGCGGCCTTGAGCGGGCGGGCGCCGTGGCCGTGCTGTTGCGGGCGTGGCCCTCGCCTGCCGGGCAGTTTTTCGACGTCCCCGAGAACCCGACCGCCGCGGGGGCCGATGCCGGGTTCGCCGCTTACCGCGAGGGCAGGTGCGACGGCGTCGTGGCCCTCGGCGGCGGTTCGGTGCTGGACACCGCCAAGATCGTGGCAGCCCTGGCGGCCGGGAACCTCGCCGGGGCGGCCGACCTGCTCGGCAAATCCGAACTGGTGGGCCCGGGCACGGCCCCGCTTATTGCCATTCCCACCACCGTGGGCACCGGCAGCGACAGCTCGCCAGTGGCAGCGCTGCACTTCGTCGCCGATGGACCGGGCACGGGCACGCGCAGCCCGCACCTAGTGCCCCGTGTCGCCATACTCGACCCCGATTTGGCCCGCACCCTGCCGCCGCGGTTGGTCGCTGCGACCGGCATCGACGCGCTCTCGCATTGCGTAGAGGGGTTCTTTTCCGAACCGGCCAACCCGATTGTTGACGCGTTGGCGCTCGACGGCCTGGCGCGCGCCTACGCCAACATCACGGCGGCGATGCAGCCCGGCGGCGACCAAGCGCGCGGCGCCATGATGCTGGCGGCGTTTGCTGGCGGAGCCGCCATCCACAAGACCCTCGGCCCAGCGCATGCTATCGCCCTGACCTGCAGCGACCAGCACGTGCATCATGGCGTCTTGATTGCGGCTGCCCTGCCATTCACGGTGCAATTGGTCGGCAGCCAGGCCCCCGCCAAGGCCGACCGCCTCGCCGCCGCCATCGGGCTTGCGCGCGGGGCGGATCTACCCGAGGCGTTGCGCAGCCTGGTGCGCACGCTCGGCTTGCCGGCCTCGTTCAAGCAGGCGGGCTACAGGGCAGGTTCAATCGACGCGATGGCAGCCGATATGGCCGCTAGCCCGTTCAATCGCGCCAGCCCGTACCAGCCGAGCAAGGCGCAATACGCAGCGATCATGGGCGAGCTGCTGGCCTGATGCCGGCCACCAGCGCCGCAGCATTGGCGTCGAGCGGCATAGTCATTGTTCACCCTGCAGATTGTCCCGCAGGGTACGGCCGCCATACTCGGTCCGGAACAGCCCGCGCCGTTGCAGTTCCGGAACCACGCTGCGGCAAAACTGCTCGAACATGCCGGGGAACATCGTGGGCGTCAGCACGAACCCGTCGCAAACACCGGCCTCGAACACCGCTTGCAACCGGTCGGCGACCTCGCTCGCCGTTCCCACCAACTCGTGGCCGAGCCCGCGCTTGACCGCAGCCTCCTGGAAGCTGATGCCCTCGGCGGCAATGGTTTGCTGGAGCACGTCCTCGGACCCCTTCATCCCCTGGTTGCCCTGCAGCGCCGCCAGGCTGGTTCCGGCCGTCATCTTGGTCAGGTCCGCGCCGAGGTTGCTCGACGTGGAGGCAAGGCTGAGTTCCGGGTCGATGAGGCTATTGATGTAGTCCGCACGTTCCCGCGCGATCGAGCTGGTCTCGCCCAGCACCACGGTCACTGCGGGCAGGATGGCGCATTCATGCGGGGCGCGGCCGAAGCCCTGCATGCGGGTCTTGATGTCGTCGTAGAACGCGCGCATTTCGCCCACGCCGCGCTGGATGGTGAAGATCGCCTCCGCCCAGCGCGCGGCGAAGATGCGGCCCCGATCCGAACTGCCGGCCTGCATGATGACGGGGCGCCCTTGCGGGCTGCGCGGGATCGACAGCGGGCCGCGCGTCTTGATCCAGCGCCCCTGGTAGTTGGCATAATGCACTTTCGCCGGGTCGGCGAGGATGCCGGCCTGCTTGTCGAGCACGAAGGCATCCGCGTCCCAACTGTTCCAAAGCGCAAAGCAGGCTTCAAGCACCTCGTCGGCCCGGTCGTAGCGTTGGTCCCGCGGCGGCAACTCGTCCATGCCGGCGTTCTGCGCCTCCAGATCAGTGGCCGAGGTGACGACGTTCCAAGCCGCCCGGCCGCCGCTCATGGCGTCCAGCGAAGCCAGCCAGCGCGCCAGGTGATAGGCGTTGTGAAAGGTGGTGGAGAGGGTGGCGCCGAGCCCGAGATGGCGGGTCGCCGCGGCCATCACCGGCAGCACCACGGTCGGGTCTAGGAAGCTGATCTGCCCACCGCGGCGGACATAGGCGTCGAAGCTGCCGCCGTGCACGTCGTAGAGCCCGAATAGATCGGCGAAGAAGCAGCCGTCGAAGCAAGCCGCTTCCAGCACGCGTGCGATGTGCTGATAGCGCGCCGGGTCGAGGATGTCGTCGAGCGTGGCCTCCGGATGGCGCCAGCCGCCGTTGTGCATCGCGGTCGGCCCCGTCTTGAGGTAGGCGATCAGGTGCATTCGGCGCGGCATGGTCGCTCATCTCCATCACACCAAGCGGGCTATGCCGGTGTGATGCACTGTCTGCGCGGCAGCGGCAACGCAGAGCCTGGTGCCACCGTCCGGCCTGCCATGGGCCATGCTGCAAGGGCGAGCTTATTGGCCGCGCTGCATCCCGTCCAGGAACACGTCCACGAGACGGATCACGTTGGCGGTCCATCCCGGCTGGTCGTGCATGTAGCAGAGGCCGACCACGGTCCGCAGGATGTCCTCCTTGCCGATGTCGGGTCGGAGCACCCCCGCCGTCACCGCCCGGCGCAACAGCGGCTCGACCGCGTCGCCCAGCCGGTCCATCGAATACGTGGTGAGCTGGGAGCCGGCATGGACCGCCACCGCGAGCGCCGTGGACATGCCCTTCTTGGTCGCCACGAATTCGACATTGGCATGCAGCCAGCGGCGCAGCGCCTCCAGCGGCGGTAGCTCGGCGCCGAGTTGCCCGGCCAGCTCCACCAGTTGCTCCACCTCGCGGCGGTACACCGCCTCGAACAGGGCCTGGCGGGTCGGAAAATGCCGGTATAGGGTTCCGATGCCGACACCCGCTTGATGCGCGACGGCTTGCAGGCTGCCGTCCGGACCGCCGGCCGCGAACACCGCCTTAGCCGCCTCAAGCACGCGCTCGCGGTTGCGGACGCTGTCGGCCCGGGGTCTTCGCGTCAGCTTGGGCGCCGGTTTGGCTATTACTTGATCGTTCAGGATGGCTCCACTTGTAAAGCGGAGGGTGCCTCCGTATTGTCTGGTCCCACAGCAGGTCTGATCGGAGCATCGCATGAGCCTGTCAATCACATTGACGATCAATGGAACACAGCGTGCGATCACGCTCGACGATACCCGTACCACGCTGCTGGACTTGCTGCGCGAGCGGCTCGGCCTCACGGGGGCCAAGAAGGGCTGTGACCGCGGCCAGTGCGGCGCCTGCACGGTCCTGGTGGATAGCCGCCGGGTGAACTCCTGCCTGGCGCTGGCGGTCAGCCTGGACGGCTCGGACGTGCTGACCATCGAGGGCGTCGCAAACGGCGACCAGCTCCACCCGGTGCAAGCCGCCTTCATCGCCCATGACGGCTTCCAGTGCGGCTTCTGCACCCCCGGCCAGATCATGAGCGCGATCGGCCTGCTGCGCGAGGGCCATGCTGGCAGCGATGCCGAACGGGTGCGTGAGGCGATGAGCGGCAATCTGTGCCGCTGCGGCGCTTATATCGGCATCACTGAGGCGGTGCTGGAGGCCCACCGAACCATGGACGCCGCGGCGCGGAGGGACGCGGCATGAACCAGTTTGAATACGCCCGTCCAGCCAATATCGCCGAAGCCATTAAGGCTGGCGCCGTGCCCGGTGCCGCCTATCTCGCCGCCGGCACCAATCTGATGGACCTGATGAAGGGCGGCGTCATGCGGCCCGGCCATGTGGTCGATATCAGCCGGCTTCCCGGGCTTGACCGCATCGAAACGCTGCCTGACGGCGGGATGCGCATCGGCGCCCTCGTCCGCAACTCGGACTTGGCGTATGATCCAACCTTCGCCAAGCACTACCCGGCCGTGGCGGAGGCGCTGCTGTCCGGTGCGTCCGCCCAGCTCCGCAACGCGGCCACCGTCGGCGGCAACCTGCTGCAGCGCACCCGCTGCGCCTATTTCTACGACACCGCCAGCGCCTGCAACAAACGTGACCCCGGCGCCGGATGCGATGCGGTCGGCGGCGAGGCCCGGCTGCACGCCATCCTCGGCTGGAGCGATCGCTGCATCGCCACCAACCCGTCCGATTTCTGCGTTCCCCTGGTCGCCCTCGGCGCCATCGTCGAAGCCGTCGGCGCATCCGGCCGGCGGGACATCCCGATCGAGGCATTCCACCGGCTGCCCGGCACGGCGCCGGAGCGCGAGACCGAGCTGGAGCCCGGCGAGCTGATCACCGCCGTGCGCCTGCCTGCGGACGCGGCCGGGTTCGCCGGCCCCGCCCGTTACCTCCAGGTCCGCGCACGGACGTCCTACGCCTTCGCCGTCGTCTCCGCGGCCGCAGCCCTTCGGATGGAAGCGGACAGGATCGCCGACGTCCGGGTCGCGCTCGGCGGCGTGGCGCTGAAACCGTGGCGTGCTCGCGAGGCCGAGGCCATTCTGATGGGCGCCGTGCCCGGCGCTGCCAGCTTCCGCCGTGCCGCCGAAGCGGCATTGGCCGACGCCAAGCCCTCGGGCGACAACGCCTTCAAGATCGAACTGGCCCGCCGCATCGTCGTGCGCGCGCTGACGCTGGCGGCCAAGGGCACGCCTGAGCGCATGCCGGCTCTTCCCGCCTCCCCCTTCTCAGGAGCCGCCACCCATGGCTGAGATCACAATCCCCCAAGGCCCGGCGCATATCCGCATGGGGTCGAGCATCGGCCAGCCGCTCACCCGCCGCGAAGGCGTGCTCAAGACCACGGGTGCGGCCCGCTTCGCCGCCGACAACCACCCGGCCGGCATGGCTTATGCGGCGCTGGCCACCAGCAGCATCGCGCGCGGCCGCGTCACCCGCCTGGACGTCGCCGCCGCCAAAGCCCATCCCGGCGTGATCGAGGTGATGACCCCCGCCAACGCGCCCAAGCTCGCGATGGATCCGGACGCCAAGTTCAACCCCTTCATGTTCAAGATGGAGGTGCTGCAGAACGACGCCGTGCGCTACGCCAACCAGCCGATCGCCGTCGTGATCGCGGAGTCGCTGGAGGCCGCGACCGAAGGCGCCGCCCTGCTCGCCCCGCAATACCAAGCCGAAACCGCCCGCATGGGCCTGGATGCGGCCGGCAGCTTCGCACCCCCGTTTGTGGGCGCCGGCAATCCAGGCGCCGAGAGCACCGGCGACCTCGATGCCGGCCTCGCCGCCGCGTCGGTCCGGATGGATGCCACCTACGACACGCCGGCGCAGTACCACAACGCGATGGAACCCCACGCCGTCGTGGCCGCGTGGGACGGCGATACGCTCTCGCTCGACATGCCGAGCCAGGGCATGGCCATGGCGCAGCAGCGCATTGCCGGGCTGTTCGGCATCGCGCCGGAAAACATCGCCATCCGCAGCCCGTATCTCGGCGGCGGCTTCGGCTCCAAGGGCTTGGTCTCCGGTCCACAGGTCCTGGGCATCATGGCCGCCCGCCTGGTCGGCCGCCCGGTGAAGCTGGTGCTCCGCCGCGAGCAGATGTTCGGCCCCGTCGGCCACCGCGCGCCCACCCGGCAGACCCTGCGCATGGGCACCAACGAACGCGGCGAGCTGACCGCGATCGCTCACCACGCCAAAACGGCCACCAGCACCTTCGACGACTTCATCGAGCCGGCAGCCAATTCCTCGCACACGCTCTATGCCAGCCCCGCCATCGCCACCACGCACGAGGCGGTCCGCATCGACACCGGCACCCCGCTCTTCATGCGCGCCCCCGGCGAAGCGCCCGGCAGCGCCGCCCTGGAGAGTGCGATCGACGAAATGGCGCTCGCCTGCGGCATGGACCCGCTGGTGTTCCGTCGGGTCAACTACGCCGAGTTGGAGCCGATCAACGGCAAGCCGTTCTCGTCCAAGGCGCTACGGCAGTGCTACGACGAGGGCGCTGCGCGTTTCGGCTGGTCCATTCGGCCGCAAGCGCCGCGCCAGATGCGGGACGCGGATGGCATGCTGGTCGGCTGGGGCATGGGCACGGCGGTGTTCCCCGCGCTCATGTTCGCTGGCAGCGCCCGCGCCGTGCTGCGGCAGGACGGACGCGGCGTGGTCGAGACCGGCGCCCACGACATGGGTCAGGGCGCCTGGACCGCCTTTGCCCAGATCGCCGCCGACGCCCTCGGCCTGGACATCGAGCAAATCGAGTTCCGCTCCGGCACCTCCGACCTGCCGGACGCCGGGATCGCCGGCGGTTCCGCCCACACCGCGACCGTGGGTGCGGCGATCCACGGCGCTGGCGGCGATGTCATCGGCAAACTCGCCGGCCTCGCCACCGGTGACCAGCGCTCGCCGCTGTTCGGCGCCGGCAACGCGGGTGTGGTCGCCCGCGGCGGGCGCCTCTACCGCCGCGATGACGCCAGCCGCCGCGAGAGCTACGCCGCCATCCTCGCCCGCGCCGGCCAGCCCGCGATCGAGGGC
>CAXTRX010000007.1:0-2678 GCA_964246785.1 uncultured Acetobacteraceae bacterium | reverse complement strand
CGGAAAGCTCAGCTTAAGCTTCGACTGGATGGCCCTGGGCGAGGTGGCCGACGACGCCGTTCGCCTGATGCGCAACCGCGCCGAGACCGCCAATCTGAAGCTCACGACCGCCATCCCGCCCGGCCTGCCCGAGATCGAGGGCAGCGGCACGGGTGCTGCCGACCCGGCGGCCAACAACGCCTACGCCATGCACGCCCATGGCGCAGTGTTCGCCGAGGTCAAGGTGGACCCCGATCTCGGCCAGGTCCGCGTCACCCGGCTGGTCGGCGCCTTCGCCGCCGGCACGATCGTCAACCCGCGGCTGGTGCGCAGCCAGTATTACGGCGGCATGATCTGGGGCCTGTCCTTTGCGCTGCATGAGCATGCCGTGATGGACAAGCGCAGCGGCCGCCCGATGAACCCCAACCTCGGCGAATACCACATCCCGGTGAATGCCGACGTGCCGAACATCGAGGCGATCATTGTCGAGGAGCGGGACGTGCATGTGAACGCCCTCGGCATCAAGGGCGTCGGCGAGATCGGCGTGACCGGCACTGCCGGGGCCATCGCCAACGCCGTCTGGCACGCAACGGGTGTACGCGTGCGCAGCTTCCCGATCACGCTGGACCGCCTGCTAGAGCCTGCCTGATCGCTTCAGGTTTAATCGACCTGAAGCGTGAATCAGCCTCTCAAACAGAGAGTTAGAGCAAGTCCGGTTCGCCTATCTGAAGCGGACTTGCTCTAGACGCTGCCTGACCACTGCCGCAGCCGCTCCGCTCCAGGAGGCGGGCGGAGCGGCTAAGGCTCAGCGTGCCACGGCGCCGCTTACGGGCTGCAGGAAGCGCCGCCGAGGACGCAGAACTCCGCACAGAAGCGATGGTTGAGGTGAACCGCGCCACCGGCCTCGGCGAGCGTCTCACCAAGTTCGAATGCTTGGTCATAGGGCAGCAAGGTGCAGCTCACCACCGCGGGCCGCTCCGCACCGCGGCGTTTGACCACCATGCGAGACCCGGCGCACATCACGTCGCCCGGCTGCTTGCCCAGAATGCCCCAGCAGCTCTCGGTGATCTCCGGCACATTGGGCCGGGCGTCCATTTCGGGAAACAGCACCAGCCGCGCCGGGTCGGCGGCATCGATGTCCAGCGCCAGGGTTGCGAACAGGGCTCGGTAACCGGCACGCAGCGAAGCCTCGTCCTCATCCCACAGCGTCCGCCCGGCGATCGCGATGGTGAAGCCGTGCTGGGCCAGGAAGCGCAGGCCGGCGATGGCAGGCGGCCAGGTGCCCGCACCGCGAACGGCTTCGTGGCGCTCCGGCGTAGAGTGGTCGAGCGACACCCGCATTGTGATCTGGGGACCGTGGTCGCGATGGAGCGCAATCAGGTCGGCGTTGAACCGTTGCATGGGCCGCATCGCGTTGGTCAGCACCAGCACGCGATAGCCCGCCTCCAACGCGTCGCGCATCATCGCCGGAAGCTCGCGGTTCATGAACGGTTCGCCCCCGGTGAAGGCAACCTCCTCCAGCTCCGGGTGCAGCGCGCGGGCTTCGTCGAGGTAGGCTTGCGCCTCGGCCCGGCTCAGATAGGCCAGCCGGTCGTTTGTTGGGCTGCTCTCGATGTAGCAGCCGGTGCACGTGATGTTGCACAGCGTGCCGGTGTTGAACCAAAGCGTCCGCAACGCCCGGAGCGGCACGGATGCGCGCCGCTCCCCAGTCGCGGTCAGCAGCCTGTCGCTGAAGCGCGGGCGGGACGGCGCGGCGGGCGAGCCTTCGGCAGCCAGTGCGGGCGGCATGCTTGGTGTCCCTCAAACCTGTTCGATGCGATGGACACGGCCTTGAGCCAAACGGCAGGGCCTCGCCGCGTGCTGTGGCCCGACCAGGCCGCGCATCAGGATGCCTGTCGTGCTCAGCTTAGCGACCAGGCATGGCGTTGGGCACCGAAGGGCATGGTTAGCGACGGGATGAGGTGGGCAGCGGCTGGGTTGCGGTAGGCGGGAACTCCGATGGAGGTCACTTGCACCGGGTCGAGCCGGAAGGTGCCGTGCAGGTGGTCCCATAGACTGAGGCCGCTCGACCAGTTGGAGTTGGTTTGCGCCTCAGACGCCGCGTGGTGGATGCCATGCATGCGCGGGGTGGTCACAACCGTCGCGAGGCGCTGCTCCAGGCGGAAGGGCAGGCGCAGGTTGGAGTGGTGGAACAGCACGGACGCGAAGAACCAACCCTGCCAAACGGCCAACGCGCGGCGAGAGGTGCCGAGAAGCGCCACCTGGGCGGCGCGCCAAGGAATGGACATCAGCATGTCGAGCGCGTGAAAGCGCAGGGCGGTGGTGCTGTCGAGGTCCAGGTCCACATGGTGCACCAAGTGAAAGCGCCACAGGACCGGTAGTTTATGCGTCAGCACGTGCCAAAGATAGATCGTGTAGTCCATGCCCAGCACGGCCACGGCGTCGCGCAGCAGAGGCGGCAAGGCCAGGGGCGGCAAGGCCAGGCGTTGGGTCAGGCCCCACCGGCGGCGCTCCGCAGTATCGGCCAGGCGGCGCACGAGGGGGCCCTCGGCCAGGGCCACCACGGCCATGCTGAGGCCGCCCATTGCCAGGTTGCGCAGAGTGCGTGCGGGCTCGTGCTGGGTGGGCTGACGCAGGGGGGCGCGGCGCTCCAGCAGCAGCAGGGCAGCAAGGGCGGCAACGGCCATAACGGGGGCGAG
>CAXTRX010000006.1:16412-41296 GCA_964246785.1 uncultured Acetobacteraceae bacterium | reverse complement strand
TGTCCGCCTACACGATGGGCGCCGGGTTTGCCGGGCTGGCGGGCGGCATTTTCGCAGCCATGGTCGGCTCGGTGTTCCCGCAAAGCTTCCAGTTGCTGGTTTCCGTCAATGTGCTGGCGATCTTGGTGGTGGGTGGCATCGGCAGCCTGCCTGGCGTCATCATCGGTGCCGCGGCACTGATCGGCGCCCCCGAAGTGCTGCGCGATTTGGGCGAGTACCGCTACCTGATCTATGGCTTGGTGATCATCGCCGTCGTGCGGCTGAAACCCGACGGGCTGAGCCCCAAAGCGATCCGCAACCGGGAGGCGCTATGACCGCGCCGCTGCTCGATGCGATCGGCATCAGCAAGCGGTTCGGCGGCCTTTTGGCCATCGACAACGTGAGCCTGCGCGTTCCCAAAGCCACTATACACAGCATTATCGGACCGAACGGCGCAGGCAAGACCACGCTGTTCAACTGCCTCACGTCGTTTGTCACCCCAACCATGGGCGAAATTCGCCTCGATGGCGCGCGCATCGACGGCCTACGCCCGGATTTGGTGGCGGCGCACGGTATCGCCCGCACCTACCAGAACATCCGCTTGTTCCCAGACCTGACCGCGCTTGAGAACATCATGGTAGGGGTGGACGCGAAACGGCCCGAGTCGCTATGGGCGGCGCTGCTAGGAACGCCGGGTCACCGGGCGAAGGTTCGTGCGACGGTGGCCCGGGCCAACGAGTTGCTGCAGGCGCTCGGGCTCACGGGGCGCGGCGACCGGCTGGCGCGGCACTTGGCCTATGGCGACCAACGCCGGCTGGAAATCGCCCGCGCAATGGCGATCGACCCGGTGCTGCTCCTGCTGGACGAGCCGGCGGCTGGCATGAACCCGGTGGAAAGCCATGCCATGATGGAGCTGATCCGCAGCCTGCGCGATGTTCACGGCCTCACGGTGCTGCTGATCGAGCATCAAATGCGGGTGGTGATGGGCATTTCCGAGCGGATCACCGTGCTGGACCACGGCGCCTGCATCGCCGAAGGCACACCGGCGGACATCCGCAACGATGCGACGGTGGTCGCCGCCTATCTGGGCGCACGCGCGGCCAAGCACGGCATGGACGCGCTGGCCCGGCGCTCATGACATCGCTGGCCGTCGACGATCTACACGTCAGTTACGGCAACATCCGGGCGTTGCGAGGGGTGTCGCTGGCCGTCGCGTCCGGCACGATCTGCGCCATGGTGGGTGCCAACGGTGCGGGCAAGACGACCACGCTGAACGCCATCTGCGGCCTGCGCACGCTGGTGCGCGGCCGGGTTCTGCTGGACGGGCGGGACGTCACGGGTGTGGCAGCGCATGGCCTGGTGCCGCTAGGGCTGGTGCAGGTGCCGGAGGGGCGGCGTGTGTTCAGCCGGCTGACCGTGAGGGAGAACCTCAGCATGGGCGCGTTCCGCCGCACCGCCGGGCGCACCGAACTGGCCGCGGACCTCGCCCAGGTGTTGGCAATTTTCCCGCGTCTGCAGGAGCGTTTGACGCAAGTGGCCGGCACGTTGTCTGGCGGCGAGCAGCAGATGCTGGCGATGGGGCGGGCGATGATGTCCAAGCCCCGCGTGCTGCTGATGGACGAACCTTCGATGGGTTTGGCGCCGCGTTTTGTCGACCAGTTGTTCGACACGATCGTGGCGATCAACCGTCTCGGCGTCACGGTTTTGCTGGTGGAGCAGAACGCCTTCATGGCGCTCGAGATCGCCCAGATGGCGTATGTGTTGCAATCTGGCGAGGTCGTGCTTGCCGGGCCAGGTCCGGATCTGATGGACTCCGAAGCGGTCAAAGCGGCCTATTTGGGGTGAGTTGCCGGACGGTCGGTCGCACCGGCCCGTTCACCGGTTGTTAATGCTTCTGCCCTACAAAGACGGGACGTTTACATAGGGCGGCGCAAAATGGCTCAACCTTACGTCCTCGCCTTTGTTGGCGAGAATGCCAATGGCATTGTAAAGTGGTGGACGGAGCAAATCCTGGCCGCCTTCGCCCGGCGCGGCCTATCGCATCAGCTGATTGATCTCTGCCAAGTAGACTACTCCTCCAAGCTGACTGATTGCCTGGCTGATGGTAACCCTGCCTTCTGCTTCAGCTTCCAAGGCATGGGCATGGACTTGTCCCTGAACGGTGAGAACTACTGGTCGCTGAACTCCATCCCATTCTTCTCGTATCTTGGAGACAGTCCGTATCAGCGCCCCGCCCTCCATGCCGCACACGGCGCTGGGCTCTACATGCTTTATGGATGTGAGGATTTCCTCCAGGTCTACCAACGTCACCTCCAAGGGCGTGCTTACGCAACTGTCCTCCAGTATGGTTATCCGGCCAATCCGGCCGCAGATCAAACAGCCTGGCGGGAGCGCAAGCACGACATCGTCTTCGTCAAGACCGCCGTTGATCCAAAGTCAATCCTGCTTGAATGGTCGAGCTTACCGCCCGCGCTGCGAACCCTGCTGCATGACGCGGCTGACCGGGTGCTCACCGGTGTGGACGAGACCATCGCGGCGATTTGCGCGCAAGCCTTTGAGGATCGCCTCATTCACTTTGGCGACCAACAGGAACTGTTTCTCAGCACCTGCAGCACGATCGATCGCTACGTCAGGGCAGTGCGAGCCGAACGCATGGTGCGCGCGCTCCTGCCACACAACGCGTTGATTTTGGGTGATTGGTCCTACCTGGACAGGCCCGGTGCGCGAGCCCGCTTCTGGGACTCGCTGCCAGCCAACCGGTTGGACGACCTCTACGCGGAGAGCCGAATAGTCGTTAGCACCTCGCCATCCGTCCGGTATGGCATGCACGAGCGAGTCATGGCCGGGCTGTTGGCCAAGGCCTTCGTGCTTTCCGACTCGACGCCCTACTTGCAAACTCTCCTGCGCGGCTGCCCTGGCTTCCTAGGTTGCGATATCGATCAACCAGCTTTCCCCGATGAGGTTGATCATACGATCAAAGCATGCCTGAGTGATCCGCTCAGTCCAGAGAAAGTCGAGGCCTCGGTTCGGATGGCGGGGACGCTGTTCTCTTTCGATCGTTTCATTGAACAATTCTTTGACCATGTTGCACTCGAGCAGCAGCGTCAAGCCGTGAGAGCTTGGTCATTCCCGTCTGCCATGCATCAGCGTTCGGCGGCCTGATCATGGACACCACGATGAACGCGATCAGTCCGTCGGTGCGCCGTGGTCCTGTCAGCTCGCACGCTCACCCGTTGCAAGGATGCAAATGGCTCGACTTTCCCGTAATGCACGACACCAGGGGCAATCTTAGCTTTATCGAAAACCACAGCCAAATTCCATTTGGAATGCAGCGGATTTACTTCCTTTATGATATCCCATCGATGTCCGAACGCGCCGGGCATGCGCATCGGAACCTCAAGCAAGTGTTTATCTCGATGTCGGGTAGCTTTGATCTTCATCTCGATGATGGCGTGGAGAAGCGGTCCGTGCATCTGTGCCGATCGAATCGAGGCTACTTGGTTCAGCCCGGCATTTGGCGGACTCTGGACAACTTCTCCGGCAACTCGGTTTGCCTCGTGCTGGCAAGCCTGCCGTATGACGAGGCGGATTACATTCGCAGCTTTGAAGAGTTCGAAGCACTATATCGGTGCGATCTGACGGTCGATATTTAATGGACGTCGCAGCCTATGACGTTGCGCGCGCGAACGCATCGTACCGGTCCCGGCTAGACGCCAGCTTGGGGCAGGTTCTTGATAGCGGGCAGCTTATTCTCGGATCGTGCGTGGAATCGTTTGAACAGGATTTCGCCCGGTTCTGTGGCGTGTCAGATTGTATTGGCGTCGGCAACGGCCTCGATGCGCTAGCACTCGCGTTGCGAGCAAGCGGGATCGGTCCTGGCGATGAGGTCATTGTTCCGGCCTTCACCTTTGCCGCCACTTGGTTTGCTGCGTCTCAGGTTGGCGCCAAGCCCGTTCCCGTCGACGTGCGGTGGGATGGAATGATAAATCCTGATCTGGTCGCGGCGGCCATTACGCCACGCACGCGCGCGATCGTGCCCGTGCATCTGTTCGGTGCCTTAGCGGATATGGACGCGATCCTTGCAATCGGCACGCGATACGGACTTGCCGTTATTGAAGATGCTGCGCAGGCCCACGGGGCTGAACGCGCGTGCCGTCGCGCCGGCTCCTTCGGCGTTGCCGCCGCCTTCAGCTTCTATCCAACGAAAAACCTCGGTGCGCTGGGTGATGGTGGCGCGGTGTGCACCAACGATCGTACGCTGGCTGACCGGCTGCGCAAACTGCGAAACTACGGTTCGACGAAGAAATACGTGCACGAGATATCGGGGCAGAATAGCCGGCTCGATGAGCTACAAGCGGCATTTCTAGCAGTAAAACTCCCCGACCTCGCCGGCGCTAATGCGAGACGTGACCATATTGCGAGAAACTACCTGCAGACAATTGGCAATCCTGGTTCCAACGTTTTGTCACTGCCAAGCCCAAGCGAGGGCTGCGTGTGGCATCAATTTGTGGTCCGTTCGTCTGATCGTGACCGTCTGAAAGCTCTGCTCCTGGAGCAGGGTGTCGGCACGCTCATTCATTATCCCGTGGCACCTGTGGATCAGCCATGCTTCGCGAAGAACTATAACCGTGACGACTTCCCGGTTGCGATTGTCCTAGCGCAAACGGTGCTGAGCCTGCCAATGAGTGACTACTTGACTGATGCTGAGGTCACCCACGTGGCGCAGGCGACACGATGGGCCGTCGGACGGCTCCGCGATGAGTGAGCCGCAGGGCCGAGGTTTCGAGCCCGATCTCTTCAACACTGTCGAATACGCAAACTTCCATGCACACCGATATAGCAGCGGCGCCGTGCGCTGCTCTTATCGCCGGCCTAATTCGGCGGTCCTTGCGGGTGTATTTCAGGCCGTTCAATGCGAGCCCGGCGTGTTCGCAAGCCCAGGTCGGGGCCCTTACGGCGGTTTTGACGTATCACCGGCGCTCAGCGATATCGAACTCTCCGAGTTCGTGGCGAGCGCCGAGAACGCGTTGCAGGACAACGGTGCCCGACGCATCCACGTCGTGTTGCCTCCGTTCTGTTACTCTCCCGAGCTAGGGCCGCGCCTGCTGTCCATTCTGTGCCGTGCAGGATATGTTGTAAGCCGGCAGGAATTGAACCAGGCACTGACGCTCCAGCCGCACGGCGCAACGCATTATCGAGTCCATGCCGCTCGGAAACGTCTGAACAAGGCACATCGTGCAAGTATCGCGGCTCGGGTGCTTGCGCCTTACGAGTATCATGCAGGCTATGCTGCAATTGCTGAGAATCGCCAGAAAAAGGGCCGAACCTTATCCATGTCGTGGGACGACGTTCAGGCCATGATTACAGCTTTCCCCGGCAGACTACATCTGTTCGGCGCCGAGCACCATAATCAGCTTCTCGCGGCCGCGATCTGCGTGGCTGTCAGCACTCGGGTGCTTTACGTCTATGCATGGGGCGAGATTGCAGGCGCCGAGGCTTTGAGTCCTGTTTGCGTATTGGCCGATTACCTCTCCACCTTTGCCCGTGCACAGGGGTTCGACTTGCTGGACTTGGGAACCTCCTCCATTGAGGGGATTGTCAATCCTGGTCTCCTAGCATTCAAACGCAGTTTGGGCGCCGACGAGTCGCTGAAGCTGTGGCTGACGAAGGTGCTGGCATGACGACCGACTACTCGGCGCATTATGATCCAGACCTTGATTTTGACCGTTGGTATACAGTGCTTACTGGCCAACGCATCCAGCGCTTCCTTGGTCCTACCGATTTGATTTTAGAACTCGGCTCCGCAACTGGCTTGTTGACGCAGGTTCTGGCTCGCCACAAACGACGTTTTGTCTGTGTCGAGCGTTCCTCCGACTATATTGCTCGGGCAGCGGCTCGCAAGCTTGCGCATGTCAGTCTGGTAAATGGCCTCATTGAGGACTTCCACTCGGATCTGAATTTTAACCACGTTTTGGCGATAAACGTGTTGCATGAGTTGGCTGACCAGGCCGGCGCACTCGCAAGGATCAAGACCTTCTTGCGCCCGGAGACGTTGCTGCACGTGACGATCCCAAACCCCGCTTCACTCCATCGTGCATCGGCACTCGGGAGCCGACTTATCGGGGACCTGTGTGAACAAAGTGAGCGCGGCCGTCAGTTTGATACTGTTCGTCTCCAGCATGCGGACGAGTTCGTCGCGCATATGGCAGCACTGCAATTGGTAGAGGTTTGGCGCGAGCCAGTTCTCGCCAAGCCATTGCCTAACAAGCAAATGGCATTACTGTCGGATGAACTCATCGAGGCTTACGACAAGCTTTCCTATGCCATACCTGAGGCGGCGGCGATGAATTATTTTGTCTTCAGGCAGGCAGATGCCTAGCCATTTCACGATCATTGGAAGCTCGGTGGCGGGTCTGACGGCCGCTTTTCTCGCCGCGCGCAAGGGCCACCGCGTAAACCTCTATGTCGACCCTCTGCGTATCGGGGGCAGCTTCGGTGGCCTGAACATGGGTGGGCGGAGATTGGATCTTGGCTGCCGGCTCTTTGAGTTGGAGTACGAAAACAATGTCACCAGACCGATAGACAGCTTTGACCCGGCAAAGGACAGTCACCGTCATTTCATCAACGAGGTTGCAAGCTTTATTAAACACATGTTGCAAGACGATGTTCGGCTTGCTCGCGTGCCGGAAATGCTGATCGCCGGGCGTAGAACCCAGTGCGTGCTGATGACAGCCGATCTATCCGGCCTTCCGGCAGCACTATCGCAAGATGACCGGAAGCAGGTCCTTGAACAGGTTCAGAGTATCATGGCGATCCCTGCCTTGGTGGGCAGCTCTCATCAGACACTCCATGACGCGTCCTTAGCGCAGCATGGCCAGCGGCTCCATGAGCTGTTGATTCAAGCAGTCTGCGCCAAGCATCACCCAGCCTGGCACACTGTTCTCGCATCAGATCGCCGCAAGTTGTGGGCGGCGCTGTTTCACACTCGAACGATCTTTGAAGCCTTTTCTGGCGGGCCGATTGGTTTTCAGCCGCATCGGCCATTTTCCACGACCCGTGCAGGATCGATGTATCCCTTTGTCGACCGTCTCTATCAGGCTGTCCAGGAATGCGAGAAGATCACCGTCATCCCGGCTGGGCCGCTGAGCCGGTTGGTTTGCAACCGCTCGGGCATGGCGGAGTTCACCTTTGATACCCTCTCGATCGCCGTTCCAAGTCAGCAGTGTGTTATCGCCGAAGCGCCGGACCAAGTGTTCAAAGCAGCCGGCTATGCCTACAAGGCGCAGCGCATGACGTCGTCGATAATCTGGTTTGATGTTGCAGAAGGCGCGCTTGATCGCGACGTATCGACGCTCACGATCTGCGACCCTGATGTTCCCGTGCTACGCATCTCCAACGTCGGGGCGGCAGCCGGAAAGCAGTGTGTCTCGGTCGAGTTCGGTCATCTTCCGCCTTGTCCAAAGATCGCAGTAGCGGCATTGCAGCAGGCGGGCGTGCTTCGAGCGGGTGGAACGGTTGAGCTCGTCCACCAGGTGACGGGTTTGGCTCAAACTGTCCCAACCCCTGCGTGTCGACAGGATTTCGAGGAAGCACAAGCTTGTCTGGCAGGATTTGAAGGGATCCTATTAGGCGGTTTACGCCGTTTCTTGTTTGATGGTTTGAATGATCAAATCGTGGATGCAATGTTTTTCGGAGCTACAAGATGCTGACTGCAGCCGATTTAGACGACTATGCCCGATCGTACTACTTGGCCAGCGACGTCGTTGACCACCGGATTGAAAACAGGATGCAGATGGATTCTGCACCGCGTTTGCTCGAGTTGCTGCCGGAGGGTGCGACTGTTCTTGAGCTTGGTTTTGGCGATGGATTATTGACACAGGCCCTGTACAATGCGGGCGTCGCCACGGAATTGCTTGAAGGGTCCCCACTACTTTGTGCCCGCGCCCAGTCATTGTACCCAGACTTGCGCGTACATAATGCCCTTTTCGAAGCGTTTCAGCCCGTGCAGCCCTACGATGCCGTTCTAGCTTTGCATGTTCTAGAACATGTGGATGACCCTCCAGAGCTACTAAGACGCATGGCACAGTGGATAAAGCCCGAAGGAATCGTGCTACTACTTGTGCCAAACCGAGCCTCGATCCATCGGCGTGTCGCTCTCGAGATGGGCCTCATTGAGCGGCTCGACGAACTGTCGCCACGGGACAATTTGGTCGGCCATAAGCGGGTTTACGATCTGGCAACGTTGGAGCAACACGCTCAGGCTGCAGGGTTTGTACCACGGACCCGTTTCGGCTCATTCCTCAAGATGTTACCTAACAGCATGATGTTGGACCATTCCGACGACATGCTGAGGGCAATCGATGCCGTGTCTGCAACGCTTCCGCCCGACATGTTGGCGAACATTGGCTTAGTCGCACAGCGGGCTTAGAACGGCCTGCGGGCACGGACATATTGGCGATGGCAGCGCTGCGTGAGGCATCACGCTGGCCGGAGCGGCGCTGCTTGCTGGCCGAGTTGCACCAATTTGGCAGACCAACTGTCACGTCCTCGATGAGGTCGCGTGCGTAGCCTGCGTGCCTGACAAGCGGCTTTGTCGGCCTGAATAGTCTAGCCTTGCAGTCTCAGCGGCCCCATTGGTTGTTCCAAGCCGTGCGGCTCCAAGGGACGCTTTATGCTTGGACAGTCCCGGCCTGGAGATGGACTTACGCTCGGCGGAACGGCGAATTTGTTCCGGGTCTAGGACAGCGCCGTCGCCTGTGCAGAGATGATAAACTCCGACGAGGTTGACAGCGAAGCAGAGACGCGGATCAACGGCCGCAGGGTGCAGCCACGCTCAAGCGGTGCCGACCAGGGGTCTGAACCCTCTCCTCCCGGGAGGTGTAGACAATGGGGATTGTGTCTCCTGGGTCTCGATCGTGGGTTTGACCATTCTCGCGATGCCATCGTGTAACGTACGTGGGGAGGATGATATCTACCTAAGGGTTTATGAAAGCTTGAGAGGTTTGAAAACGCAGGCGTAGAAGCACCTTCCGTTTCACCGATATCGATTCAGGCACGAATATCAGACTCACTCCCGATTTCCCCAGAATGGATCGCATTTGACCGCATAATGGCCTAACGGCCCCAACCTTGTAATCACGCCAAGGGCGTGTTGTGGGCAGCAATGCTGCCCGATCGTCACCACGGAGAGAGGTTTCGCATGCGCCTGCTCGATTTTACGGTAATCCTGGTGTACATGGTCGCGATCGCCATCATCGGCCTGCGCCTGTCTGGCCGGCAGGGCAGTGCGGCCGCCTACTTCCTGGGCGAGCGAGACCTACCCTGGTGGGCGGTCTGCTTCTCCATCGTGGCAACCGAGACCAGCACTCTCACCGTGATCTCGGTTCCAGGCGTCGCCTACTTGGGCGCGTTCGGCTTTGTCGAGCTCGCAATTGGCTACCTGCTCGGCCGCAGCCTCGTCGCCGTCGTGCTGCTACCGCTTTACATGCAGGGAGAGTTCGTCAGCGTCTATCAGTATCTCCGCCAGCGCTTCGGGCCCCGCCTGCAAGCGATCGCTTCGATCACCTTCCTATTCACCCGGTTGCTCGCCGAGGGAGTGCGTCTGTTCGCCTCCGCCATCCCCATCAAGCTGCTGCTTGACGCGATCGGCTTGCCCAGCAACGACGTCACCATCATAGCCGGCATCTCGCTAGTGACGGTCCTTTACACCTATGTCGGTGGCATCCGCGCCGTGATCTGGACCGATGCCATCCAGATGGCGCTCTATGTCGGCGGTGCCGGCGTTTGCATCGCCGTGCTGCTGGGCGAGGTCGGCACGGCGGGGCTGCACCAAGCCTACGCGGCGGGCAAGTTCCAGGTCGTCAACCTGTCCGCACCCATGCTCACCAGCCCGTTCAACGCCGTGGCCGCAATCGGCGGCGGGGCGATCTTCTCCATGGCCTCGCACGGGGCCGACCAACTCATGGTCCAGCGCGTGCTCGCCTGCCGCACTCTTTCCGAAGCGCGGCGCGCGATGGTTGGCAGCGCGGTTGTCGTCATGCTGCAGTTTGCGCTGTTTTCGCTGGTGGGGGCTCTGCTGTGGGTTCATCTCGGCGGCAAGTCTCCGGCCGCCATGGGGCTACGCTCATCGGATGACCTGTTCCCGCGCTTCATCCTCGATGAGGTGGCGCCGGGTCTGTCGGGCTTGCTGATCGCCGGCATTCTATCGGCTACAATGGGCTCGCTCTCGTCCGCGCTCAATTCGATGGCCAACTCCACGGTGGCGGATCTTTGGCGCGCTATGGGCCGGGATGGTGCCGGCGCGCTGCGGCTCTCGCGCGTGCTGACGCTGTTATGGGCCGTGGTGATGGCCGGCTTCGCCTGTCTGTTCACCGACACCAAGGGGCAGGTGGTGCTGCTGGGTTTGGGCATCGCCGGATACACCTACGGCGCATTGCTAGGTGCTTTCCTGCTGGGCCTATTGGTCCGCCGCGCGCGTGAGAGGGACGCGATCATCGCTTTCTTGGCGACGCTCGTCGTGATGACGGCTGTGGTGCGGAGCTACGCGCTTGCCTTCACCTGGTATGTCCCCCTTGGCGTGATCGTGACTTTGGCTGTTGGCAGCATTGTCTCAGCTTTTGCCAATCGTGTTTCCGGACGCGCCTCGGTATAGCGTCGCTATCGGCTATTCGCTTGCAACGGTCCGGTTGCTGAAGCGGGCGTTGCCCAGGCCGGTTCCAATGGTCATCACGCCCCAACGCTCGACATCGCGCATGAAGGGCGCCTCGCTTAGCCCTTGAACCACCGCGTCGTTATGCATCAACACGGTAACCTCGTGACCGTTGATGGCTGGAATGGCATCGTTAAGCAGTTGCGGCAGATTGAAGCTCTTGTGCTCCCAATCGCCTGGTAGGTTATGGCCGCCCTTTTCGATGGAGCCGTCCTCGCGGATCAATCCGGGGCAACCAAGGCCGATGAAAGGGGCTAGCCGAAGCCCGCGCTTGCTGGCGCGCTGGATCGCTGTCTCGAGCATGCCGATCATGCGGCTGACCGCCTGCTTGCGGCTCGGCTCCTCATCGGCGTGCCGCCATAGCTCGGACTTGAGCACCTTGCTGCGAGACAAGTCCGCTGCTTTGGACTGGTTGAGTTCGATTAGTCCCACTCGAATGTTCGAGCCGCCGATGTCAACAGCCAAGATACTGTCGTGCCCGGTGAACACCCATGGCGGCGCCAAATGGATGCAGCCGATCAGGCCCGCCTCATCCGGGTCATACCGGATTGGTTGCAGTTCGACTTCAAGGTTTGCGTTCTTCAGCAGCCCTGCAGTTCGGCCGATGGCAAGTTCGCCAATACGGCTTGCCCGCAAGCCGCCGCCAACGACGATGCGCTGCGTCTCTCGCCAGTCTTTCAGGCGCATAATCCGACGGATCACCGCGGCAAATTCCTGGGCGAAGTCTTCAATCGTGCCGAGCACCACGCCGGCCGCCAAGGGATCTCCCTCCATGATCAGCCGGTCAAGCTTCTTTTTGCTGATGTCGCTACTTGCGACCTTGCCAATTGGATCCTCATTGTCCTGCCTTACCCGCTCGCGTCCATCTTCCAAGATAGCGCGAAAGGCGCGTCCGCTGGCGCGATCGCCAATGAAGCCATCCTCATCGCGTAACTCGGCGTTGTAGGTGTCGATATGGACGGCGGCGAGCCGTCCAGCGCCATGGCCGGCGAGACCGGAACTCGTTGATGCAGCTTGGGTCGGCATGAGGTCATGAGCCTTACGGCGAGAGTGGGATCATTCAGGCTGGTCGGCTTAAACAAAGCAGGCGAAGCACGGCAGCCGGCTGCCCTCGCTTGCTGCCATCATGTCTAGGCCTGCTACCAACATGATCCTCGTGCGATCCGGTGCAAGCCCGCAATTGGCTGCGGCAGTCTCACCTGGACAATGATCGCCGCCGTCAGCATCCAGTCAAAGCGAATTTGCTCCAGAGGTCATATTACCCGCGTCGACATCTATCCGCGTCACCGCGAGAAGCACTTGCGTCGTGGCGATCGGGAGCTGCTGGCACAGCGTAGCTGCCTCAGCACGCGACGCGCCGCACTGACGTCGAGCGCTGTATGTCACAATAGTCATTTTTGGTGCTGCTTGCTACCCCATGCGGCGCACTGCCTTCCCTCCCCGGAAAAGCTGAATTCGCCAAGTGAACCTATAAATTGCATAAATATACAGAATCTATATGAATCCGCAAATAAACTATACAGCATATTTATACATGCTGGATGCAGTGTTTGAAAGACGCGATGGAGCTATTGTCGTGCCAGAAAGTGTGCATCTATGTTGTCGAGTGCTGCGGTAGGTGCAGTGCGGAAGCTTGCGCCCTTTCGCTGCAACCCGCGTTTAAGCGAGGCCAATTTTGAAGCTGCAACCACCCGATCCGGACCCGCGTGATCCGGCCATCGCCCGCTTCGTCGTGCCGGCGACGGTGATGCTCAGCTTCGTCTCGTTCTGGCGCGCCGCTGCAATCGTGCTGAGCGATCTGGGCTCATCCGCCTACTACGTGGGCGGCATCGCAGAGAACAAGATTGGCAAAGCCGCACCTTGGTTCGTGCTGGGCATCATGCTGTTCTCCTATGCCGTGCGCGCCGTGTACATCGAAAGCTGCAGCATGTTCACCCGCGGTGGTGTCTACCGCGTGGTGCGGGAGGCGCTGGGCACGACGGCGGCCAAGTTCTCCGTCAGCGCCTTGATGTTCGACTATGTACTCACCGGACCCATCAGCGCCGTCAGCGCCGGCCTTTATCTGGCCAGCCTGCTCGACCAGCTCGCCGACCGATTCGGGCTGCCGCACCTGCCGCTTTCATCGCACCTGGTGGCGGCCGTGTTCGCCGTCATGGTCATTATCTATTTCTGGTGGGCCAACACGGTCGGCATCCCGTTCTCCAGCACCCGCGCCTTGCGGGTGATGCAGATCACGACGGTGATGGTGGTGGTTCTCGTTGCCTGGTGCCTGCTCACCCTCGCAATGAAGGGCTACCAGCCGGTGCCAGCGCCGACCCCGGCGAACCTGCACTTCAGCGAAGATGCGCTCGGCTGGCTCAAAGGCACCCACATTCCTGACGTCGCTGTCATCGCAATCCTGATCGGGCTCGGCCACTCCCTGCTGGCGATGAGCGGGGAGGAGAGCCTGGCGCAGGTTTACCGGGAGGTGGAAGCCCCGAAACGCAAGAACCTGCTGCGTGTCGGATTGATCATCTTCGGCTACAGCCTCGTGTTCACGGCCCTGGTTTCATTTTTTGCCGTCATGCTGATCCCCGATGACCAGCGCCAGCAGGTGCAGGACAATCTGATCAGCGGCATCACCATGGTGCTGGTGGGGCCGCAATGGCTGCGGCTGGCATTCCAGGCCTTCGTGGTGTTGGTCGGCATCCTGATCCTCTCGGCCGCCGTCAACACGTCCATCATCGGGTCGAACGGCGTGCTGAACCGTGTCGCGGAGGATGGCGTGCTGTCGGATTGGTTCCGCGAGCCGCAGCGTCGCTATGGCACGACCTACCGGCTCATTGCGATGATTGCCATCCTGCAGATCGCCACCGTGGTCATCAGCCGGGGCGACGTGACGCTGCTTGGCGAGGCCTATGCGTTTGGCGTGGCCTGGAGCTTTGCCATGAAGGCGCTTGCCGTGACCGTGCTGCGGTTCAGCCGCCCGAATGCGGACCGCTGGCGGGTGCCGCTCAATGTGCGTCTCGGCGGGCGTGAGTGGCCGCTCGGCCTGATGATGATCACGGTGCTGCTGTTCTTGTTGGCCAGCATAAACGTGTTGACCAAGCAATCTGCCACGATCGGCGGCGTTGGCTTCACGATCCTGTTCTTCATCCTCCTCACCGTTTCCGAACGCCGCAACGCAGGCCAGAAGGCCCCCGGCCGCATCCCGGAGCGTTTCCGCCTGGAGTTCCGGGACGACTTGTCTCCGAAGGGCTTAGGCGTGCGGCCGAATGGCATTGTGGTCGGTGTGCACGATCCAGAGCAGTTGGGTCACTTGAACAGAGTGCTCGAGCACAGTGACCCGGCCACGCAGGACGTCATCCTGGTCGCGGTCAAGCCAGGCAACCCGGCGGCGCTGGAGCACGGCGACAAGCCCGATAAAGTCGTTGGCGACTGGGAGGTGCGCGTCTTCACCACCGCCGTTGCCGCTGCCGAGGATGCGGGCAAACCAGTGACCTTGGTCGGCCTCGTGGGCGACAGGCCATACGGCACGGTGCTGCAAGCGGCCCGCTCGCTGCAATCGGATCGCGTTGTCCTTGGCCTTTCTGAGTTGGGCGTCGAAGCGCAAACCAAGGAAATCGGCAGCGACTGGGAGCATATGGCCGCAAGCGACCAGACCGTTCACGTCCAAATCGTACCGGACGATCATGGCGCCCCGACCTGCATCGATCTGGGACCCGGCCCGTCCGATCAGCGTAACAGCCGCTCACCGGTGCCAGCGGCTGACATAGGGCGGCAGCCCGAGGTTTTCCCGTAGCGTCTTCCCCTCATAGCGGCGCCGGAAAACTCCGCGGCGCTGCAGTTCCGGCACGACGTGCTCGACAAAGTCGTCGATGCCGTGCGGCAGGTGGGTGGGCGTCAGATTGAAACCGTCGGCCGCCTCGCCAGTGATCCATTCTTCGATGCCGTCGGCAATATCGGCCGCCGTGCCCACGACGCGGTAGCCGCCGCCGCCAGCGTGCTCGGTGTAGAACTGCCGGATGGTCATGCTCTCCGCTTTGGCCTTCTCCCACCATTTATAGGCAAGGCTCTTGACCGGCGCATCGACTGGTTCCGGCACCGGCCCGTCCAGGTCGTAGCCGGAGAGATCGCCCATTTGCACGTAGATCTGCGCCAGCCCCACCATCGGGTCGATCAATTGCTGTAATTGCTGGTATTTGTCCGCCGCCTCCTGCCGCGTGCGCCCGACCACGGGGACCAGACCCGGCATAATCAGGCAATGCGCCGGGTTGCGCCGAGCCAGCGCCACCTGGTTCTTGACCGAGGCATAGTAGTCGCGCGCCGGCCCGATATCGAGCGCAGACGAATACACCACGTCGGCATAGGCGCCAGCGATCTCCTGTCCCGACAGGTTTGCCCCCGCCTGCACCAGGATCGGCCGGCCCTGCGGCGTGGGCTTGGCGTTCAGCGGACCGCGAACCTGGAAATGCTTGCCCTTATGATTGAGCACGTGAAGCTTCGCCGGGTCATAGAACTGCCCGGCCGCTTTGTCGTGCACAAAGGCGTCCGGCTCCCAACTGTCCCATAGGCCGGTGACCACGTCCACGAACTCGCGCGCCCGCTCGTAGCGTGTCTCGTAGTCAAGGTGCTTCTCACGCGAGAAATTCCATGCCTCCTGCTCGGACCAAGAGGTAACGATGTTCCATCCCGCCCGGCCGCCGCTGATATGGTCGAGCGAGGCAAACTTGCGCGCGATGTGAAACGGCTCGTTGTAGGTTGTGGAGGCGGTGGTGACGAGGCCGATATGGCTGGTCATCGGCGCGAGTGCCGACAGCAGTGTCAACGGTTCAAGCTCGACGTTGCGGTTGTTGTGCGACAGCGATCCCGGCGGCTCGTCGTTGGCGCGCACGCCGATGCCGTCGGCGAAGAACACCATGTCGAACAGGCCTTCCTCGGCCCGCCGGGTGCAACGCAGAAAATGGGCGAAACTGGACGCCGCGTCTGGATCGACCTCCGGATGGCGCCATGCGGCATCGTGGTAGCCGAGGTAGCGCATCGATAGGCCAAGCTTGATTTGCCGGTGTGCCATCAATCAGGCTTCGTATCCGGCCAAGCCCGTGTCGTGACCGCATTCCAGCACCGCTCAGCCCTCCGGTTCGGTCCGTGGCTTTCCGGTGAACACCGCGGGCCGCTTTTCCAGAAACGCCTGCACTCCTTCGGCAAAGTCGGGCGTGCCCCCGGCCTCGCGCTGCAAGTCGCGCTCAAGATCGAGTTGCTGGTCAAGCGTGTTGCCGGGCGACGCGGCAAAGGCGCGTTTGGCGAGTGCCAGAGCCTGCGTCGGTTGCGTGGCCAGGTGCGCCGTCAACGCCTCCGCCTGCGCAAGCAGCGCGTCGTCGTCGGTCACCTTCCAGATCATTCCCCAAGCGGCTGCGGTTTGCGCTGCGAGCGGCTCGGCTGTCATTGCCAGGGCTCGGGCGCGGGCCTCGCCGATCAGCCGCGGCAGGAGATACGTGCCGCCACAGTCCGGCACCAGGCCGATGCGGGCGAAGGCCTGGATGAAGTTGGCCGACCGCGCGGCAAGCACGATGTCGCAGGCCAAGGCAATGTTTGCTCCGGCGCCCGCAGCGACGCCGTTGACCGCGCAAATCACTGGCTGCGGCAGCGACCTGAGACGGCGGATGATAGGGTTGTAGAAACGGTCAATTGCGGACCCGGCGGCCGCACCGGGCAGCCGGGCCGTGAGATCCTGCCCGGCGCAGAAGCCGCGGCCTGCACCGGTGAGCAACACGGCGCGGCAGGTCGCATCCTCGGCCACCCGGCCAAGCTCCTGCAACAATGCGAGGCCCATCTCCTCGTTGAAGGCGTTGAGCCGATCAGGCCGGTTAAGCGTGATCCTGCACCAGCTTTCGCTCTGTTCTGACAGGATGCTTGGCGCGGACATGTCGCAGGTTCCCCTTCATGGCTTGACCTGAGAAAGCCCTTGCACTCGCCGATCAGCCGGTTGATGAAAGTCGGCAATAACCGGTCTTGTCAACGAGTGATGGACGATGGCGCAGCGTTGGCACGCCAGGATACTCAGGCGCGTGGCCAAAGCCAAGACTCGAGCACCTGGCCAAAGCCAGTGGGGGAGAACAGCGGACAATGGCCGAAGCGTTTATCTGCGACTATGTCCGCACGCCGATCGGCCGCTACGCCGGTGCGCTGAAGGATGTGCGTACCGATGATCTCGCGGCGCATCCGCTCCGTGCCCTGATGGACCGCAACAAGCAGGTTGACTGGGGCGCGGTGGACGACTGCTGCTACGGCTGCGCGAACCAGGCCGGGGAGGACAACCGCAACGTCGCCCGCATGGCAGCTTTGCTGGCAGGGCTGCCGACGACTGTGCCGGGCTCCACCATCAACCGGCTGTGCGGCTCCGGGCTGGACGCGGTCGGCTCGGCGGCCCGGGCCATCCGGTCTGGCGATGCGGAGTTGATCATTGCCGGTGGCGTCGAAAGCATGACCCGCGCGCCGTTTGTCCAAGCCAAGGCGGCTGAGGCGTTCGCGCGCAACGTCGAGGTTTACGACACCACGATTGGCTGGCGTTTCGTCAACCCGCTGCTAAAGGCGCAATACGGCGTCGACTCAATGCCAGAGACCGCGGAGAACGTGGCGCAGGACTTCCAAATCTCGCGCGCCGACCAGGACGCCTTTGCGCTGCGCTCGCAGCAGCGCACCAAGCGGGCCCAGGACAGCGGCTTCTTTGCCCGCGAGATTGCCCCGGTGACGATCAAGGGCCGCCGCGCCGACACGCTGGTGGACCGTGACGAGCATCCGCGCGGGGACACGACCATGGAGACATTGGCCAAGTTGAAGGCGCCGTTCCGCAAGGATGGCGGCACGGTGACGGCGGGAAATGCGTCAGGGGTTAATGACGGTGCAGCGGCGTTGATCATCGCCTCTGAAGCCGCCGCGAGCCGCCACGGGCTGACCCCGCGTGCCCGGGTGGTTGCCATGGCGACGGCGGGGGTTGCGCCGCGGATCATGGGCATCGGCCCATTGCCAGCCACCCAAAAGCTGCTCGCCCGGCTTGGCCTGGCCCTGGCCGAGATCGACATCATCGAGTTGAACGAGGCGTTTGCCGCGCAGGGCTTGGCCGTCACGCGCGGCCTGGGCCTGGCCGACGATGCCGAGCACGTCAACCCGCATGGGGGTGCGATTGCGCTCGGCCATCCGCTTGGAGCGTCCGGCGCCCGCCTGGCTGGAACCGCGGTCAGCGCGCTTGAAATACTCGGCGGCAGGCGCGCCGTGGTGACGATGTGCATCGGGGTAGGGCAGGGTATCGCGGCCTTGATCGAGCATGTCTGAGAAACGCCGCCGACTATGACGTCGAGGGAGGGGCTGTCCGAGCTGGATCGGGCGGGCCGTGCCGTGATCCGGCCACTGCACGACCCCGTATCACAGTGCGTGGGTTAATGGCTGTAGCCGGCCTGACGGATCGCGCGCTGGGTGGCTGACTGCGCCGAAGCCAACGCGCCGTCCACCGTGGCGGAACCGGTCAGAGTTCCCGCGATCGTTTGCCCAACCTGAGTGCCGATCGACTGGAACTCCGGAATGCCGACATACTGCGCGCCAGTATAGGGCCGCGGATGCTCGGTCTGCCCGGTCGGATTGGACTGCTCGATTGCCGCCACCACGAAATCGGCAAACGGCGCCACTTGCTTGTAGTCCGGCGTGTTGGACGATGCGCGCGTGCCTGGCGGTATGTTCACCCAGCCGTCCGTCTTGGCCACCAGCGCGGTGTATTCCTTGGATGTGGCCCAAGTGACGAAGGTGCGTGCCGCTTCCGCCTGCTTGGAGGAGGCGGGAATGGCCAGGTTCCATGACCACAGCCAGGTCGGCCCACCTTTGAAGCTACCAGTCGGCAACGCGGCAAATCCGACTTCGTCGGCCACCTGGCTCTGCTTCTTGTCGTAGACAGTGCCAGCCGCACTGGTGGCGTCGATCCACATGCCGCAATGCCCGGTACTGAACAATGCCAGGTTTTCATTGAACCCGTTGGAGGACGCGCCGGGTGGGCCATCGGCCTTCATGATGCCGTCATAGTAGCTCAGCGCCGACTTCCAAGCCGGCGTGTTCAGCGTCGCGTCCCACTTCGTGTCGAACCATTGGCCGCCATTGGCGGTGACCAGGGTGGAGAAGTAGGCGATGTTTTCCCCCCAGCCCGGCTTGCCGCGCAGGCAGATGCCGTAGACCTGGTTTGGCTTGTCGGTGATTTTGTCAGCGAACTGCCGGATTTGCTCGTAGGTGGGCTGCGCCGGCATTGTAATCCCGGCCTTCTTGAACAGGTCGGTGCGGTAGAGCGTCATGGCTGATTCGGCATAGAACGGCAGGCCATACAGCTTGCCTTGGTAGCTGATCCCGTCGCGCACCGGCTTCAGGATGTCGCTCGCGTCATAGGCTGCGGGCAGCGTGTCGAACGGCACCAGCCAGCCTTGCTTGGCCCAAATCGGCACCTCGTAGTTGCCGATGGTGAGGATGTCGAACTGCCCGCCCTTGGTGGCGATGTCGGTGGTCACGCGCTGGCGCAACACGTTCTCCTCCAGCACCACCCAGCGCAGGTGGATGTCCGGATGCTGCTGCTCGAACACCGACGAGAGCTTTTGCATCTCGATCATCTGGACGTTGTTCACCGTGGCAATGGTGATCGTCGCGTCCGCCTGCGCCACCGCAGGCAACATGGCCGCGCCGAGCAGCGTCGCGAGGGCAAGTCTGTTACCAAACATCAAGCCGTTTCCTTCTCTCGTTATCTCTTGACCCTGGACGTCAGCTCATCCAGTTGCCGCCGTCTACATTATAGGTTTGCGCCACGATATACGACGCATCGGGGCCCGCCAGAAACACCGCCATGCCGGCGATCTCGTCCGGCCGCGCCATGCGCCCGTAAGGCACGGCAGCCGCCACGATCCGCTTTTTCTCGCCAGGCTGCAGCCCTTCATAGCGGGCAAACCGCGCGTCCACGTCGTCCCAATGCTCGCCATCCACCACGCCCGGAGCAATGGCGTTCACGTTGATGCCGTAGCGGATCAGGTCGAGCCCGGTGCTTTGCGTGATGGAGATCACCGCCGCCTTGGAGGAGCAATACACGGTCACCAGCGCTTCGCCACGGCGCCCGGCTTGCGATGCGAAATTGATGATGCGCCCGCCATGGCCCTGCGCGATCATCTGCCTGGCCGCCGCTTGGGTGGTGAACAGCAGTCCTTCCACGTTCACCGCATAAACCCGGCGGAAGCTCTCCCGCGTGATCTCGACCGTGGGCGCCAGGTCGAAGATGCCGGCGTTGTTGACCAGGATATCGAGCTTGCCATGCCGCTCCACCACGGCGGCCACCATCGCGTCAATCGAGTCCTGCCGGGCCACGTCGAGCGGCAGACCCACGGCCGTGCCGCCGATCTGCGACGCAGCATGTTGCGCGCCGGCTTGGTTGAGGTCTGCGATGACGACATGGGCCCCTTCGGACGCGTAGCGCTCGGCAATTGCGTAGCCGATGCCACGCGCTGCGCCGGTGATGACGGCCACTTTGCCGTCCAAGGTTCTCGTCTGCGGCATACAGAATTCCCTATCCTGAGTGAACAGCCCTGGAGTACGGACGCAACGCATCGCGGACGGCCTCAATCAGCAGCGTGCAAGCCTGCGCTTTGGTCTGCCCAGTCATCACGCGTTCATAGCTGCGAGGCAAATACTGGCTGATCAACGTCGCAGGGAGGGCCGCCGCCGCAAGTTCGTCGAGAAGGCCAGCCACTGCGGCACGCGCCACAGGGTCCGGCCAGTAGTAGCGGATGCGATCGCTGTAGCTGTAGTGCCGCATCACGCGCTGTTCGTCGGGCGTGCCGTGATAGTGGCTCTGCCAATGGCTTGGCTGTGCCAGCATCACTCGCTCCATGGCCGCCGGCAGCGATGCACGGCCGGGCCGCAGCGCGCACGCAATTGCATCGAGACCATAGAGCGCCTCGCGCAGCGCAAAGGTGAGACCGGGGCCCACTTTCAGGATGGCAAACCCGTCTTGCACCAATTGCCGCAACGCAGCGGCCGGCTGATAGTCGGTGGAGTGCGCCTCGAACACCAGGCCGGGCATCTGCTCTCGCGCAGCAACCAGGGCGCGTGCTGCCTGCGGCCGGAACACCGCAACCGTCTCATGGCCGAACTCCACGCCCGGCTGCACGACGATGCCGATCACCCGCTCCCAAGCGTCGTTGGCCACCGAGCGGAATGCCTGCTCATGCACGGCATAGGTCGCCAGCGCTGCCTCCGGCCGGGTTGGTTCGAGGTGGCCGAGCGCTTCGGTGGCTCCGCCGGGCGTCGGCACCTCCGTCCCGATCACATAGGCTGGGCTTGCAGTGGCGCACGCCTCGGCCCGGGCCGCCAGCCGTGCCGCCCGCTTTGCCACCACGGCATCGCCCAGTGCAGCCGGCTCGCCCGCGCACCCCATGCTGCAATCCAGATGCAGCTTGCCAAACCCGGCGCTGGCATAATCGGCGACCATCGCTTCGGCCCGTGCCATGGCCTCGGCCGGCGGCAGGTGCTTCCAGGGATTGGGCCCGAGATGGTCGCCGCCCAGGATGATCTGCTGCCGCGGCATGCCGACCCGGTCGGCAATGGCATGCACGAAATCCCGGAAGCCAGCCGAAGTCATGCCCGTGTAGCCGCCTTCTTGGTTGACCTGGTTGCAGGTCGCCTCGATCAGCGCGGGCCTGCCATCGGCTGCCGCTTGCAACAGGGCGGCCTCGATCACCAGCTCGTGCGCCGAGCAAACGGAGGCAAGCGCCGCACCGGGTCCAAGCCCGCGCAGGCCGGGAGGAGTGCCCGGGCGCGTCATGTCCCGCCACCCGCGCGCGCAACAAACGCGTCGAGCTCGGCAAAGCTGGACGTCCCCTGCATCGGCCCGACCACGCCCACGGCCACGGCACCGCTGGCGCAGGCGTATCGCAGGCAGTCTTCCACGCTGCGCCCCTGCAGCCAGCAGGTCACGAACGTGGCGCCAAAGCAGTCGCCGGCCCCGGTGGGATCGATTTCGGCCGCTGGGAAGGCCGGGCAGTGCATCACGCCCGCCAAGCTGTAGTGGCTCGCCCCCGCACTGCCGCGCTTGACGACGATGCACGGCACACCGCGCCCGAGGAGTTCCGCAACCGCACCCGCCTCGGAGTCCGCCCGCGTGAGCAGGGTCAGCTCCGGGCCAGAGGGAAGGAACACATCGCATCGCTGCAGCACAGCATCCAGCGCCGCCCTCATGCCAGGCGCGCCGAGCATTTCCTTGCGCAGGTTCGGGTCGAACGACACGGTGCCGCTGCGCCGCTTGACGCGCTCGATTGCCTCCGTCGCTGCATCAACCAGCGCTGGCGAAAACAGCGACGAACCCATCACGTGCAGATGCTGGCAGCCATCGAGCAGGGCGCGCGGCTGTGGGCCGATTTGCGTGCACCCCGCGGCACTTGCCTTGATGTTGAACACGAAGTCCCTCTCGCCATCCTCCCGATAGCGCACGAATGCGCTGCCAGTCACCCGGTCTGGATGGATCTGGATGGCGCTGATGTCTGCCCCGTCTTGCCGGAGCCGCTCGACATTGAGCCAGCCGAAATCATCGTCGCCCACGCATGAAATCAGCCCGGCGGGGTGGCCCCGCCGGGCCCCCTGGTCGCTGCAGATCGCCGGCGCTCCGGAGGGAAACGGCCCGAGCAGCCGCAGGGGCTCGCGGAACCCGGTGCCGCGCTGCTCCGCGACGATCTCCACCACGATCTCGCCCAGTGACACGATCATGCCACTGGCAGTGCCGGAGTTCACGCCATGCGACAACGACCCGGCCTCCAACCCACAGCAGGAGGATTAGCTACGTGCCACGTTCCAGAACAGCGAGAAGCCGTTGAGCATGCCCTGCAGCTTCGCAGCCCTGACCGTGGGTGCCAGCATTTGGCCGAGCGGAATGTAGGGTACGTCCTCAAACGCCTGCACCTGCATGGCAGCGGCAAGCGCCTTTTGCTCCTGCTCGGCGGTCGCGTCCAGCCACTGCGCGCGCAACGCTTCAAGCTTGGGCGCCGTCGGCCAGCCGCGTCCCGCAGCCTTGCCGTTGCCGCGCAGGGAGGAGTTCACGGCCGGGTTCAGCATATCGAGGCCCGACCAATAGGTATGGAACACGCTCCAGCCGCCTGCGTCCACGCCGTCCATCTTTGGCAGGCGCTGGAGCAGGGTGCCCCAGTCCGTCGCCTGCACAACCACGTTCAGCCCGGCCTGCTTCAGGACATCGGCGCCAACCTCGCCCAATGCGTTCAAGGTGGGGAAGTCGCTCGGGATCGGCAGCACCACGCGCTCGCCCCGATAGCCAGAAGCAGCAACGGCCTGACGAACCGCCGCCATGTCGCGCGGGCCGGTGAGGGCTGCCATGCCGGCCTCGCTGGCCATCGGCGTTCCTGGGCAAAACATGCCAACGCCGTCATGCCAGTAGGCATGGTCGTCCCCGGCCGCGGCTTGCATGAAGTCGGCCTGGCTGATCGCGCCCAGCAGGGCACGGCGCAGCGCCGGGTTGTCGAACGGCGGTTGCAGTTGGTTGAACCGCATCACCCCGATATAGCCGGACTGCTCCTGCAAGCTGATTGCCAGCTTCGCGTCCTTGCGCAACAGCGGCAGCAGGTCGAACGCCGGGTTCTCCCACCAGTCCATCTCGCCCTTCTGCATGGCCGCCGCCGCGGTCGCCGCGTCTGGCAGGACGTGCCACTCCACCCGGTCGAAATGCGCGAGCTTCGGCCCGGCGGTGAAGTCGGCCACGCCGTCCGGCCGCGGCACGTAGCCCTCGAAACGGCGGTACACCGTGAGCGACCCGGCGACCCGCTCATCGGCCACGAAGCGGAACGGCCCGCTGCCAACCATTTCCGTCACCTGCTTGAACGGGTCGGTCTCCGCCAGGCGCTGCGGCATGATAGCGCAAATGTTGGACCCAGCCTTGCCCAGCGCCGCGGTCAGCAGGGGAAACGGCTTCTTCAACCGGAACCGGATGGTGCGGTCGTCCGGCGCCGACAACTCGTCGGTCACCGCCAGCACCGTCTGCCCAAAGCTGTCGCGTGCGCCCCAGCGGCGAATGCTGGCAACGCAATCCCGCGCCAGCACCGGCGTGCCGTCGTGGAAACGCAGGCCGTCGCGCAGCGTCATGCTCCATTGCAGCCAGTCCGCAGCCACGCTGTGACCCGCCACCATCTGCGGCTGTGGCTGATACCGGCCATCGGTGCCGTAGAGCGTGTCGAACACCATCAGCCCGTGATTACGGGTGACGTAGCCCTGGGTCCAGATCGGGTCCAGCAACGCAAGGTCGCTCTGCGGAATAAAGCGCAGAGTTCGCGATGCATCCGCGCGGGCAAGCATCGGTGCGGCGAGTGCCGCGGCCGCACCGGCCAACACCGTGCGGCGGCGCAGCGCCATTACTCGGCTGCCTGCCGTTGCGGGGCGAGCAGGCCTTGGCGCTCGGCTTCTGCCAGACCGGCATCGAGCGCTGCCTCCACGCCGTCCAGCAACGCGTCCACCTCGTCCCGGCTGATGATCAGCGGCGGGCAGAGATACACAGCTTCGGGGGTGGCGCGCAGGATGATGCCGTGGTCGAGCGCGTAGGCCTGGATCAACGGGCCGACGCCGGCCGACGGGGGCAGCGGCGCCTTGCTCGCCTTATCCGCGACCAATTGCAGCGCCCCAATCAGCCCGACGCCGCGCGCCTCGCCGACCAAGGGGTGATCCGCCATGGCGCGCAAGCGGGCCTGGAAATGCGGCGCCACCCGGTTCACGACGCCCACGATGTCCCGCTCCTCGTAGATGCGCAGGGTTTCCACCGCGACGGCCGCGGCCACCGGGTGGCCGGCATAGGTCACGCCGTGGTTGAAGTTGCCGAGCTTGCGGCTTTGCGCCCGCAGCGCCTCGGCGATGGCGCCGCTGATCACGGTGGCGGAAATCGGCATGTACGCGGAGGACAGCGCTTTGGCCACCGTCATGATGTCCGGCTTGATGTCGAACGTGTCGCAGCCGAACATGGCGCCTGTCCGGCCGAAGCCGCAGATCACTTCGTCGGCGATCATGAGGATGTTGTAGCGGCGCAGGATTTCCTGCACCCGGGCGAAATAGCCCGGCGGCGGCACGATGACGCCACCGCCGCCGTTCACCGGCTCGGCAATGAAGGCGCCGATGGTATCCGGGTTTTCGCGCAGGATCAGGCTCTCGAGGT
>CAXTRX010000006.1:0-16402 GCA_964246785.1 uncultured Acetobacteraceae bacterium | reverse complement strand
CCACGAAGGCAGCCTCGCTCTCGCCAGGCAGGCCGTAGAGATAGTGGCTCGGGCAGTCGGTGCGCAGCACGCCACCCAGCGGCAGGTCCCAGTCCAGGTGGTTGCCCGGCTGCCCGGTCATGCTGGCGGCATAGATGGTGACGCCGTGGTAGCCGCGGACCCGGGCGATGATCTTCTTCTTGCGCGGCTTGCCGATCGCGTTGTGGTAGTACCAGACGAGCTTGGCCGCCTGGTCGTTGGCTTCCGAGCCCGAGTTGGCGAACAGCACCTTCTCCAGCCCCTCCGGCACGATGCCCAGCAGGCGTTCCGCCAACTCGATGGAGGGTTCGTTCGAGCGGCCGCCGAAGATGTGGTAGGAGGGCAGCATCTGCATCTGCCGGGTCGCAGCGTCGATCAGGCGTTGCTCGCTGAACCCGAGCGAGGTGCACCAGAGGCCCGACATGCCTTCCAGGTAGCGTTTGCCGGCATCGTCATACACGTACACGCCCTCGCCGCGGGTCATGATGGTAGGCCCGAAATCCATGTGCTGGTCGAGGTTGGTGTAGGGATGGATCAGGGCGGCGGCGTCGCGAGCGCCGGGCGAGTTCGGCAATGTTGGCATGATACGGTCCTCATTGAGCAAACTAGACGGATCGCGCGGACAGGAAGCCCGCGATGAAACTAGACAGGTTGCGGCGCAGCGCATCGATTGCGTAGCCCCCTTCCTGGATGATGACGGTCGGTAGCGCGACAGCACCGATGCTGCGGCCAATGGCGCCGAACCCGGCCGTGGTGACGCGCATGAGGTCGGAAGGATCGTCCTTATACGGGTCAAGCCCGAGCGACAGCACCAAAGCGTCCGGCTGGAAGGCCTGCACCGCCTGGGTCGCTGCGTAAAGGGCTTCCAAAAACGCTTCATCGCCGGTGCCGAGCGGCAATGGCAGGTTCAGGGTCGTCCCGGCGCCGTCCGCTTCGCCATGCTCGTCGGCATACCCGGCGTACCATGGATAGGCGCCGTTCGGGTCGGCGTGGATAGAGACGAACTGCACGTCGGCGCGGCGATAAAAAATCCCCTGCGTCCCGTTGCCATGGTGCACATCCACGTCCAGTACGCTCACCCGACCGAAGCGGCGGCGTAGATGTTCTACGGCGACGGCGGCATTGTTGACGTAGCAAAATCCGCCGGCAAGGTCGGCATAAGCGTGGTGTCCGGGCGGACGGCAGAGCGCATAGGCCTGCTTGGCGCCCGCCGCCACCGCCTCTGCGGCCTCGACCGCGCAATTGGCTGATGACTGGATGGAACGCCAGGTGTGCGGGCCGAGCGGCACCGAGTTGCCGGACAGGTAGTAGCCAAGCTGGCCGTCGTAGCCGTCTGGGCGCCGGGTCATATGGCGCATGGCGTAGCATTGCGCCACCGCCAGCGGTCCAGCAGGGCCGTCATGGTTCGGCCACCGCTCATGCGCCGTCTGCAGGAACTCAAGGTAGGCCCGATCGTGCACCGCCAGCAACGGCGCCAAGCCGAACGAGCGTGGCGCCGTTACCGGATGACCGCCGTCGTGCAACGCTGCAAGCAGTTCGGTCGCGCGCTGCGGCGACTCACGGGCGGGGACAAAAACGCCGCGGGACACGTAGTGCGCCGGGTCGTGCAGCGTGTTGTCGTCCGAGTAAACCGCAAGCATCGGTCTAGCGTCCTTTCCTACGTTCCACCTGGCCCGGTGACTTCCGATGTGTCAAGCTAGGCGATGCCTAAGCCAGCCGCCGCATACGTCGTCGGTGCGTTTGAACATCCGACCCGGCTGGCGCCCGACACCTCCGTCGACTACCTCAACCTGCGCCTGCGCCACCTGGACACCACCGACGCAGGTGGCTGCTCCTACCTGATGCACGTCCATCTGGACCCGCGCTGGCGGCGACCTTGACCTGACCCAAACAGGCGCCGCCCGGTCGGGCCCCGCCGCATTCGCCGAAGCAGGCGTGAACCCCCGGGACATCCGTTACGCGTCCATCTACGACAACTTCACCATCATGGTCGTGCAGCAGCTTGAGGACCTTGGCTTCTGCGCGAAAGGTGAGGGCGGCCGCTTTGTCGCCGACGGCAACCTGATCAGCGGCACCGGCCGGCTGCCGTTCAACACCGATGGCGGCGGGTTGTGCAACAACCATCCCAGCAATCGCGGCGGCATGACAAAGCTGATCGAGGCGGTTCGCCAGCTTCGGGGGGACGCCCATCCTGCCGTCCAAGTCCCCGGCTGCGACTTGGCGCTTGCCAGCGGCCCCGGCGGTGTGATCCGCAGCGGGTACGCCCATGCGACAGTCATACTGGGGCGGAGGGCCGGATGATGCCAGTGTTTGCCCCGAGCTGAGCGCCCTAGCCGGGGGTGCTGACCCGTCACCGCCGCGTCAGGCCGGCCGGACGTTCCAGAACGTCGCGAACCCGTTGAGCACGCCGGTGATCCGAGTGTTGTAAGCCGTCGGAGCCTGGAACTGCCCGACCGGGATGCTTGGAACATCCAGCACCGCCTGCTGCTGCAAATCACGGCAAATCGCTTGCTGGGACGCGACATCAGGCGCGTCGAACCAGGCTTGGCGGAGTTCTTCCAGCCGCGCGCTGGTGCACCATCCCGGCCACGCCGCTGCCTCCGAGCCGTTGCCGCGCATGGCGTAGTGGTTGGACGGGTTCAAGTGGTCCTCGCCCTCCCAGCCCGTGGCGAACAGGCTCCATCCGCCTTCCGTCACCGGGCCGCGATTGTTGCGCCGCTGCAGCATGGTGCCCCAGTCGGTCGCCACGTAGTCGACGTTCATTCCGGCCTGGCCCAGGCTGTCCGCCACCACGGTGCAAATTGCCTTGAACTGCGGATAGTCGCTCGCCACCAGCAAGGCGACCTTCTCGCCGGCATAGCCCGCCGCCTTGAGCTTCTCCCGCGCAAGGCTGTAATCCCGCGGCCCCATCAGCGGCTGCAGCCCGACGTCGCTGGCCATTGGCGTATTGGGGCAGAACACGCCGTGCGGAGTGTGATACATCGACCGGTCGCTGCCGACGACCGCCTCCATGCACGCCTGCTGGTCGACTGCGTAGAGCATCGCCTGCAGCACCTTTGGGTTGTTGAACGGCGGCTGCAGATGGTTCGGCCGCAGCATGTTGACGGCGCCCGTCAGGTTCTTGTTCGCGACCTTGATGTTGCGTTGCTGCGCCAGCACAGCCAACAGGTCGGCATCGGGGTTTTCCCACCAATCCTGCTCGCCCGACTGCATTGCCGCGACTTTGGTGCCGGAGTCCGGCATGGTGGTCCATTCCACCCGGTCGAAATAGGCAACCTTTGGTCCGGCGGTCCAATCGGGGGTGCCGTTCGGGCGCGGCACGTATTTGTCGAACTTCTGGTATACGTTGCGGTCGCCGGGCACCCGCTCGTTGGCGACGAAGCGGAACGGGCCGCTGCCGACCATCTCGGTGACCTGCTTGAACGGATCGGTGGCGGCGAGCCGTTCCGGCATCATCACGGGCGATGGCGTGGTGGGCTTGCCGAGTGCGGCCGGAAGCAATGGAAACGGTTTTTTCAACCGGAACCGGATGGTCTTGTCGTCCGGAGCCGAAAGCTCGTCGGTGGCCGCCATCAGCGCGCCGCCAAACGCATCGCGCGCTGCCCAGCGCTTGATGCTGGCGGTGCAATCCCGCGCCAACACCGGCTGGCCGTCATGCCACAGCAAGCCGGCGCGCAAGGTGAGCGTCCACAGCTTGCCATCGTTCTCGACCACGTGGCCGGCCAGCATTTGCGGCGAGGACGTGAACGTGCCGTCCTGCCCGTACAGCGTGTCGAACACCATGTAGCCATGGCCGCGGGTGGCGTTGGCGGTGGTCCAGTGCGGGTCGAGGAATGCCAGGTCGATTTGCGGGATGAACTTCAGCGTGGTCGCCGATGCGGCGCGCGCGAGGTTCGGCAGGGCCAAACTGGCCGATGCGCCCGCGAGCAGACGACGCCGCCCGATGCTCAAGCCCCGCGCCATCCGTGCCTCCTGCCTGGTGCTGAACGGTAACATCGCGAGGCGCTCCGTCAAGCTGGCTTGCCGCGTGCGCTGCCAGCCCGCATCGTGTCCAGCATGGACGCTGAGTACGACTTCATCATCATTGGCGCCGGGTCGGCGGGGGCGGTGCTCGCGGCCCGGCTGAGCGAGGATCCTGGCACGCGCGTGCTATTGCTGGAGGCGGGGCAGGACCTGCGCTCCGCTGACACGCCCGAGCATATCAGCATTCCCAACCCCATGGCGGCCATCGCGGACGACAACTTCCGCTGGCCCCGCCTCATGGCCCGGCGGACCGAGCGGCAGCCGCCCCGCCTGCTCTGGCGCGGCCGTGCGATGGGGGGCAGCTCGACCATCAACGGCCAGATCGCCATCCGCGGCATGCCGGACGATTTCGACCGCTGGGAGGCGGCGGGCTGCGCCGGCTGGGGCTGGGCGGCGATGCTGCCATATTTCTGCAAGCTCGAGACCGACAAGAACTTCCCCGATGCCTCTTACCATGGCGACCGCGGCCCGATCCCGGTCTATCGCGCCCCCGTGGAGGCCTGGGGCCATGTCGACCGCGCGCTGCGGCAGTCTGCCCTGGAGCTCGGCTATGGCTGGTGCGACGACCACAACGCGCCCGCAGGCACGGGTGTGTCGCCGTTCGCCATCAACAGCATCGCCGGGCGCCGGGTCTCCACCAACGACGGCTACCTCGAACCGGCGCGAGGCCGCGCGAACCTCACCGTCGTGGCGGACGCCCTGGTGGAAGCGGTGGTGATGGAGGGCAACCGCCCCCATGCATCCGGCGTGCGGGTCCGCGCTGGCGGCCAGGTGCATACGGCGCGGGCGGCGTGCGAGACCATCTTGTGCGCGGGGGCGATCCACTCCCCCGCCATTCTGCAGCGCTCCGGAGTCGGCCCGGCCGCGTTATTGCGGGAGCAGGGCATTGCCGTGGTCGCGGACCGGCCGGTCGGGCAGGGGCTGCTGGACCATCCCATTGTCGGCGCGCTGCTGCATCTAAGGCCGCACGCGCAAGTGGGCACGCTGATGCACCGGCACACGAATTGCTGCCTGCGTTACAGTTCGGGCCTGGCCGGCGCGGGCGAGAACGACATGATCATGATCGCGGGCAACCTCGCCGGAAGCCTGCTCACCCGCTCAGGCCCAACCGCGGCGCAAGGCCGGATCGCGCTCTCGGTTTACCAGGCGTGGAGCGAGGGCTCGGTCCGCATCACCACGCCCGACCCTGCCGTCGACCCGGCGGTGGACGAGCGCATGCTGTCCGACGAGCGCGATTTGATACGCATGCGCGATGGCGTGCGCCGGCTGCGCGAGATCGTGTTGCACTCCGCGGTGCAGGCGGTGGCGGAGCAGGCTGACTACGGCGTGTCCGGCATGCCGATCGGCCAGGCGCTGAGCGATGCCGCGATCGATGACTGGCTGTTTGCCGAGTGCTCCGACGCGCAGCACGCCAGCGGCACCTGCCGCATGGGCGATGCGGCCGATCCGCGCGCGGTGGTGGATACGGCGTGCCGGGTGATCGGCGTCACCGGGCTGCGCGTGGTCGATGCGTCGGTGATGCCGGAAGTGCCGCGGGCGAACACGCACCTGACGACGGTGGCGGTCGCGGAGAAGATGGCGGACGCCCTTCGCATGTCTCCCGCTTCATCCGGGAGGGATAGAAGCACAGTGCGCTAATCCCAATGCGCGGCTGAACGGCGGTGCATCATGTCGCGAAACTGCGCGGTCGATCGCGGCAGCAATGTGCCGTCGCCCCAGTTCAGCAGCACTCCGTAGCGGCGGATCACGTCCAGCATGTCGATCTTTCCGGCACGATACTGCGCCGCCACCGCCCCCGGGTCCTCGGCCAACCAAGACCGCCGCTGCGCGCGGATGCTCTGGCGCAGGGCCTCCGTCGCATCCGCGTCCACGTCGTACTCGGCGAGCTCCGCATCCACCTCGCGGACCACGACGCCGTAGTCGCGGGCAGCACGCGCGAGTGAAACATAGCCGTCGGCCACGTCCTCGCACACCATCGCCGGGTCGCGCCGAAGCGGATCGCCGAACCCGCCGCCGCCCGCGGTGGGGCGGCTGAATTGGTCGCCGGGGCCGGCCGGCACGTCGGAGAACACCGCGCCAAGCCATTCCGGCTCGCCGCCCGCGCGCGTCAGCGTCAAGCCGTGGGGGTGCGAGGGCAGGCCGCCGGCCAGGCCGAACACCACCGAGCGTTCCCGGTCGCAGATGTAGGATATCACCGTGCTCTCGACCTCGCGCAGCACGGCGCTTTTGCGCACCCCCGCGCCGCCCCGCCATTGGCCCGGCCCGGCGCTGTCGGTCAAGATTTCGAACTCGGTGGTGAGCATCGGGCAGTTGCGTTCCTGGCCCTCCACCGGTTGCGACATCATGCCGCAGCCGAACGAGGACGTGGTCACGTTGTTGCCGTCACGGCCCTGGCGGCCGCCCCAGCCGCCGGGCAGCCAGTCGTAGAACATGAAGATCGGCTTATCCGGCATGCGCAGGTCGCGTCCGCCGGTGAGCAGGTATTCATTGTTGAACACGCAGGCGAGCGCGCGCTCGGGCATGATGCGCGACCAAATCTCATAGATCGAGCTCATGATTTTCTCGAACGGCACCAGGAACCCGGTGACGGCGACCGGCCAGCGGGCGTTCACCACGGTGTCTTCGGGCGCGATCACCTCGATTGGCCGGTAAAAGCCCGAGTTGAGCGGCAGGTCCGGGAAGAACGTTTTCATGCCTGCGACCACGGCGGAGAACGTGCCGCCGAACGCGCTGTTATAAAGCGTATTGATGCAGGGATGGCTTCCAGTCAGGTCATAGATCGCCCGGTCGCCGGCGATAGTCAGGCGAACCTTGATCGGGATCATTCCCTCAGGCGCAGACGGGTCCTGATCGATGAAGTCTTGCGTTTCCCACACCCCATCCGGCAGGGCGGCCAGGCGTTGCCGCAGCACGCGCTCGACATAGGATTGCACGTCGGCAAACCCGGCGGTCACGGTGTCGCAGCCATATTTGCCAACCAGCCGCAAGATCTCGCGCTCGCACACCGCGGTGGCTTCTGCCTGCGATTGCATGTCGCCAATGATGGAAGCCGGGTCACGCGTGTTGCTGGCGATGAGATGGGCCACATCGCGCCGGAACACCCCGGCGTCCCACAGCCGCACCGGCGTGATCCGCAGGCCCTCGCGGAACATTTCGGTGGCGGCAACGTCGAACGAGCCCGGCACGCTGCCGCCGACGTCGGACCAGTGGCCGTTGGATTGACTGAAGGCGATGACCCGGCCGTTCGCGAAGATCGGCCGGATCAGGCGGACGTCCGGGAAATGGGTGCCGCCAGCATACGGGTCGTTGATGGCGAACACGTCGCCCGGCCGCATGTCGTCGCCGAAGAAGCGGATTACGTCCTTGCAGGTAAAATGCAGGGTGCCGACGTGGACCGCGATGTCGCCGCGGCCTTGCGCGACGGAGTCGCCGTTGGCGTCGTTCAGCGCATTCGAGAAGTCGCGATTGTAGATCACGAAAGAATAACAGGTTCGGATCATCTGCTCGGCCATCTGATCGACCGAGGTAATGAAAGAGTTCTTCAGCACCTCGAACGTGACCGGATCGAGCGGCGAGGTAGTCAGCGCCTGGTCCATGCTCAAGCTCCCACCTGCATGATGATGTTGCTCCAACGATCCACCGTCATGCGGGCGCCGGGCGGCAGCACGGTGGTGCCGTCGTCCTGCTCGATGATGGCCGGGCCAGCCAATTCGGCGCCGGCGGGCAGATCGGGGCGCCAGTAAATAGGCGTATCCTCAGTGGCGCCATCGAACCGGACCTGCCGGCGCGAGGACGGCCGCGGCATGCCACCGCCTGCGGGGTGCTCGGCGAAGTGCGGCTTGGGCACCGTTCCGACCGCCTTGAGGTTGAGCCGGAACAGGCTGACCGGCGCGTCGTCGCGGCGATAATTGTACTCCCGCGCGTGCTGCTCATGGAACGCCTGCACCAGCGGGGCGAGTGCCGTGATCACCGCGGGCGCCGGCACGGTGAGTGAGCGCCATTGGCCCTGGTACATCATGTCCACGCTGCGCTGCATCAGCATATCGCGGGCGGCCACCCCCTCATGCGCAAGCCGCCCCGCCGCCTGTTGTTCCATCGCCTCAAACCGCTGCTGCAGCGTGGCTGGATCGGCGCTGACGGCGGGGGCAAGAAAGCTTTCTGCCCAATCGTGCTGCAGGTCCACCAGCAAACAGCCGAGCGCCGAGGTGATGCCCGGATGCGGCGGCACGATCACAACGGGTATGGCGAGTTCGCGTGCCAGCGCCGCGCCGTGCAGTGCTCCGGCGCCGCCGAACGCCACCAGCGCGAAATCTCGCGGATCATAGCCGCGCGCGATCGAGATCAGCCGCACTGCATCGGCCATGTTGGCATTGGCGACACGAACGATCGCCTCCGCGGCGTCCACCACGCCGACACCGAGCGGCTCGGCAACGCCGTTGCGCACCGCCGTCTCGGCTAGGCGCCGGTCGAGCTGCACGGTGCCGCCAGCCAATCTGCTGCCCAGCCGGTTGAGCACCAGGTTGGCGTCAGTGTTGGTCGGCACTGTGCCGCCGCCGCCGTAGCAAGCCGGGCCGGGATGGGCCCCGGCAGATTGCGGCCCATTGCGCAACGCCCCGTCCTCCAGCCGCGCCAGCGATCCACCACCGGCGCCGATGGTCAGCACCTCGATGCTGGGGAAGCGGATCGGGTAGCCAAATTCGATCCCCCAATCCTTGGTCACGCGCGATTGCCCGGCATAGGCGAGCGACACGTCGCAACTGGTGCCGCCCATGTCCAGCCCGATCGCGTTGTCGTAGCCGCAAAGGCCGGCAATGGTGCGCGAGGCAATTGCCCCCGCGGCAATCCCCGATCCGGCAAGCCGCGCCGCCTGCTCGCGCACGGTGGCCGGCGTCATTACGCCGCCGCCGCTATGCAGCAGCAGCAGGTCGGACGCATAGCCGCCCCGCCGCACGGCCTGTCCCAATTGCTCGACGTAGTGGCCGACAACCGGGCTCAGCACGGCGCTCACCACCGTGGTGGAGAAGCGTTCATGCTCGAATATTTCCGGGAGCACCTCGGACGAGATTGAAACCGGAACGTCCGGCCACTCGCGCAGGAGAATGTCGCGCATGCGGCGCTCGTTTTCCCCATTGGCGTAGGCATTCATGAAGCAAATCGCCACCGCCGCCACGCCGCGCCGGCGCAGGACATGGGCGAGCGCCACCGCTTCGGCTTCATCCAAGGGCGTCACCACGATCCCCGCTGCGTCCACCCGCTCGCTGACTGGGAGCCGGTCACGCCGCGGCACGTAGGGGCGTGCCACGTCCTTGTAGGCGTCCCACAAATCCTCTTTGTTGGCGCGGCGGATTTCGATCACGTCGCGGAATCCGCGGGTGCAAACCATCGCCACGCGCGGCAGGCGGCGAGTGATCAGCGCGTTGGTGGCGACCGTGGTGCCATGGGAGAGCAGCGTCACGTCTGCGAGGTTGACCTGGGCCGCTGCCAATCCCGCCATGAACCCGGCAGCCGGGTCGGACATGGAGGCGGTTTTGGCCACGCGAACCGCTCCGCTCGCCTCGTCAAACACGCAGACATCGGTGAATGTACCACCGATGTCGATGGCGACCCGCAGGTGACCCATGCCGGTTCTCCGTAGAGGTTTGCGGCACATCATGGGATTGCAGACTTGCCAACGTCAAATCGGCCGGACGACATTTGGCACGACTCTTGCGGAACAGGCGTCGTGGCACCGGACCATCGGCTCAGAGGGGACAAGCACGTGAGAACCAGCAGATTCATTGCAGGCCTGCTCGCCAGCGCCTGTCTGCTCGCCCATCCGGCGCTTGCGGACACGCCGGGTCAATGGTGGCCGATCAAGGTGCTCGATATGGACTCCGGCAGCCCCAAGCCGGTCGACTACTCGCCGCCCCAGAAGGCCGCCAAGCCGTGGAAGCTGTGCGTGCTGTTCCCCCACATGAAGGATACTTTTTGGGTCGCAATCGATTACGGCATGGCCGAGGAGGCGCGGCGTCTCGGCGTAGAGATGACGCTTTATCAGGCAGGAGGCTACGAAAACCTGTCCAAGCAGCTCTCGCAATTCGATGACTGCATGGCCGGCAACTTCGACGCGATTATCGTGGGCCCGATTTCCGAGGCCGGGCTCGCGCGCAAGTTCCGCCAGGGCATGCAGGCGGGCCGTGTCGTGATCTCCACCGCCAACCCGGCGCCCAACGCCGACATCACGTCCAAGATGTACGTCGATTTCAGCGCAATGGGTGCGCAAACCGGCGACTTCCTGGTGAAGGCCTTGGCAGGCAAGCAGGCCGACATCGGCGCGTTCCCCGGACCGGCCGGGTCAGGCTGGGCGGAAAGCTTCCTCGACGGTTTCAAGAAGGCGGTGAACAGCGACTCGACTGCCCATGTGGTGAGCACGCAGTTCGGCGATAGCGGCGTCGCGGTGCAGCTCGGCCTCATTCAGAACGCGCTGCAGGCGTATCCGAACATGAACGTCATCTGGGGCACCGCACCCACGGCAGAGGCGGCGATCGGCGCCGTCCGCGAGGCCAACCGGCCAAATACGGTGATCGTGTCGTCCTACGAGAACCAGGCGATGCTTGATGCCTTGAAGAAACACGAGATCATGGGCTTTGCCACCCAGTATCCTGTGATCGAGGGCCGGGTCGCAATCGATACTGCTGTGCAGGCGCTGGAGAAGCAGGCCGTAATCAAGTTCATCCAGCCGATCCCGGAGATGGTCGACAGCGACAATCTCACGACCATCAACATGACCAACGTGCTCGCGCCAAGCAACTTTGAGGCAGTCTATCGGGTGTCGCCCTAGTAGGCCGGACGTCCTCCTTCCAAGCATGTCATCGCGAGCGGAGCAAACTGATCCTGGGCGACAAACCTTGCGCCTGGCCCTGGATCGCCACGCCGTCGGCTCGCAATGACGTTGCCTTTGGCAAGTAGCACCTTGAGCAGCCGGCATGAGCCCAGCAGTCACAAGCCGGCAAGCGGAACGGGAGCGCTGCTTGAGCTTGCAGGAGTTGGCAAGCGCTTCCCCGGCGTGGTGGCGCTCGATACCGTGGATTTCGACCTGCAACCCGGTGAGGTTCATGTCCTGCTAGGCGAGAACGGCGCTGGCAAGTCCACGCTGATCAACATCTTGGCTGGCAGCTTCGCCCAGGACAGCGGGCAGTTCCGCTTCCAGGGCGCACAGGTTGCGCATTTGACGCCGCATAAGGCCCGGCTCATGGGCATCAGCCCGGTGTTCCAGGAGTTCAGCCTGATCCCTGAGCTGACGGTCGAGCAAAACCTATTCCTTGGCCGCGAAATGACCGCCGGGCCGCTGCTGCGCCGAGACGCCATGCGCAAACGGGCGACAGAACTACTGCGCACCCTCGGTTTCGACCTGGCGCCTGGTGCCAAGACCGGCCAGTTGTCGCGCGCGCATCAACAAATGGCTGAAATCGCCAAAGCGCTGCTGGCTGAAACTCGGGTGCTGATCCTGGACGAGCCCACGGCGTCGCTGACCGAAGCGGAGGTGGACCGGCTGTTCGACCTGCTCGCACGTTTGAAGGCGGACGGGGTTGGCATCGTTTATGTCTCGCACCGGATGGCGGAAATCCGCCGCATCGCGGACCGGGTGACCATCCTGCGCGACGGCCGCCGGGTTGCGACCGTTGCCGCATCCGGCGCCACGGACGCCTCACTGGTGGAGCTGATGACGGGGCGGCGGATCGACATGCTGTTCCCGACCATCGTGGCCCGGCCGGCTGCGGCCGTGCTCGAGATCCACGGGTTGAGCTTGGCCGATGGCTCGGTGCGCGACGCCACGATGTACGCCCGCGCCGGTGAGGTCACCGGGATTGCTGGTCTGGTCGGGTCCGGCAAGTCCGAGTTGATCCGTGCCGTCTATGGGCTCGCTCCAATCAGTGCCGGGAGCATCCGGGTGCATGGCACGGCGCTGTCATCCCCCTCTCCGGCAAGTTCCCTGCGCGCGGGCGCCTGCTACTTCCCATCCGACCGCAGCGCCGAGGGCTTGGCGCTGGGGCGGCCGGTGCGGGAGAACGCGTCGATGGCAGCGCTCGACCTGGCGCGGTTGTCGCGCGGCGGGCTGCTGCGCCGCCAGGAGGAGCGCCGCCTGGTCCGCAGCGTGCTCCAGCGCCTGGCGCTGCGCCCGCTGGAGCCGGAGCGCCGGGTCAGCGCGTTCTCCGGCGGCAACCGCCAGAAAGTGTTGTTGGCGCGCGGCCTGATGCGGGACGTCAAGCTGTTCCTGTTCGACGAGCCTACGGTGGGGATCGATGTCGGCGCCAAGCTCGAGGTCTATGAGCTGATGAAGCGGCTGGCCGAGAACGGGGCCGCCATCGTGCTGGTTTCTTCCGAACTGCCAGAGGTAATGCATCTGTCCAACCGGCTTTATGTGATGCACCGGTCCCGTATCGTGGCAGAGCTGACCGGCGAAGCGATGACTGAACGGGCGGTGCTGGGGCACTTCTTCACCGAGGGCGGCGGCCACCCTGATTTGGCTGGCAAAGACGGCGCGCGGGCGGCGTGAGGGCAGGCCGGTGGTCATTTGGGCTGTTGCCCGGCACCCTGCTGGCGTTGCTCGTGCTGCTTGCTTTGTTCGTGCCGCGCTTCCTTGCCCTGCAGAACGTGGTGAACGTGCTGCGCGGCTCGGCGCTGCTGATCATTGTCAGTTGCGGGCAAATGCTGGTGTTGATTGTCGGCGGCTTCGATCTCTCCATCGGTTCGGTCGTGGCGCTAACCAGCGTGTGCAGCGCCCTCACCATGGCCGCGCTGGCGCATAGCGGGTTGGCCACGCTCGCCACCGTGGCAGCCGGCGTATTGGCCGGCCTGCTGTGCGGCTTCGCGGTGGGATTGCTCAATGGTGCCTGCGTCGCGTGGCTCAAAATTTCGCCCTTCATGGTAACGCTGGGAACCTCCACCGCGGTCGGCGGTGCGGCGCTCATCCTTACCAATGGCATCCCGGTCTATGGCATGCCGGCCGGCTACATCGACGGGTTCGGCCGTGGCCTGTTCCTGAACTTGCCCTGGGCGGTGGACCTTGCCGCAGCCGTGGTGGCGCTGCTCTGGCTGATGCAGGACGCGACCAAGCTCGGCCGCCACGTGCTCGCCGTCGGCGGCAATCTCCAGGCGGCTCGCGTGTCCGGCGTGCCGGTCGCTGGCGTGCTGATGTTTGCCTACGCGGCCAGCGGTGTGCTGGCGTCGGTCGCCGGGCTGGCGATGACGGCGCAGATCGGCTCGGGACAGGCGGCGATGGGCGGAAACCTCACGCTCGAAAGCATTGCCGCCGCGGTCGTGGCGGGTGTCAGCTTGCGTGGCGGGATCGGACGGGTCTGGCTGGTGGCAATCGGCGCCGGCTTCTTGCTGTTGCTGACCGACGCGATGGACCTGCTGCATGTCGACAGCAAGATCCAAACGATCTTCATCGGCATCATCGTGGTGGCTGCCGTGGCACTCGAAGAACTGAACACGCGAATGGTGGCGCGTGTCTGACATCGCCATGCGGCAGCCCGCCCAGCGCCGCTTCACGCTTTGGGCGCTACGCGGCTCGCCGCTGCTGGCGCTGCTGGCGATGGAGTTCGCGTTCTGGCTCGGCGATCCGCACGTGTTGTCGCTTGCCAACCTGGTCAACCTCATGCGCCAATCGACATACCTGGTGATTGTGGCGGCGGCGCAAACCATCGTCATCCTCACCCGCGGGTTTGACCTGTCCATCGGCGCTACCGTTTCCCTGTCGAGCGTGGTGACCAGCCTGGTACTGACCGGCCTCACCCATGGCGACCAGGCGAGCCCGGCGGTGCTGGTGGTTGGCATGCTGGCGGGCCTTGGGGTCGGCGCGCTGGTTGGGTTGTTCAACGGCGTTTGCGTCGCATGGCTGCGAGTGAGCCCGTTCGTCGCCACTCTGGGCAGCCTGAACATCTGCGTCGGATTGGCCACCACCATTTCGGGAGGGCGCCCGGTGTTCGGCGTGCCCGACAATTACAGCGTGCTGCTGAGCGACGGAACGGTGCTGGGAATGCCGGCGCCGCTGGTCATCGCGCTTGTGCTCTGCGCCCTTGTCTGGTTCGCGCTGGAACGCACGGTCCCGGGCCGTGCGCTGTTCCTGATCGGCAGCAACCCGCGCGCAGCCTATGTCGCCGGCCTGCCGGAGCGGCGCTTTCTGCTGCTTGCCTATGTCGCCTGCTCGATGCTCGGCGCGGTCGGCGCGTTGCTGCTGACGGCGCGGACCGGTTCGGGCGAGCCTAACTTGGGCGGCGGCCTGATGCTGGAGAGCATCGCCGCTGCGGTGATCGGCGGCGCCAGTTTGCTGGGCGGGCAGGGCGGCATCGGCACCGCGATCTTGGGCGGTGTGTTCGTCACCGGGTTGGCCAACGGCATGGACTTGCTGCAGGTCGGCGGTTACACCCAGCAGCTTATCTTGGGCGCCGTGATCATCGCCGCCGTGACGCTCGACCGGTTTCGCGCTCAGCGTTTGTGAAGCGCCGCGCGGATCGCCGTCATCCGCGCCGTGCGGTCCCGCCGGGCTGCCAAAGCCTCCGCCATGGCGACCGCGGCAAACCGTACCGGAGCATGCGGCTGCAATTGGCCGATCAGGTCCATGTCCGCCGAAATCACCGTGCCCAGCATGAAATAGCCGCCACCAGACACGGCGTCGCGATGCAGGGCAATCGGCTCGGTCCCACCCGGCACTTGGATCGAGCCGTATGGATAGCCGCTGTCGACGATATTGGACGGGTCCGACCCGGCGCCAAACGGCGGCGTGCGAGGAATGAACTCAAGCGGCGTGCCGCCTCGGAAGCGATAGCCGATGCGGTCGGCTTCGGGCGCCACTTTCCAGGTGTCGGCAAAAAACCGTTGGCCGGCGGCCTCGGTGATGCGGTGCCAGTAGAGCCCAGTGACCACGCGAATGATCGCCGGGCTACCGACGACTGGCCATAAATCCTCCGGCACGCTGGCGCCCTCAGCCGCGGCGGGCGCGTCGCCGAGTTCCAGCACGTCTCCCGCTTGCAGGGTGCGCCCGTGAAAGCCGCCGAGCCCACCCAGCCCGTAGGTGGAGCGGCTGCCCAATACCTCGGGCACGTCAATGCCGCCCGAGATTGCGATAGTGGTTCGCGCACCCGCCCGCAGGTGGTCGAAGCTCAACACCTGCCCGGCGGATACGGCAAATGCGGTCCAGCTTGGGCGGGGCGCGCCATCCAGCTTTGGCGGCATGGTGGCGCCCGTCACAGCCACGGTGGCAGCACTGGTGAAGCGCAGCGCCGGGCCCATGAACACCGCCTCCAGCGCCGCCGCACCCTCCGCGTTGCCCACCAGCAAGTTGGCCGCCCGCAGCGCCAGGCGGTCCATCGCGCCCGAGATCGGGATGCCAAGATGGTAGTAGCCAGGGCGCCCGAGATCCTGCACCGAGGTCGCCAAGCCCGGCTTGATCACCTCAATGGCCATCAAGCGTCTCCAATAGCGCGCGGTTATACTGGTCCGGATCATGCTGGAACGCTGCCAGCGAGAAGCTGACCGGGCGGAGTTTTGGCTGGAACGACCCGGCGGCGACCGCGGCCAGGGTGGCGTCGTATTCCGCCCGGTCGATCGCGCGGAAACGGACGATGTCGCCTGGATTGAACAAGATCATAAAGTCTTGCAGATGCGCCGCTTGCTGTGCCGGGTCGTAGATCGGCATCGGCGTGACGCCGAACATCTGGTAGCCACCCGCACCCCGCACCGAGTAGATGCAACTGAAACAGCCGCCATGGCCGATGGTAAGCTTGGGCGTGTCGGTGCGCGGCCGCAGGTATTTGGGCACCTCCAACTGTCGGTCCCGCGGCACCATTTGATACAGGAACGGCAGCCCGGCGACGAAGCCGACCATTGAGACAAACCAGGGCGCGCCAGCATGGGCGGCAATGAAACCCGCCACCGAGTCGAAGCCGTTGAGCCGGGCGGCGTATTCCAAGTCGGTCGCCGACGCATCCTGATGCCGCTCGCGAAAGCGCATCAGCGTCTCGCGTGTCCACGGATCGTCGTACAGCACCGGCACCTCGATGATGCGCGTGCTGAGCGTGGGCGGCGCGGTGTTGGCGGCCGGTTCCAGCGCCTGGACGCGCGCCATCACGTCGTCGGGTGCGATGATATCGGGGTTGAAGCGCACCTGCAGCGAGGCGTTGGCGGGGCAAATTTCGCTCACGCCGGCGATCGCTGCCGCCCGCAGCGCCTCGGTCATGGCCAGGGAGGCGAAGAAGGAGTCCAGCGACATCTCCGCGCTGAACTCGACAAAAACGTGTTCGTCGCCGCCGAAGCTGTAGCGCGTCATGCCGCCCTACCGTTCAGATGCTGCTTCGGCAGTGCCTGACGCCGTGATCTT
>CAXTRX010000005.1:0-41848 GCA_964246785.1 uncultured Acetobacteraceae bacterium | reverse complement strand
GACGGACGGTTCCAGCGTCTCGATTGTGTAAGGGTTGGCGACCGGGTCGTCCTCCAAGGCATGCAGCGTGCGGACCGCCTCGGTCGTGGGGTCCTTGGTATGCAGCGGGTCGCCGTCGAACACGAGGCGCGGCAGCGACGCGGCGCCGGCGACCGCCAGCATCGCGCAGGTCAGCAGCACCGGCTTGCGGAAGCGCACGATGGGCGCGTCGAGCGGGCGCAGCCAGCGGAGGCCGGCCGCGCCGCCATGGACGCGTTCCGCCGCGCCTTTACCCAGCGTGGCCGCGCCTGCCTCGTCCTGGCGCCCGAGGAACGCCTTTGCCCAAAGCAGCACGCCGGCTTGAGCGAGGCGGCCGGCGCCGACCCTGACATCCTGCTGCTCGACCAGCCGCTCCACCCGGCTGCCTGCCATGCTGTGGTCGCGCTGCAACGCAGTGACGGCGTTGGCCGCCCAGTCGCGGCAGCGATGCTGCTGGAGCGCCCGGTTATTGCCACCCGCTACGCCGCGAACGGCGAGTTCGTCACCCGGCACACCGGCTATCCGGTGGATTACCAACTCGCATCCGTGCCCGGCCAAGCTGGCGCCGGCCAAATTTGGGCCGAGCCGGACGTGGCCCACGCCGCCTGGTTCATGCGCCGCCTGCAGCAGGAGCCCGCCGCCGCCCGCCCGCTGATTGCGCAGGCCCAAGCCCACATCCGCGCTCACCACAGTGCGCCGTATGTGGCCACACTCTACCAGGCCCGCTTGCACACACTTGGCCTGCCGCGATGAGCCAGCCCGAGGCCGCCCTTCGCCAGCTCCGCCACGCATTGCAGATGGCGGAGGCTGACCTCGAGCGTGCCAAGCAGGAACTCACGGCCGAGCGCGCCCGCACCGCCGCGTTCGCCGCCCGGTTGAGCGAAGCCCCCCGCGCTGCCGAAAACGACCACGCGGCGGATCCCGCTACCAGCGCGACCGAGTTGGCGCTGCGGGCCGAGATTGCCAGCTTGGTGCCTTACCGTGACGAGGTGCGGCTGCTGCGGGCGTCCACCTCCTGGCGCGTGACCCGCCCGTTGCGCGCCCTCAGCCGCCCCGCCCAAGCCCTGCGCGCGTTGCTCGGCCGCTCACGCTAACTCCCGGCTATGCCGCCAGCCATCCTCCGTCCACCACCAGTTCGGTCCCCGTGGTGAACCCGGCCGCATCGCTGGCCAGGTAAACCGCCGCCTCGGCCACTTCCTCGCTCCGCCCAAACCGCGCCATCGGGTGCCGCGCCAGCGAAGCCGCCTCCGGCACCGCCGGGTCGGGCGCCCGCGCAAACGAGCGCCGCAGCATCGGCGTGTCGATCGCACCGGGCAGGATGGTGTTTACCCGAATGCCTTCCGCCGCGTGGTCCAGCGCCATCGTCCTGGTCATGCTCAGGATGGCGCCCTTGGCCGCGATATAGGCCACGCTGTTGCGCCCGCCCGCCCGTGCCAGTTGCGAACTGATCGTCACGATGCTGCCGCCGCCCGCCGCCCGCAGGGCGGGGATTGACGCGCGCGCATAATGCCAGGTTCCCCAAACGTGCACGCGCATCACCGCCTCGAAATCCTCGGGCTGGATCGTGGTCGCAGTGCCTGCGGACGAGAACCCCGCTGCCGTCACCAGTATATCGAGCCGCCCCCATGCCTCGAGCACCGCCGCGACATCCGAGGGCGCGCAAGCCGGGTCGGCCACATCGCTTTGGCGCAGCATAGCCCCTGTGACACCGGGATCGGCCTTTGCCCGGTCCACAATGCAGACCCGCGCCCCCTCCCGCACGAACGCCCGCGCCGTCGCCAGCCCGATGCCCGAGCCGCCTCCCGTCACCAACGCCACCTTGCCCGCCAAGCGCGTCATCGTGGCAGTAGCCTCATTCGATGCGCTCCCGCGCCAGCCCCGAGGTCAATACCGCACAAACGCGCGGCACCGCCACGGGCCGTAAGCAGTGAGCCTCGCGCCGTTGATCTTGCGCCGTTTAGCCTGCATCGCTCGCGATCTGACCGCCTTCGCGGATGGGAGACAACACCTTGTCCACCGGGCTGGTCACGTCCGGATTGTGCCGCATGGCTTGCGCCACCAACACGTCGACCCCGCTTGTGTCGTGCGTCAAATGCTGACGCAGCGTGCGCACCATGCCAGGCGTCCAAAACGACTCCAAGTGGCGATGCACGCCCGCCACTGCCTCGTCATCGGGGTAGGAGCGGAAGAAACCGGCAATCTGGTTGGCCATGACGATCAGCTTCTCGGCGCGCATTACTCGGCCGCCTCCGCCGGCGCAGCCACCTGGGTGAGTGCCATATCCTCGTCAAAGAAACGCGCCTGCCAGTCGGACATGCGGTTGGTCTTACGAACCTGCACGGCGGTGACCTTGTATTCCGGGCAGTTGGTCGCCCAGTCGGTGAAGTCGGTGGTGATGACGTTGGCGCCGGTTTTGGGGTGATGGAAGGTGGTGTAGACCACACCAGGCTGCATGCGGTCGCTGATGCGGGCGTGCAGCGCAACATCGCCGGAGCGGCTTTCCAGGCGCACCAGGTCGCCGTCCAGCACGCCGCGGCTTTCCGCGTCGGCGGGATGGATTTCCAGCACGTCTTCTTCGTGCCAGCGGCTGTTATCGGTGCGCCGGGTCTGCGCGCCCACATTGTATTGCGACAGGATGCGCCCAGTGGTCAGGATCAATGGGAACAGCGGCCCGGTACGCTCCTCGGTCGGGATGAATTCGGTGATCATGAACCGGCCCAGGCCGCGCACAAAGCGGTCCACGTGCATCATCGGCGTACCGCTTGGCGCTGCGTCGTTGCACGGCCATTGAATCGAGCCCAGCTCGTCCAGCCGGTCGTAAGACACGCCCTGGAAGGTCGGCGTGGTGGCTGCAATCTCGGCCATGATCTCAGACGGGTGGGCGTAGTCCATGGGAAAGCCGAGCGCGTTGGACAGCGCCATCGTCGCCTCCCAGTCCGCCAGGCCTCCCATGGGCGGCATCACCCGGCGAACCCGGCTGATGCGGCGTTCGGCGTTGGTGAAGGTGCCGTCCTTCTCCAAGAACGAACTGCCCGGCAGGAACACGTGGGCGTATTTCGCCGTCTCGCAGAGAAACAGATCCTGGACCACCACGCATTCCATCGCCCGCAGCCCAGCCGTTACGTGGTGCGTGTCCGGGTCGGACTGCGCGATGTCCTCGCCCTGGACATATAGCCCCTTGAAGCTGCCCTCGACCGCGTCGTCCAGCATATTGGGGATGCGCAAGCCAGGCTCACCGCTGAGTGGCACGCCCCACATCTGCTCGTAGATTTCGCGTACGCCGCTCTGCGAGACGTGGCGGTAGCCTGGGAACTCGTGCGGGAACGAGCCCATGTCGCAACTGCCCTGAACGTTGTTCTGGCCACGCAGCGGGTTCACGCCGGCACCGGGCTTGCCGATGTTGCCGGTTGCCATGGCCAAGTTGGCCATCGCCATCACCGTGGTGGAACCCTGGCTGTGCTCGGTCACGCCCAAGCCGTAATAGATCGCTGCAGCCTTGCCGCTTGCGTACAAACGCGCTGCCGACCGCACGTGCGCCGGGTCGACCCCGGTCAACGCCGCGGTCGCCTCGGGTGAATTGCGCCGGTCGGCGATGAAACGTGCCCAGTGCTCGAACGCATCCCACTCGCACCGCTCGCGCACATAGTCGGTGGCGACCAGGCCCTCGGCAACGACGACATGCGCCAGTGCATTGATCAGCGCCACATTGGTGCCCGGCAGCAACGGCAAATGATACTCCGCCTGCACGTGCGGCGACTTCACCAGGTCGATCCGGCGCGGGTCGGCCACGATCAGCTTGGCGCCCTCTCGCAGCCGCTTCTTCATGCGCGACGCGAACACCGGGTGGCCGTCGGTCGGGTTGGCGCCGATCACCAGGATCACGTCGCTATCGGCCACGGAGGCAAAATCCTGCGTGCCGGCCGACGTGCCCAATGTCGTCATCAGCCCGTAGCCGGTCGGCGAGTGACAGACGCGGGCGCAGGTGTCGACATTGTTGTTGCCGAACGCGGCGCGCACCAGCTTCTGCACCAGGTAGGTGTCCTCGTTGGTGCAGCGCGAGGAGGTGATCCCGCCGATGCTGTCGCGCCCGTAGCGTGCCTGGATGCGCTTGAACTCGGACGCCGCGTGGCCGATCGCCTCCGCCCAGCTTACCTCCCGCCACGGGTCGGTGATGGCCGCGCGGATCATTGGCTTGGTGATGCGGTCCTTGTGGTTGGCGTAGCCGAACGCAAAACGGCCCTTCACGCAGGAGTGCCCTTCGTTGGCGTGGCCGTCCTTGTAGGGGACCATGCGAACGACGTCGGTGCCCTGCATCTCCGCCTTGAAGGAGCAGCCTACGCCACAATAGGCGCAAGTGGTGACCACAGAGTGCTCGGGCTGGCCTTTCTCGATGACGGTCTTTTCGGTGAGGGTCGCGGTCGGGCAGGCCTGCACGCAGGCGCCGCAGGACACGCACTCGCTCTGCATAAAGTCGGTGCCGCCAGCAGAGACCCGGCTGTCGAAGCCACGGCCCTCGATGGTCAGCGCGAAAGTGCCCTGCACCTCTTCGCACGCGCGCACGCACCGGTTGCAGACGATGCACTTGGACGTGTCGAAGGTAAAATACGGGTTGCTCTCGTCCTTCGGCAGGCCGAGATGGCTGGCGCCGTCCAGGCCATAGCGCACGTCGCGCAGGCCGACCGCGCCCGCCACGTCCTGCAGCTCGCAATCGCCATTGGCCGCACAGGTCAGGCAGTCCAACGGGTGGTCGGAGATGTAGAGCTCCATGACGCCGCGGCGCAGCTTCGCCAAGCCCGGCGTTTGCGTGGTCACCACCATGCCGTGCTCGGCGGGGGTGGTGCAGGAGGCCGGCGTGCCGCGCCGCCCGGCGATCTCGACCAGGCACATCCGGCAGGACCCGAACGGCTCCAGGCTGTCGGTGGCGCACAGCTTCGGGATTTTGGTGCCCAGCGCCATCGCCGCTGCCATCACGGACGTGCCGTGCGGGACGGTGACGTCCTGCCCATCGATCTTGAGCGTCACCTCCTTCTCGCTGAGGCGGATCGGCGTGCCGTAGTCGATTTCCTTGATCAGGCCCACGTGACGGCTCCTTATTCCGCGGCCATTGGCAACGCGGGTCGCATGAAATCCTCCGGGAAGTGGGTGAGCGCGGACATGACGGGCACTGGCGTCAAGCCGCCCATCGCGCACAGCGACCCCTCGGCCATGACCGTGCACAAGTCGCGCAGCAATGCCATGTTCCTCTCCCGCTGCACATCATTGCTGATGCGGTCGATCACTTCTTGCCCGCGCACCGCGCCGATGCGGCAAGGAGTGCATTTGCCGCAACTTTCGATTGCGCAGAACTCGAAGGCGAAGCGGGCTTGCGCAGCGAGATCGACGGTATCGTCGAACACGACCACGCCGCCATGGCCAATCAAGCCCTTGGCCGCGGCGAACGCCTCGTAGTCAAGCGGCGTGTCCATCAGGCTGGCTGGGAAATAGGCGCCAAGCGGACCGCCCACCTGAACCGCGCGTACCGGCCGCCCGGTCGCCGTCCCGCCGCCATACTCCTCCACGATGGTGCGCAGCGTCACGCCGAACGGCACCTCAATCAGCCCGCCGCGTTTGACGTTGCCGGCCAATTGCACGGCCAGCGTGCCCAGCGAGCGGCCAGTGCCGTAGTCAGCGTAGGCCTTGCCGCCTTTCGCCAGGATGAAGGGCACGGCTGCGAGCGAAAGCACGTTGTTGACGACCGTCGGCTTGCCGAACAGCCCTTCGACCGCCGGCAAGGGCGGCTTCGCGCGCACCATGCCGCGCTTGCCTTCGAGCGACTCGAGCAGCGACGTTTCCTCGCCGCAGATATACGCGCCAGCGCCGAGCCGCACTTCCAGCGTGAACGCCCGCCCGGACCCGCGAATGTCGGCGCCAAGATAGCCCGCCATTTCCGCCTGCCGAATAGCGTGCTGCATCGACCGGAAGGCATGCGGGTATTCAGACCGGCAATAGATGAAGCCCTGCGTCGCATCGACTGCCAGGGCGGCAATCGTCATGCCTTCGATCAGGCTGAGCGGATCGCCCTCCATCAGCATGCGGTCGGCGAAGGTGCCGCTATCGCCCTCGTCGGCGTTGCAGACGACGTAGCGCTGGTCCGCCGGGGCAAGCCGCACCGTGTTCCACTTGATGCCGGTGGGGAACCCGGCCCCGCCACGACCCCGCAGGCCTGACAGCTTGAGCTCGTCGACAATCTCCGTGCCACTCAGCGCGAGCGCCCGCGCGAGGCCGGTAAATCCGCCATGGGCGCAGTAATCCTCGACAGACGCCGGGTCGATGACGCCGCAGCGGCCAAAGGTGAGCCTGGTCTGGCCCACCTGCCATGGATGCTGCTCCGGCTGCCCGATGCAGAGCGCGTGGCCCCCGCCATCGAGCAGGGCGTCGAACAATCCCGCCACGTCGCCGGCCGCCACTGGCCCGTAGCCGATCCGGCCGTGCGGAGTATGCACTTCCACCAGCGGTTCCAAGAACACCATCCCACGGCTGCCGGTGCGAATGATGTCGATGGCGACGCCGCGCCGGGCGGCTTCGGCCGTGAGGGCGGCTGCTACCTGGTTGGCGCCGAGGGCCAAGGCGGCCGCATCGGCGGAGACGAAAATGCGGGTCATGCCTGCTGCGCCAATTCGTCCAGGGTTGCGCGGTTCACCCGGCCGAGCGGCTCGTCATCGAACAGTGCCGCAGGGGCGCAGGCGCACAGGCCGAGGCAGAAGGTTGGCTCCACGGTGAGCCGGCCGTCAGGCGTCTTGCCGCCCCAATCGAGACCAAGCCGGGCGAGCAGATCACTCGCCAGGGCCGCAGCGCCCATCGCCTGGCAGGCTTCGGCGCGGCAGATTTTCAGCACGTGGCGGCCGGCCGGAGCGCGGCGGAAATCGTGGTAGAACGAGATGACGCCATACACTTCGGCGCGCGAGATGTTCAGCGCCCGTGCAATCATTGGTTCGGCTTCAGGCGGAACGTAGCCGAACTCCGCTTGCAGGGCGTGCAGCAGCGGCAGCATCGCACCCGGCATATGGGCGTGGGCCGCGATGATCGACCCGGCGCGTTCCGCCCCCGGCCACACAGGCGTGTCCAACCGCACGGCAGCGATCGGATCGATACGGTGCTTCGGCATTCCCAGTCTCGTTCCTGACATGTGGGGGAGATTGGACAGGCTTTGCTAATCATCAAGCCAGCTTATTGGATGCTGCGATCGCAAACAGCTATCAACGGCTGGGAAGCTGTCACTTCCCAGCCGCCGAGCCTCAGCCTTGCTTGATCTTGCTCACCGTGCTGTCCGGCACGCCGCCGAAGTTGTTGGCAAGCAAATACTTCGGCGACGTCTCGATCCAGTGCTTCAGAGTGATCTCCTGGAACTTGCCGGCATCCCAGGTCTGCACGATTTCCAGATCTTCCGTGCCGGTGTTGCGGATGGCATGACCATACCCAGCCGGAATGTAGGCGGAATCACCCGCCTTGACGTTGGCCACCTTGCCACGGCCGCCAGAACCGAATAGTGCGACCTGCCCAGTTCCCTTCAGGTAATAGTGGAACTCGTTGGCGTTCGGATTCCAGTGCAGCTCCTTCATCTGTCCAGGCTGGATCACCATCAGCCCGCCGGACATCGCAGTGGAGATCGGCCACTCATCAACGGTGGCGAGATTGAAGGAGCCGCCGTCGAAATCGCGCCGGGCCCGGACATCTTTTAGCAAGCTGAACTTGTGGGTCGACTCCCTGGGCCAGGGCGCATCGATCGCCATGGCGGCTGGCAGCACGGCGCCGGACTGGATATAGGTTTCGCCTTTCGGGAACGCATCGAACGCGTCCTTGGTCATGCCGAAATTGGCCGCCAGCATCTCCTTTGGCGTCACATCGATCCAATCGGTGATCGAGAACGTGCCGTGCTCGGAAAAGGCGCCATTGTCGAACGACAAGAGGAAGTGGCAAGGCTCGTCGCCGATGGTCTGAATGGCGTGGCCATGGCCCTTTGGGAAGAACCAGAGGTCGCCGGGGACATAGTTGTTCACCTCGGTCTGGCCGGACGGGTCAAGCGCCACGGTCTGGCAACGGCCCGCGATGACGTAGGCCCACTCTGCCGCAATCGCATGCCAGTGCAGCTCCCGCGAGCTGCCGGGATTGAGGAACATGTGAACGCCGGCCAAGCCCTTTTGGATCGGAAGCTGGTGCTCGGTCGATTCCTTCGCCCAGCCGCCCGACGTGACCTTGGGCTGCGATCCATCCAGCGAACGGGTGAACTCGGGCATTTCGCCCACGTCCTCCGGGTCGTGGTAGGCGACCGTGGCACCCGGTGGGAGCGGGGTCGACTGCAGTCCAAAGCCACCTGCGCCGGCCTTGCCATGGTCCGTGGCGCCCGCTGCGGATACGCCGCCCGTCATTGCCACCAGGCCGCCAACGCCAAGCGCCGCACCGCCCAGAAAATTACGCCTGCTATTTCCCATCACATCGTCCTTTGTTGTTCAAAACAAGCTGCCGACTTCCGAGAGGGTCATGTACAAACCCCAAGCAATGGGCAGCACCACGCACAGCCAAGCCAGCGCCACGCCGGCCGATAGGCCGCCGAGACCAATACCGTAGGAGCCGCCTTGCACCACGCCCGTTCCAGGGTTCTGCACGATGGCCAACTCACCCGGTGTCATGAACCAGCGCGCCGACAGCGGACGTACCAGCAAGTTGGCGAACAACCCCACCGCCAGCAGTCCAGCCATTACGTAAAGCGTTTGGTCATAAATGAATACTTTTGCAGTTCCCGACTGCGTCGCACGCTGGCTGATGTAGCTGACTAGCAACGGGCCGAGCACGCCGGCGGTGGACCAGGCCGTCAGCAAGCGGCCGTGCACGGCACCCACGAACTGCGTGCCGAAGATGTCGGCCAGGTAGGCGGGAGCGGTGGCGAACCCGCCGCCATACATGGACAGGATGACGCAGCAGATGCCGACGAACAGGCCCTTGTTGCCGGTGTGGGCGGCCCAGGGTAGGGCGGCGTAGAGCGCGATACCCAGGGCGAAGAACACGAAATAGGTGTTCTTGCGGCCGAGATGGTCGGAGAACGATGCCCAAAAAAACCGGCCGCCGATGTTGAACACGGATAACAGCCCGACGAAGCCCGCGGCCACCGCCGCAGGAGCGCCGAAAAGCTGTTGCAGCATGGGCGACGCCACGCTCAACACGCCGATGCCGGCGCTGACATTCAGCAGCAGCACGACCCAGATCAGCCAGAACTGCGGCGTGCGCACTGCCCGGTGCAAGTACACGTGCCCGGTGGCGGCGAAGCGCCGCGTGGCCAGCTTTGGCTCCCAGCCCTGCGGCTTCCAGTCTGCCGGAGGCACCCTGTAGGCAAAGCTGCCTGCCATCATAAACACGAGATAAATGCCCGCCAACACCAGGAACGTCTGCCACACGCCCGGGCCGGATGCGCCCTTGAAGGTGGCCATGAGCCATGCGGCCAGAGGCGCGCCGATCATCGCGCCGCCGCCAAACCCCATGATCGCCATGCCGGTCGCCATGCCACGCCGATCCGGGAACCATTTCACCAGTGTGGACACTGGCGAGATGTAGCCAATTCCCAGGCCGATGCCGCCGATTGCCCCCATGCCGAGCCACACAATCCAGAGCTGGTGCAGGTAGACGCCAAGCGCGGTGACCGCGAGCCCGGCGCTCCAGCACAGCGCCGCTGATACGCCGGCGCGCCGTGGTCCGGCCCGTTCTAGCCAGCCACCCCAAATCGCGGCGGAGGCGCCAAGGAACACGATGCCCAGTTCAAACCCGGCAACCAGGTTGGACACGGACCAGTCGCATGACACGACGGTCAGCCTCTGCAGCAACCCCGTGTTCGGACCACACGCCGCGCCCACCGAATGCGACAGCGGCAGCCAGAACACCGACATGCCGTAGATCATGCCGATGCAGAGATGGATGGCGAGGGCAGCGGGTGGAACCAGCCAGCGGTTGAAGCCCGGCTGGGCTATAATCCGTGCCCGATCCAGCAGCGACGCCGCAGGGGCTTCATACCGAATACGAGCGTTAACATTCATTAAGTGCCAGGTCCTGCAACATTTCTTCCCAATGTCCAGGCTTACCGAAGCATGCCAGCGCGGAACAAGGCCGCAACCCGGTGCTGCGATAGCGAAGCCTTATCAAGCTCGCCCCAACCGCTCGGCAACGTCGATCAGCGTGCGCAAGATAGGCGACATGGGCGCTCGGTCTGGAACCACCAAACCGACCGTGAATGCCGCATCGCCATTGATCGGGAGGGTCCGGAACGCCCCGGAGTCTGCCAACAGCAATGCCACCTGCTCGGACACGATCGTGCATAAATCGCCGGCCCGCAGATGCGCCAACAGGGCAAGTGGCGAGTCGGACTCTAGCACGCAGGAATTATTATCGGCGTTGGAGGAGCGCAGCAGCCGGTCAAGGATGCGGCGATTCTGCATCTGGGGCGGCGGCAGGCACAGCGGCAGCGTTGCAGCTTCGGCCCAGGACACCTCCTTGCGCCGGGCCAACGGCGACTTGGCGGAAATCACCAGCCGATAGCGTTCGACGTAAAGCGGCAGCGCCCGGAGCCGGCCCAGGGTCTCGTTGCCCAGGTATGTCAAACCGGCGTCGACCTGCAGCCCGTCTAGCTGCACCAGGATCTCGTCGGAGCTGCGGGACAGGATGGTGACGCGCACCCCGGGATGCAGCGCGCGATAGGGCTGCGTCAGCGTCGGCGCATAGGGCAGCGCGGTCGGGATCACTGCCAGCCGCAGGCTGCCGCTCAGCCCGTGCCGGAGCGAGCGAACCTCCTGGCGCATCGCCCGCGCATCACCCACCAGCCGCCGCGCCCAGTCCAGCACGCGCTCACCCTCCGGGGTCATTCCCTGAAACCGCGAGGAGCGGCGAACGAGCTGGACGCCAAGCTGGTCTTCCAGGCCCTTGATCCCGGCTGACAGCGTCGGCTGGGCGACGCCGCAGGCTTCGGCCGCGCGCCGGAAGTTCTGCTCCCGCGCGACCGCGATGAGGAATTCCAGCTTTTCAATCACCGCAAGCACCCCCGATGGGAACGGTCAACCGCCGGCACCCGCGCGCTGACCCTGCATCCAAAAGCGGCTGGCCATTGCGCCGCCGATGGCGAGTAGGACGGGCACCAGGAAATCGTGGTCGATGCGGGTGAACTCCAGGATCAGCGCGGTCGCGGTCAACGGCATCGCCATCGAGGATGACAGGAAGGCGGCGGCTCCGACCACGGCGTAGGCCGCCAATTGCGTTCCTGGCCAGGCATGGTTCCAGGCGGCGCCGAGCAGGGTCGCCATGAGGGCGCCAGTGGCCATGCCGGGGGTCAGCATGCCGCCTTCGGCGCCGCCGCGCAGGCTGGCGGTGGTGGCGGCCAGCTTCAGCACCAGTAAGGTTGCCGCCAACTGCAGCCCGATGCTGCCGTTCAGATCGAGCTGCATCGGCCCCTTGCCGTTGCCGAGTAGCTGCGGATACCAGATAGACATCGCGCCAATGACGCCGAACACGCCGAGGCACCAAGGCACGAGCCGGCGATCTCGCGGGGCTCGGCTGCGGGCGGCGGTGGCGAGGCGGGTGTACCAGTGCCCGGCGATGCCGAACAGCGGACCGGTGAGCAGGGACCAAGCAATCAGCGCGGGGCTAATCTCCAGGTGCGGCAGGCGGTACTGCGACTCATTGCCGAGCCCCACCCAGGCCACCAGGGCGGCGATGACGGAGGTAAGGATTGCAGGGACGATCGCGGTCAGGGTGAAGGTTTGCAGCAGCACTTCCAGGGTGAACACCGCGCCGCCGAGCGGGACGTTGTAGACGGCGGCCAGGCCTGCGCCGGCGCCGCACGCCACCATGATCCGGGTATCGGTGGAGCTGAGCCCGGCGCGGCGACTAACCCAGGTCGCCCACAGGGCGCCGATCTCGCGCGGGGCAACCTCCCGCCCCAGCGGAGAGCCCAGGGCCACGGTGATGATCTGCAGCAGGGCGTGGCCGAGGGTGGCGGCCGGCATGGCCGCACCGTCCGAGTTGACCGCCTGCTTGATGCTGACCAGCGGGCGTCCCAGGGCATAAACCGCCCACCAGCCGCATCCGGCGATCAGACCGCACAGCGCCATAACCGCGGTCCTGCGCCAGGGCGGTGCGTCCGTAACGCCGCTGAGGAAGCTTTGCGGACTGATGATGGCGGCCAGGCTATAGCCATACGCCCAGTGCTGGATCAGGTGCAGCAACATCGCCAGCAGCATGCCGCCGATGCCCGCGCCCAGGCCGACCAGGCCGGTCACTGCCAGCACCACGGGTGTGGCGGTAAAGGCCTGGGTCGTCGGCAGATCGGACCCGGCGCTGGGCATGCTGCGGGCGGCGAGCATGGGCGCGGGTTCGATGTGGGACATAGGGGTGCTGCTCGTCAGGTCGGAGAAACGACATGACTAGCAGACGGTTGGCTATCGCGTTAGCGCGTAATATGGATATCAACAATCGCTGTTTATGATAACCGTTGGCTATGAACATCAATCCGGACCTGCTTCGCTCGTACGTGGCCGTGGCAGAGATGCAGAGCTTCACGCTGGCCGCACGCCGGCTTGGCTTGCAGCAATCCACCGTCAGCCAACACGTCAAACGGCTGGAGGATATCGTGCAGCGCCGGCTGCTGGCGCGGGACACCCATTCAGTCTCGCCGACGATTGATGGGGTGGCGCTGATGGTCAGTGCCCGCCAGGTGCTTGACGCCAATCGGCGGCTGCAAGCGCTGTTCGCCAAGTCCGGCTTGCACGGGCATTTACGGCTTGGAATTTCGGAGGACTTCGTGCAGTCCGGGCTTGCCGACGTGCTGGCAGCGTTCACCCAACGCCATCCCAGGGTGGATCTCGCTCTGACGGTAGGGCTGAGCGGCCACTTGTATGAGGCGTTCGATATGGGGGGCCTGGACGTGCTGCTGGCGAAGCGACGCCGGGGCGACCGGCGCGGCCATGTGGTGTGGCGCGAGCAACTGGTTTGGGTTGGCCGGCCCGGCATCCGGCCTGACCCGCATCAGCCATTATCGCTGGTTTTGTATCCGCCTCCGAGCATTACGCGGGCGATTGCGCTGGATGCGCTGACGGCGGCGAAGCGGCCCTGGCGGGTGGCATGCACAAGCAGCAGCCTCAGCGGGGTCTATGCGGCGACGCGCGCCGGCTTGGGTCTTGCACCTCACTCTGGCGTCTTGATACCGCCGGGCCTGGCGGTGGTTGCGTCTTCCGGGCAGTTGCCCGAGCTATCCGAAGTGGAGTTCGTGGCGATCGGTCCGGAGCGCGCCGACGAACTGGCACAGGCTGTGATCGAGGCCATCCTGCACTCATCCTACGCGAAGGATGCAACGGCCGCGATGTGATCACCAAGGCACGCCGGCGCTTGCCCGGCCATGTCCTCCCCCACAGTGATGGGGGACGCAAGGCTTGATACTGCTCCTTACGCTGGCACGCGGACAGCGGGCTTTGCGCCGGAGCGGAGCCGCCGCACGGCCTGGTTCAGCTTGTCCATGTAGATGTAAACCACAGGCGTCGTGAACAGCGTCAACACCTGGGACACCAGCAAGCCGCCCACCATGGCATAGCCAAGCGGCTGCCGCAGTTCCGACCCCACGCCCGTACCCAGAGCAAGAGGCACGCCGCCAAGCATGGCGCACAAGGTGGTCATGAGGATGGGCCTAAACCGCAGCAAGCATGCCTCGTGGATCGCAGCTTCGGCAGACATCCCGCGCTCGCGCTCGGCATGGATGGCGAAGTCCACCAGCATGATGCCATTCTTCTTCACAATGCCGATCAGCAGGATGATGCCGATGATTCCAATCACGTCCAGCGGCATGCCGAACAGCATCAGCGTCGCCAACGCGCCGAGCCCGGCGGCAGGCAGGGTCGACAGGATGGTCAGCGGATGGATCATGCTCTCGTACAGCATGCCCAGGATGATGTAGACGGCAAACAGCGCTGCCAGGATTAGGATCGGCGTGCTGCTGAGCGAGCTTTGGAACGCCTGCGCGCTGCCTTGGAAGCCCGTCGCCAGCGAACGCGGAAAATGCAAGCTGGCGGTCGCGGCCTGCACCGCCGCGACCGCGGCACCAATCGACACGCCCGGCTTGATATTGAAGCTGAGCGTGACGGACGGGAACTGCCCCTGGTGGTTGACGGCGAGTGGCGCGGTGGCCGACTTGAAGGTCGCAATCTGGCTCAGCGGAACCTGCTGGCCGCTTTGCGAGTGGACGTAGATCCGGTTCAACGCATCCGGGCCAAGCTGCAGGCTCGGGTCCACCTCCAGGATGGCATAGTATTGATTGAGCCTGGTGTAGAGGCGGGCGACATGGCGTTGGCCGAAGGCATCGTACAAAGTCGAGTCCACGGCTGCCGGGTCGATGCCGAAGCGCGATGCGGTGGCGCGGTTGATCTCGACCGTCAGCGTCTGCCCGGACGATTGCTGGTCGCTGGCCACCGCGGAGAGCTGCGGCAAAGCTTGCAGCTTTGCCATCAGCTTGGGCCCGTCGAGCGCCAATTCCTGCTCGTCGATGTCGGTTAGGGTATATTGGTACTGCGTTTTCGACAGCCGGCTGCCGATGGTGATGTCCTGCGCGCTTTGCATGAACACCGTCATGCCCTGCACCTGCTGGAACGTCCGGCTCAGCCGCTGGATCACCTGGTCGGCGGTGTCGGTGCGCTGGCTTTCGGGCTTCAGGGTGATGAACACGCGGCCGTCATTCTCCGTCACGGTCGGGCCGCCCGGGCCGATGTAGCCGACTGCGGATGCGACCGCCGGGTCGTTGCCGGCGAGCGTCAAAACCGCCTGCTGCCGCTGCTTCATGCCGTCTGGGGAGACGTTCTGCGCCGCCTCGCTGATGCCGACGATGAGGCCGGTATCCTGTTGCGGGAAGAAGCCTTTGGGGATGCTGATGAACAGCCACACGGTGGCGACCACCGTCAGGATCATGACGCCAAGCGTGACCAGCCGGAAGCGCAGCGCCACGCCCAGCATTGCGTCATAGCCCCTGACGAGCGCGTGAAGCCTGCCTTCGATCAGCCGTGACAAAGCGCCAGGCTTGGTTTCGTGGCCGGGCTTCAGCAGGTAGGCGCACATCATCGGCGTGAGGGTCAGCGAGACCACGACTGAGACCAGGATCGATACGGCCACGGTTACGGCAAACTCGCGGAACAACAGGCCAACCACGCCACTCAGCAGAAAGAGCGGGATGAACACGGCGATCAGCGAGATTGAGATCGAGACGATGGTGAAGCCGATTTCTTCGGCGCCTTGCAGCGCGGCCTCCAGCGGTCCGGCGCCGTGCTCCATGTGGCGGACGATGTTCTCGATCATGACGATGGCGTCGTCGACGACGAAACCCACCGCGATCGTCAGCGCCATCAGCGAGAGGTTATCGAGGCTGTAGTTCAGCGCGTACATCACCGCGAACGTGCCGACCAGCGAGATCGGCACGGAGATGGCGGGGATAAAGGTCGCCCAGAACTTGCGCAGGAAGACTGCAATCACCCCGACGACCAGGGCGATGGTCAGCAACAGGGTGAATTGCACGTCCGAGACGCTGGCGTTGATGGTTTGCGTGCGGTCGGAGACGATCTCCACCTCCACCGCGGGGGGGACCGACGCCTCGAGCTGAGGCAAGGCCTTCTTGATGGCGGCCACGGTCGCGATCACGTTCGCGCCGGGCTGCCGCTGCACTGCGAGCAGGACGGCGGGTTTGCTGTTCAGCCAGCCGCCGAGCGTGCGGTCATCCGGCGCCAAGATCGCCTGGCCGATGTCGCGCACGCGCAGGGCGGCGCCATTGCGATAGGCGATGATGGTGTCGGCGAACCCGGCTGGCGTCAGCAGTTGGTCGTTGGTCTGCAACGCATAGGTTTGCTGTGCGCCATAAAGCTGGCCTTTGGGCTGGTCGACGGTGGCGTTGACCAGCGCCGTGCGAACCTGCTCGAGGTCCAGATTGGCCGCGGCAAGCTGGGCGGGATTGACCTGGATGCGGATCGACGGGCTCTGCAGCCCACCGATGCCCACCAGCCCCACGCCCTGCACCTGGGATAGCTTCTGCGCCAGCACCGAGTTGGCATAGTCGCTGACCGTCGTGATCGGCAGCGTGTCCGAAGACAGTGAGACCAGCAGGATGGGCGTGTCCGCCGGGTTGGTCTTGCGGTAGATCGGCGGGTTTAGCAGCGACGCCGGCAACTGCCCGCCGGTCGCGTTGATCGCCGCTTGCACGTCCGACGCGGCGGAGTCGATGGTGCGGCTGCGGTCGAACTGCAGGGTGACCTGGGTGAAGCCGGTGCCGCTGCTGGATGTCATTTGCGACAGGCCGGGAATTTGGCCGAACTGCCGTTCCAGCGGCGTGGCGACCGTCGCAGCCACAGTTTCCGGATCCGCCCCGGGCAGTTGCGCCGTCACCTGGATGGTCGGGGGATCGATGTTGGGCAGGGCCGCGACGGGGAGGCCTTGATAGCCGATGACGCCGAGCGTGACGATCGCCACCATCAGCAGCGACGTGGCCACCGGGCGGCGTATGAAGCCGGACGAGAGGTTCATGGCAGCAACCCGGACGTGGCCGGCGAGGCGTTCGCGACCTGGCCTGGCTTCGATGCGACCACGCTGGTGCCGTCCACCAGGTTGTATTGGCCCTGCTCGATCACGGCCTCATTTGGCTGCAGGCCGCGGCTGACCAGGGCCACGCCCCGCTCACGCTGCTGCACCTCGATCGGCGTGTCGATCACCTTGTTGTCCGGGCCGACCACGAACACGAACAAGCCGTGGGTCCCTTGCTGCACGGCGTCGGTCGGGATGGTCAGGCCGTTATGGACCGTGCGCAGAGTCAGCGTGACATTGGCGAAGGTGCCGGGCCAAAGCAGGCGCTTCGCGTTGGGAAACACCGCCTTCAATTGGACGGTGCCGGTGGCGGGGTCGGCTTGGTTGTTGATCAGCAACAGCTTGCCCGTGTCGAGCAGCCGGGTTCCTGCCTGATCATACGCCGCAGCCTGGACGGGACCGGCGGCCAAGGCTTCCTGCACGGCCTGGATGTTGGCCGCGGGCAGGACAAACACCACCGTGATCGGCTGCACCTGCGTGACCGTCACCAGTCCGGTGGCATCGGTCGGGTGGATGATGTTGCCGACGTCGAGCGCCTGGATGCCGGTTACGCCGTCGAACGGGGCCATCAGCGAGGTGTAGCTCAGTTGGGTTTGCGCGTTGTCGACGGCAGCCTCATCGGATCTCGCGTCGTTTTCGAGCTGGGTGATCTGGGATTGTTCGTCGGTGACCTGCTGCTCGGTGGCAAACCCCTTGCTCAGCAGCGGCCGGTTGCGGTTGATGTTGGTCTGGGCGTTGGTCAGGTGGGCTTGGTCACGCCCCTGCGTCGCCTTGGCCTGCTCCAGGGCAGCCTGCTGCAGCCGCGGGTCGATCTGCGCCAGCAAGTCGCCTCGTTTCACCTCCTGGCCCTCGGTGAAGTTCACGCTTTGCAGCAGGCCGGTGACCTGCGACCGGATGACGGCCGTATTCAGCGCCTGCACTGTGCCGAGACCGCTGAGCACGATCGCCACGTCGGTTTGCTTGACGGGAGTTATGACGACGGGAACGGCCGGCGCGGCCGGCGCCGCTGCGACGGGCGCTGGCTGCAAATAACGCTGCATCCCCCAGGCGGCTCCCGCCAGGACGACCACTCCGGCAACCAGCTTGATTGAACGCCGCATCGCTGTCCTCTTTCATGCCGCCCGGTGCTAGACACGGCTGGGGGGTGTTGGCAGGCGTTATCGCCGTGCCGCGCGTATGGTGCTTTCGACCAGGATCACGGCCAGCCCGGCGAACAGGGCGATGGCATGCCAGACCGGCGCAATACCGGCGTGGCTGACCAGGAGCCAGACAACGGCGAGCCAGACCAGGATCGCGACGGCCAATAGCTGGTCGTCCACGAACAGGCCGAGCATCTCGTGCCAGATGGTCTTGAGCTGCATGATCGCCGCCTCAGGCGTTGGTTGCGGCAATACCGGCGCGTGCCCGGCGGCAAAGCGGGACCGTCAGTAGGGCGAGCGCCAGGAAGCCGGCGACAAGGCCTAGGATCGACCAGTCGGCGCCGGGCCAGACGATGCCGAGTCCCTCGCCGGCCCAGAAGCTGCCAAACGCCGACAGCAGCACGCCGACGGTGAACTTCAGGCTGTTTTCCGGCACCATGGCGAGCGGCCGGTGGAGCGCCAGCCCAAGCATCGCTACCACCAGCAGCGCCGCGGCGGCGCCCAGGCTGGCCGGCAGCAGCAGGCCGGCGCCCCCAGCGCCCACGGCGATGACGATGAACACGACCTCTGCCCCCTCCAGCATCGTGATCTGGAACGCGGCGCCGAAGGCGATTCCGTCCCAGCCCCGGGACGCGGCATGCGCCTGCATCGCGCGGGTTTGCTTGGCATAGGCTGCTGCCTCGTCATGCAGCGCGATGACGCCGGCCGAGCGAAGCACCGCCTTGCGCAGCCACCGCATGCCGAACAGCAAGAGCAACGTGCCGACGACGAGCTGCATGGATGCAAGCGGCACTTTGGCCAATGTCGAGCCGAGACCGGCAACAATGACCAGCAGAGCACCCACGGCCGCAGCGGCACCGGCCAGCGTGTCCCGCCAGCCGCGGACGCTGCCAACCGCCAGGATGACGGTCAGCGCTTCCACGAATTCGACCGCGGATGCCAGGAAGGCTGCAAGAACCGTGGGTGCTGCATGGGTCCAGCTCGTGGCGTTCATGGGAGGCCTCAATGCGCTAAGCTAATGTAGCATACACTACCTGAAACGACAGGCAAGAGGAATCTGCTACAACAGCCTCAGCGCCTACTAGGACCGGGCTCGTCCGCCCAAGCTCAAAGCGGTCCGATCGCAAGCGGCCGGCCAGGAATCGCCTGAACGCCGTGGCGGCTGTCCCAGGCGTCCTGCGCATGTTGCAGCACCCGCATGGCGGGCAGCACGGACGGGCCGGACGCACGGGGTTGCCGCCGCTCCCGAACCGCGGCGACGAAGTCCTGAGTGACCCGCGCGGCGTTCTCCTGCTCGTTCTCGATGGATACGATACCGGCCGCCGTGCGCAGGGTGGCGTCTAGGATGTTGTACTCGTAGGTGTCTCGGTCAGTCAGGATCAGCGTGTCGTAGAGGCGGTAGCTGGCATGGTAGGACCCGTGCACGAGCAGCGTCTGGTCCGCCTCGTTCTCCACCAGCAGCACGCATTCCATCGGGATCCCCACTGTCGGGTGCAACGGGCCCAAGTGGCTTTGCACCCGGCGGATCGGCACATCGCCAAAAAGGCTGAGCCCAAGATCGGTGAAGTGGCAGAAATGATGCCACAGAATGTTGTCGATCCAGTCCCGCTTGAGGCCGGTCCCACCGATATTGACCAGGCGCTTAATAAAAAAGCGGCCCGCAATGTGGCGGATGGTCTCCTCGCCGGCTTGCAACCTGGCCCGCAAGCCGTCCCGCTCGCGCCGAAACCGCATCGGGTGCGACAGGCCGTACACCAGGCCGCTCCGCTCGCCAGTTGCCACCACGCGTTCGGCGCCCGCCAGGCTCATGGCGATGGGGATTTCAATCAGCGTGTGCTTTCCCGCATGCAACGATTGGATCGCCTGCGCCTCGTGCAGCTCGCTCGGGGTGGTCAAGATCACGGCATCCACCTCGGGGTCAGCCAGGGCGCCATCGAGCGAGGTCGTCCACTTGGTGAAGCCGTGCTGCCGGGCAAAAGCGCCCGTGGCTGCATCCTCCACACCCACGAGGGTATGAAGGACGGCGCCGGTGCCACGAAGCGCCAGGGCGTGCCAAGTCCCCATCATGCCATGGCCAACCACGCAGACGTTCAAACGCATCAGGCTGGCATCCTGCTCAACGGATGCCGCGGGAGGACAGGTCCGTCACTTTGCCGACTTGGTCGCGCATGACCAGGTTCGGGCCGGACTGGATGTCGCTCGAGGGCATGAGGCCATCTTTCGCGTTCAGCGCCAGGATCGCAACCGGCAAATAGCCTTGCAAATAGGGCTGCTGATCGAGCGCGAAGGCCGCATCGCCTTCAGCGACGGACCGCAGGAACGGGGGCGCCAGGTCGAACGCCGCCACCTTCACCTTGCCGGTCATGCCGGACTGCTTCACTGCATCCACCACCGCCTCGCCCGTGGTGGCAGCGTTCAGCGAGAGGATGGTGTCGATGCTGGGGTCCGATTGCAACGCGGCGCGCACCTTGGCGACCGTGTCCGCCGGGTCCTGCGTGGTCGGAAGCACGGACGTCTTGCTGGCGAAGCCCTTGGCGAAACCGTCGCAACGTTGGTCCAGGCCGGCATTGCCGACCTCGTGGTTCACGCACAGCCCATGGTGGCCGCCCAGTTGTGCCAGCTTCTCCCCCGCGGCCCGGCCTGCGCTGAGCTCATCCTGCCCCACATGCAGCCGCACGCCCAACGCCTTGGCAGCCTGGGCTCCGGAGTTTATCGAGATGACGGGGATGCCCTGCGCGGCCGCCGCCTTGATCGGGCCGCCGAGCGCGTCGCTGTCCGGGATGGACACGATCATGCCGTCCGGCTGCTGGTTTGCGGCGGCCGTGATGAGCTGGCCCATCGCCACCATGTCGAACGTGTCGGGCGCACGATAGCTCAGCGTCACGCCGGCCTCGCGGGCGGCATCGTCCGCACCCTTCTTGACGATGGACCAGAACGGGTCGGACGCTTGGCCATGCGTGATCATGACGATGCTGATGTCCTTGGCCGCGGCGGTTGCAGCCCATCCAGCCACGGCCAGCAGCAGGAAGCCTGCTGCCAATTTGAAGCGCTTCATGATGTGTTCCTCCCTCTTATTGGCATTCGCGCGGCAGCGTCAGATCGTGCCGTTCAACTCGTGCGACAGGTCCATCATGTCCTTGCCGCCTGCCATCAGGTCCTGCAGTTCCTCGATGGCGATCTCGGATTTTGCATAGTCGCCGACGGTCTGGCCGCGGTTGAGCACGGTGAACCGCTGTGCGACGGCGTAGGCGTGGCGCACATTGTGGGTGATGAAGATCACGCCGAGCCCCTTGGCGCGCACCTGGTTGATGTATTTCAGCACCATCGCCGTCTGCGCCACGCCGAGGGCAGAGGTCGGCTCGTCCAGAATCAGCACCTTGGCGCCGAAATGCACCGCGCGCGCGATCGCCACGCATTGCCGCTCGCCGCCCGACAGCGTGCCCACCGCCTGGTGCGGGTCGCGCACGTCGATGCCGATGGCCGCCAACTCGGCCCGGGTCACCGCGTCGCAATGGGCCTGGTCCAGCAGGCGGAACGGCCCGATCGACCGCAGCGGCTCGCGCCCCATGAAGAAGTTGCGGCTGATCGACATGAGCGGGATCATCGCCAAATCCTGGTATACGGTGGCGATGCCCGCATCCAGCGCATCCCGCGGGCTCGAGAACACGGCCGGCTGGCCACCCACGTAGAACTCGCCCGAGGTCGGCCGGTGGACCCCGGACAGCGTCTTAATCAGCGTCGACTTGCCGGCGCCGTTGTCGCCCAGCAGGCAGAGCACCTCGCCCTCATGCACCGCGAGGGAGACGCCGTTCAGCGCCACCACGTGGCCGAAATGCTTGACGATCTGCCGCACCTCGATCAGCGGCACGGCGGCATGGTTCGCAGCCGGGCGTGCGGCCGCCTCCACGGGGGTCACAGCGGCCACCCTCAACGCTCCCCCGTGACGTGCCGGCGGACGTAGTTGTTGAAGATCACCGCCATCAGCAGCATGGCGCCGAGGAAAACCTGGAACCAATCGCTATCGAACCGGGTGTATGTCAGCCCCACCGACACCATGCCGAAGATGATGGCGCCGAAAAAGGCGCCGATGGCCGAACCATAACCGCCGGTGAGCAGGCAGCCGCCAATCACCGCAGCGATCACCGCTTGGAACTCCTTCTGGTTGCCGCGCACGGCATCCGTCGACCCGGCGTCCAGCACCGTCTGCATGGCGACGAACGCGGCTGCGCAGGCCGTCACCATGAACAACGCCGTCTTCACCGCAGCGACCGGCACGCCGGAGTTCCGCGCCGAATTCGCATCGCCGCCGACCGCGAAGATCCAATTGCCCAAACGGGTGCGCTGGAGGACCAGCGTGGCAATGGCCGCGAAGGCCACGAACCAGAGGATGGAGACCGGCACGCCCGGCACGCTCGGCTGCCCGTTGGGGAAGGATGCCACCCAGCCGGAGGCCGCCAATTGCCGGAACACGCCGCCAAATGCATTGCCGGAGACCATCGAGGCCAGCAGACCGTCGCCGGCCGCGTCCCGGAAGCCGCGCATCTGGGTGGACCCAGTCGCCGCCTTCAGCCCGACCAGCGACAGGCCGCGTAGGATGAACATGGCGGCCAGCGTCACGATGAAGGACGGCAGGCGGGTGCGGATCACCAGTTGCCCGTTGCACGCGCCTACGGCGGCGGCCACCACGAAGGTGCCCAGGATCGATACCGCCAGCGGCAGGTGCGCCATCGTCAGCAGCAGTCCGAACACCAGCCCGGCGAAGGCGATCATGGAGCCGATCGACAGATCGAATTCGCCGCCGATCATCAGCAGGGCGGCCGCGATGGCGAGGATGCCAAGTTGCGACGCCGGATTAAGGATGGTCATGGCCCCTTGCAGCGAGAACATCGCCGGGTTGGCCGTGAGCGCAAAGAACACCGTCACTGCGACGAGCCCGGCGATAGAGCCGAGTTCCGGCCGCCGCATCGCCTTGGTGATGAAGGATACCTTGCGGATGCGTTCATCGCGATGGATGCCGGCCGCCACGGGACGTCCGGGGAGGACACCATTCCGCCCGCTGCTTACCGTTGCCTGGGCTTGCTTTTGCACGTTGCTACCTCCCTGACTTTTTGTGGCGCTTGCGGCGGCTTAGCGATGCTCCGTCATGTCGCCATTCCCGCCTGGGCCGCGGCCGTGCGCAGGTGCGCGTAGCCGCGCCGGGCATAGGGCAGGGCCGGTGCCTTCGCCGGATCCTGCTCAGCCTCTACGATCAACCAGCCCTGGTAACCCGCTGCGGCAAGCGGACGCAGCGCGGACGTGAAGTCCAGGCAGCCATCCCCCGGCACTGTGTACACCCCGGCGACCACCGCATCGAGGAAGCTCATCCGCTGCGCCTGCACCTGGCGCAGCACCTCCGGCCGAACGTCCTTGGCATGGACGTGATTGACCCGAGCTGCCCATTTCGCGGCCACATGTGCCGGGTCGGCGCCGGCAAAGGCCAGGTGGCCGGTGTCGAACAGGAGCCCGACGCTGTCCGGCGTTCCGGCCAGCAACCGGTCAATCTCGGCTTCCCGCTCGATCACCGTGCCCATGTGATGGTGAAAGGCGATCCGGACGCCCTCTGCTGCCATCCATTCGCCCAGGCGGCCAAGGCGGTCGAGAAACACCGGCCATTCCGCCTCCGCCATAACCGGCCGGTCGGCCACGGGCGTGTCCCGGCGGCCCTGCACGGTGCCGTAGGTTTCGGCGAACACCATCACCTCGCAGCCACAAGCCTGCAGCAGCTCGAGATGCGGCCGCATGACGGCAAACTCCTGCTCCGCATCGCGGGCGCGCAACTCGGCACCGTACCAGCCTGACACGAAGCAGAGGCCGTGCCGTTGCAACACGGCCGTCAAGGCAGCCGGGTCGGTGGGGAACTTGTTACCCTTCTCGATGCCGGTGAAGCCTGCTTCCCGCGCCTCCGCGAGGCAGGTTTCGAGCGGGGTGTCGCCGCCCAATTCCGGCATGTCGTCATTGCTCCAGGCGATCGGGTTGGTGCCGAACCGAACTGACATTCGCGAGCCCCTCAGCCCTGAGCCTGCCGGGTGCGGGCTTCGGTATAGGCCGCCCGCGCTGCCAACACCTCGGGGCGCTCTGACGCTTCCGGAACTGCCACGTCCCACCATGCTCCGCCTGCCTTGGTCGTGGCGGCGGGATCGGTGTCGATCACCACGACCATGGTGCGGGGGCTTTGCTTGGCCCGCTGCAGCGCCGCTTCCAGCCCGGCGATCCCGCCCACGTGTTCCGAGGCGGCGCCCATGCTGGCCGCGTGGGCCGCAAAGTCGATCCAGCCCTCCGACGCCCGATGGCCGACCGCGCCGAGCAGGTTGTTGAACGACATGCCGCCGCAATGGCGCTGCAGGCGGTCAATGCAGCCGTATCCGCGATTGTCCAGCACGACGACGATGAGCTTGCGCCCGAGCATGACCGAGGTCTGCAACTCGGAATTCATCATCATGTAGCTGCCGTCCCCTACCATGACGAACACGTCCCGGTCCGGGTGGGCCTGTTTGACGCCGAGGCCGCCGGCGATTTCGTAGCCCATGCAGGAGAAGCCGTATTCCACGTGGTAGCCGCCGGGCTGGCCGGTCCGCCAAAGCTTGTGCAACTCGCCCGGCAAGCCGCCGGCGGCACACACCACGATGCCGCCCGCGCCCGCGGCACGGTTCACCGCGCCCCCCACCTGCGCATCGGTCGGCACGCCTTGCCCGGCGGTCGTGGTCGCGCGGTCCACAGCCTCGTCCCAGTCCCGCCGCAGCCCGGCCGCGCGCTCGCGCCATGGCTCCGGTGCGCAGTATGTGCCCAGCGCCTCGCCCAGGTCCTCCAAGCCGCGTCTGGCGTCTCCCACCAGGGGCACTGCGCCATGCTTCGCCGCGTCGAAGGACTGCACATTGAGCTGGATCAGCGCGGCCCGGCCGGGCAGGAGCGCACGGGACCCCGTGGTGAAATCCCCCAGCCGGGTGCCGACTGCCAGGATCACGTCCGCCTCGGCTGCCAGCGCATTGGCCGCCTCGCTGCCAGTGACGCCGATCGCGCCGACCAGGTGCGGCATGGACCAGGCGAGCGCACCCTTGCCGGCCTGGGTTTCGGCCGCGGGAATGCCATGGGCGGCCGCGAACCCGGCCAGCGCGGCGCCAGCCTCGGCATAGGCCACGCCACCCCCTGCCACGATCAATGGCCGTGCGGCCTGACGCAGCAGGGCGGCGGCCCGGGCCAACTCGGCCGAGTCGACGCCGGGCCGGCGCACATCGCGCCGGCGCAGGGCGAAGAAGTTCGCCGGGTAGTCGTAGGCTTCGGCCTGGACGTCCTGGCACAGAGCGAGGGTGACGGGGCCGCACTCCGCCGGGTCGGTCAGCACCGTCATGGCGTGCGGCAGGGCGGTGAGAAGCTGCTCCGGCCGGGTGATGCGGTCCCAGTAGCGCGATACCGGCTTGAAGCAGTCGTTCACGCTGGCAGCGCCGTCGCCCCAATCCTCCAATTGCTGCAGCACCGGGTCGGGGCGGCGCGAGGCGAACACATCGCCGGGCAGCAGCAGGACGGGCAGGCGGTTCACGTGCGCCACTCCGGCGGCCGTCAGCAGGTTCATGGCCCCCGGCCCGATCGACGTGGTGCACGCCATCATCTGCCGGCGCTGCCGTGCTTTGGCGAAAGCGACCGCGGCATGCGCCATCGCCTGCTCGTTGTGGGCGCGCAACGTCGGCAAGCTGTCGCGGGCGTGGTAGAGCGCCTCGCCCAGCCCGGCCACGTTGCCGTGGCCGAAAATCGCCCAGCAGCCGGCGAACAGCGGCGCATCCTGGCCGTCCAGGTGGGTGCGTTGCGCGGCCAGGTAGCGGACCAGCGCCTGGGCCGCGGTCAGCCGCAGCGTGCCCGCCTGCGTCACGGTGGCACCCCCACGCGGATGGCGCCTCGGGTTTGCAAGCTGGCCAGCGCCGCGTCCGCCAGGCGAAGGGCCGCCTTGCCGTCTGCGAACCCGGCGAGGAAAGGCTCGCCGCTTGCCAGGCAGTCCACGAAGTGGCCGAGTTCAGCGCGGTAGGCGTCGGCGTAGCGCGCAATGAAAAAATCCTGCACCGGGTCCTGGGCGTGGGTGCGATGCGCTCCCCATGCTTCCACCGTGGTCGGGTGCTGGTTGCCAGCCAGCAGCATCCCGCCGGCGCCGAATGCCTCGATGCGCTGGTCGTAGCCGTAGGCGCAGCGCCGGCTGTTGTTGATGTGCACCAGCGCGCCCGAGGCTGCGCGCATGATGATCATGGTGGCGTCGATGTCGCCCATCGCGGCGATCTCGGGGCCGATCAAGTTGGCGCCCATCGCCTGCACCTCGACGATGTCCCCGGCCAAGTAGCGCGCCATGTCGAGATCATGGATCGTCATGTCGCGGAACAACCCGCCAGAGCTGCCGATGTAGCGCGCGGGCGGAGGCGCCGGGTCCCGGCTGGTGATCACCACCTGTTCCAGCGCGCCGATTTCGCCCGCGTGCAGCCGGTCGCGCAATGCCTTGAACGAAGGATCGAACCGGCGGTTGAAGCCCAGCATGACCCGGGCAGCCAGCGTCCCGATCTGCTGCTCGCAGGCCTCGACCCGGGCCATGTCCAGATCGACCGGCTTTTCGCATAGCACGGCCTTGCCCGCCTGCACCGAGCGGGTGATCAGGTCCACATGGGTGTCGGTGGCCGAGGCGATGAACACCGCGTCGATGCTGCTCGCCAGCAGCGCCTCAAGCGACGGGGCGGCCGTTGCGCCAAGTTCGCTGGCGCAGGCCTGGGCCGCGTCGGCCGCCACGTCGTAGCATTGCAGCAGCCGGGCTTGCGGGTGAGCCGCGATGTTGCGCGCGTGCATGCGGCCAATGCGGCCGCAACCGATCAGGCCGAGACTCGTGACCATGCCACCCCCTTTATCCTGCCGTCGCGCGCGACGGCACTGCCGCAGCGGTTGAGCGGTCCAACGGCACCGGCCCGCCCGTGGCCAACGCTTGCTCGGCGGCGAAGGCGAGACGGTGAACGGCCAAAACATCCGCCAACGGCGCCGCCGACCCAGGGCCGGGGGACAGAAGGCTCCCGGCCCTGCGAGCCGGCAAGGCGTGCACGAAAGCCTGGAGTTGGCGCGCGCCGGCTTCGGCGAATTGATCCGGCGCAAATGGCAGCAGCGCCGGGCCAGCCCCGACGTCCCTGCCGCGGAACGTCACGCCATGTCTCTGGCGGCTTTCCACCGCAATCTGTCCCGCGCTGCCGAACGCCTCCACCCGGTGCTCCGACCCGAATGGCGCTTCCCGGCTCAATTCGATGCTGGCCACAGCACCGGACTCCATGCGCAAGGTGAGCAGCAGCAAATGCGGGTCCGCAGCGGCCGGTGCTGCGACGGCGCCGACTTCTATCACGGCCTCGCCGGTGAGCAGGCCAAGCAGGTCGAGGTCCTCGAACATGCCGGCCTGCAGCGCGCCCGGCGCTGCCTCCGCGCCAAGCCCGCCATGGCAGGTGATCCGCAGGCGCAAGACCTGCCCGATCCGCCCTGACCGCACCTGGCTGGCGAGTTCCAGGATGCCGCGGTCGAAGCGGCGCGGCAACGCGGCCTGCAGCGGGCGGACCCGTTCGTCCCAGTCGTCGACGATCCGCCGCAAATCAGCGTCGGTGGCGGCGAATGGCCCGGCGCAGAGCACGCCGACTTGGCAGCGCGCGGCGCACAGGATCGCCTGGGCGCGGGATTGGACGGGTCCGCTGACGATGATGCCATCAATGTCGCCGCGGGCCAAAGTTGCCTCCAACCGTTCGATGCGACTGGTGCCGAACTCACGCGCGAGTTCGTCGGCGTGCAGCGGCGCCGGGTCGTGCACGCCGGCCAGTTCGGCGCCAGAAAGCCGCTGCAGCAAACGGGCTTGCCGCCGCCCGGCCGCATCGGCACCGGTCAGCACCATGCGCACCGGCCGCCCGGCTGAAGGCGGCTGCATTGGCCGAGGGACCTTGCGCAAGGCAGGCGGTACCTTTGACGCAAGCGGGGCGGTGCTTTCCCGCACCACCAGCCGGGCTTGCAAACGCACATGCCGATCCCGCGGCACGTCGCGCCGCAGCTGCCGCATGGCCGTCTCCGCCAGCGCCTCCACTGGCTGGTGGATCGTCGTCAGGTGCGGCTGGCACAACAATGCTTCCAGGCTGTCATCGAAGCCCATGACGGACAGGCTCCCCGGCACCGCCCGCCCGGCCTGCGCCGCCGCTCGCATTGCGCCCACGGCCATGGCGTCGTTGGTGCAGAACATCGCCGTCAGCCCGGGCTCCGCGGCCAAGATCTGCGCCGTTGCGTCCAGGCCGCCTGCAACCTTGAAGTCGCCGTAGCCCACCGCAGCGGCTGGTATCGCCAGCCCAAGCCGGTGCAGCGTGTCGAGGAAGCTCTGGGTGCGGACGTCGACGCTTTCGACTTGACCCGGGGTGGCCGTCACGCAGCCGATCCGGCGGTGGCCAAGGCTATGCAGGTGCTGCGCCGCCAGGGCTGCCCCCGCCGCATTGTCAATGGCCACAGTCGGAAGGCCCAGCGCATCCGAAACCCGGTCCACCACCACGACCGGCAGCCCGGTGGCGACCAGCCGCGCCTCGGTGGCGCGGTTGGGGATCACGGGCGCGATGATGATGCCATCCACCCGGCGGCGCATCAGGTCGTCCAGGTAGGCGGTCTCGCGCCCGGGATCGTAGTCGGAGTTGCAGTTGACGAGGCGGGCTCCCGCGTCGAAAGCCAGCATCTCGAGGTGATAGGCGATGCGGCTGAAGAATGGGTTGCTGATGTCGGGCGAGATCAAGCCGATCAGCTTCGCACGGCCCTCGCGCAGCATCCGCGCAGCATCGTTGGGGCGGTAACCCAGGTCGTCGATGGCTTCCTCCACCCGGCGCCGCATGGCGGCTGACACGTTGCGGGTGTTGTTCACGACATGGGAGACCGTGCTCGGCGACACGCCTGCAGCCTTTGCCACATCGTAGATCGTGGGCAGATCAGTGTTTGTCACTGCTGCGACGGCCGGTGGATCACGTCGCGGACCGCCGCGCGATCCGGCAGTAGGCCTGCATCTTGTGCAAGATGTTTCTCCCTACCCGAGGCTGCGGTATGACCGCGCTCCTGCTTATTGGACGGGGTGGCTCACTGCTGCCAGTGAACCACCATTATACAAGACTATCGGTTGCGCAATCGATGTCAAGACCGAGGCGGCTGGTTTCAAGGCCGAGGCGGCTGGTTGGGCGGCGTGCCGGAAACGCCCGTTCAGGGTTGTCCGCGGGCCTCTTTGAGAGGACGTCGACAGCCTTGATTTCGGACAGGGCGGGTTACAGGGGCTCAAGCCTGGCGCGAGGACCCGGCAACGGGACGATGCTGACCGTGCCGGCTTCGACGGCGTCGCGCGGGAGATTGTCCGCGAAAAGTCGAAGTTCAGTGTCATTGCGGCCAGCGACCGATCTGGTGGCAGTAGCCAAACGGGTGCACGTCGCATTAAGGCTGCAGCCCATTAGAGCAAGTCCGCTTCTGGTAGGCGAATTGAGCTTGCTCTAACTTTTTGTTTGAACGGCGGATTCACGCTCCAGGTTGATTCAATCTGAAGCGATCAGGCTTTAGTGGCCACTTGTCATTTTGCGCCGAGGGTATTGAGGTCTCCAGGGAGGGCCCGCGCCAAGGCAATATCGTCTGCAACCCTGCCGAGATCGCCCACGTTGCTGACAGGCGCGTCAGTCAACAAGCGAAACATTTTGCCTCGTGCACCCGTCATGCGGGCAGCCTGCTTGAGGCCAAGGGCATGCAGAGACGCCTCATCGGCAAGCCTTGACTGCGCTGAGGCGAGCCGTAGCAGCAAATCCTGTTGCCTTGCGTCGAGCGCTCCCGCTTCGGGGATCGCTCCGGTCACAACCGTCTGTAAGGCTTGTGCGGCGCCCAGCCAATCACCGCTGTCGGCCAAAACGGTCGCTCGCAACTCCTCTGCCGCCTGCGTTCCAATGCCTGACAGGATAGTGGTCGCACCAGCCGTATCATGCATTTGCGCGTGGATCCGCGCATCGATCAGGTTGCGTTCCTCCTGTAACGGCGCTGGCAGGCCTGCGGCATCGGTCGTCACCAGCGCGTTCGTCGCGCCGGCCAAATCCCCTTCTCCAAGCCGCAACGCGGCGAGACGGGCGCCCAGCCTCGCCTTGCCGGCACCAGCGGGCGCCGCCGCCGCCATGTGCTCGATTACGGGTGCTGCCCGGTCTGGGAGATCAAGTGCGGTCAGGTCGTCGGCTAGAAGCAATCCCATGCCTGCAACATCGGTCTCGGCGATGGCATCCGCATTCTCGTCGGCAAGAGCGACCAGATCGAGGGGAGTAATTGAAGCCGCATTCGGGCCGTGAAGCAGGTCGCTAAGCACCGCGGTAATGCGGGCTGCAATCATGGCGCTATCGGCGGGAAACAGTCGAGCCGTCTCCTTGAGGGTATCAATCGCTTTGCGCCACTCTGCCGCCTGCACCTCAAGGTCAGCCGTTTGGAGCCGCAGGTCACGCTCCCACCCATCGCCCCGCCACAGAAGGAAGTTGCGTTCGAGCGCCGCAGCGGCCTCAGCAGCATTGATCCTCCCTGTCGCAAGGCGCAGCATCACCGCTCGCCGCGAAGCCTTGGAACTGGCGAGGCGGTCACGCCCACTGGCCAATGCATCGTAGATGTTAAGAGCGGACTCAACCTCGCCTTTCTGCTCAAGCCGGATGGCGCGAGCAAAGGCCAGCGAAGGTTCATCAGGCAGGCTAGCGAGCAACGCGTCGACTGCTTGCGGGGCACCTCCGTCTGCCATCGCCTCCGCCGCAATTGGAAGGAGGCGGTTCCTCAAAGCGGTTGGATACGACACCACCATCGCTGCGGTCGCGGCAAACGCAGGGGCTGCTTCGCTTGCACCGTGCTTTGTCATGGCCAGACGGACGGCTCTCCAGAGAGCGACCTCGTCGCTGCCCGACAGTTCAGGCGCGTCCAGCCCGTTCGCCTCCTGCGGTCTATTGTTGACGAGTGCCGCGACCGCGGCCAGCCCGTTGACCTCAGGGTCCGCCATGGCTCGGGGGTCCTCCTCGACAGCCAACCGGAGCAAAGATTGTGCCTCTGCCCCCAATCCGAGCGCCAGCATGGTCTGCGCTGCCGCCTTCCGGAGCTCAATACGCGCCTGGGGCGGCGCTTCGCCTATTTCCTGGACTTGCGATTGGAGGCGCCGCAGCAGCGCCGGAGTTGTTTCAGACGGAAAATCAAAGCGTCGAGTTAGCCCAGCGGCATTCGCTAAGGCTGTCCCGTTCTCGGGCATTGGGGACAAAGTGTCGCCGGTTTCGATTGCAAAGCCCTCCGGGATCGAACGCAGATTGGTCCGGTCAGAGAACGCTTCCACCACGAGCCCCTGCCAGCTTGGCAGGATGGAAAACTCAGGAACGCGGATGCCGACAGGCACGCCGGTCCCAGTGACTTTCACGGTTCCCACCAGCAGATTACTTCCTGTTTCACTATCGGGAACGGCAACAACCTGCCCCGGTGCCGGGGCTGGTAACACGAACCGCGCTGAGCGGGTGATCGGCATCATAGCCGCGCGGCTGGTGGGGGAGTCTGTGGCAATCACCATCCAGCCGTCCGGACGACGTTCCAGCCGCACCTCGGTTGAGACCGGTAGCGTGACGCGCAGTAAGGTTGCTGCAGGCAAAACCTGGACGACCGCAGACTTGAAAGCGGCGTCGCTGGCTAAATTGGCCAGATCCAGTGGCCGCCTCTCGTCAAAGACAATCCACGCCTCTGGACCATGCCTGAACGCCGCCGCAGCGACCGAAGCCCCGAATGGCAGGACGACCGAGTTCCCCTGGACGCCTGCCGGGCTCGCAACAGGCGATGCTGCCACGGCGAGCGTGGTTTCCGGGACGTTGTTCGACGGGGTGGTGGGCTGCGCTTGCGGGGGAGGCGCTTGGCTCACGCGAGGGGAGGGCTCCGCTTGAGCGGGCGTTAGCTCGCCTAGCGGCAAAGTTGCCTGGGACGGGCTGGGAACAGCCAGCGAGGCTGCGAGCGGCGCTACGGGATGGGCCAGCTTAGGCTCAACCCGGCCCGGCCCAGGCTGGTTCAAGGCCCGCTTGGTGGGCGCCGGGTCCATGACGTCAAGCACAACCCGATTACCGATCCGCGCCATATGCAGCCGAGCGTCTGGAACTATGGCGATTGTCGCCGTGCCCGACCCACTGGTTACCGCGAGAACATTTCGCGTTGTCGCGTTCGTCTCTGGCAAGACCACTGTGTCCGAAAAGTGGAGTGTGACTGAATCCTCCGACCGGTCGGTCGTGACCTCGGTCGGCTGGGAGAACTCAAATACGACCCGTCCTAAACCAGGGTGGGCGCCAAGCCGCACAACAGCGGGCTGGGCAATCGCCATGACGGGAGCGCAGACGAGTAGCAGGAGCGTCCACCTGAAAAGTCTCATACGGAAACCACCAAACACGATTAGAGCCGCGGACTCTCGGTTCATTATGGGTTCGAATTGCCGTGGGCTGTTGGTGCGACGAGGTCTGCGACCGTCGTCGTGTGGCTTCTCTTCGCCGCTAGCTGCGACGTGAGGGAGCGGGCCCGGTCGGGTAGCATCGATCCAAGAATCGCAGCGGCTTTTGCTTCTTTCATACGATCGACGATCTGTAGCAGAACCGGCATGTCCATATCATTGAATATCAGCGCCGCATCCCGTGGCTTCATCGTTTCGTAGACCTTCACCAGGCCGGCCCAGTTCGCATCGTCCCGTTCGACACGTGATTTCTCGAGTTGCTCAAGCCGAGCCTGAAGCTCGGCAAGCTCGGCGGCCCGGGCCATCAGGCGCTGCTCCGCCGCACTCAAAACGTCCGCCCGTTCGGCCAGGGCCTGGTCCTTGGCATCCCATTGCTGCCGGCGCTCGCGCAGACTCTGCAGCAACTGGCGTTCCTCCCCGCTCACCGCCGGTGGCTCCATCGCGGTGGCTGGTTTGACCAGCGCTGCCGGCGTTGGCACGGCCGCTATTTTCGGGTGATCAGCCGTTTGGGCTTCCACGTGGTTCGGTTCTGCAGCCGAGGCGGCCACAGCGACTGGCACGAAATCTTGACCCAAGGTCCAGCCCATCGGCAAGTAAACCATTGCAAGACCGATTGTTTTGCTCACCAGCAGCAAGCTTCCGATTGCGACGGTGGAACGAAGCAGGCGTGTGCGCATCATTGGATCACCCGGAACAGGCAGCAAGTCGCATTCAACCCGGCGGCTATCGAAGCGGCCATGTTCCGCCAACGCCCAAACTTCCCGTAGAAGGCTGGATTACTCGCTGTCGAAGGACGGGAGGCTGCCACGGCGTGATTGACGTGGCTCATTGCACCAAGAGCTCGCTAAATTGCAGGTCCAAGACCTGGGCAGGGGCGGCAATGATGTTGGTGCGGGCGAGCAGCGCCTCGCGCAGACGGTCAGTGCCGATATGCTCTTGGAGTTCCTCGGGATGCGTTTCGTGCAGGTAAGTTAGAAGAAGGTCGACAATCCGTGGCTGGGCGGCGGCGAAAGCGGCCTGGTCCGCTGGCTTGGCAAGTTCGAAGCGGGCTTTGAGCTTCACGAACGTCGCACGACGGGCCGAGGCGTCTAGGTTAGAAATCATTTCGGGGATTTCGACAAACACCGGAGCTTGCGGCGTTGCCGCAGCCTCCTTGGCTTCAGCCTTCGCGGGCGCGTGCCGCATGCCGAGCAGGCCGGGAAGAATGCCCGAGAACCATAGCCCGGCAAGGATGGCCGCCAAAAGCACCGGAGCGACGATCAAAATCAGCTTTTTTTGGCTGCCTTTGACCTTTTCCGGTGCCGTATCGTTCACTACCGCGGTTGCCGCAGCCGCACCCATGTCGCCCCCCACGCTGCCTACAGCGCAGACCTTGCCAGGACATGATTACTAACTGGTTAACGTGAGCCGCGCGCCGAGATGGTGCTACCGGCGAACTCCGTGGATCGCAGTGTCAACCCCTGGCATGACAGTGAGCCTTTCTTGTCAGCCCATGACAATGACGTGCCGGACCACATCGCCCCGGTCCAGCCGGTCAAACGCGGCATTGATCTCGTCAAGCGGGCCGGTGCTGGACAGCAGGCGGTCAACCGGCAAGCGGCCCTGCTGGAACATGGTGATGAAGCGCGGGATGTCGCGGCTCGGCACGCAGCTTCCCATGTAGCAGCCCTGGATCCGGCGCTCCTCACCCACCAGCGGCACTGCCGGAACGGCGAAGTTGGTCCCAACCCTGGCGAGCCCGCCTGTGGTGGTGGTGCCGCCTGCGCGCGTGATGGCAAACGCCAGCTCGAACGCCTTGGCCGCGCCGGCCATCTCGATGGCGTGGTCCACCCCGCCGCGCGTCAGATCGCGAACCGCGGCAACCGTCCCGTCGTCGCTCGCCAAGAAGGTGTCGTTGGCGCCAAGCGTGCGCGCGAGGGCGAGCTTGTCGGTTGCCAGATCGATCGCGACCACGCGCCCAGCTCCAGCCGCCACAGCACCCAGCACGGCAGATAGTCCAACACCCCCCAACCCCACGACGGCCACGCTCTGGCCCGGCACGATGCCGCAAGTGTTCAGCGCTGCACCCACCCCCGTCATGACCCCGCAGCCGAACAGGGCCGCCTGCTCCAATGGCAGGTCACGGTCGATCTTCACGATTGAGCGGCGGTGGATCACCGCATACTCGGAAAACGCGCAAACGCCGGAATGATGATTGATTGTCTCTCCCTCGCAGGTGATGCGCCGCGCGCCGGACAGCAGCTTGCCCGCCGCGTTGGCCGCGTGACCCGGCGTGCACAGCGAGGCCCGGCCCGACGAGCAAGGGCCGCAATGGCCACAGGTGGGCAGGAACGACATCACCACGTGGTCGCCGGGCTCGAGATCACCGACCCCATCGCCGAGCGCTTCCACCACGCCGGACGCCTCATGCCCAAGTGCCACCGGCAAGGGGCGGGGACGGTCGCCGTTGATGCCGGACAGGTCGGAATGGCACAGCCCGGCGGCGGCGATCCGCACCAGCACCTCTCCCGGTCCCGGCGGCGCCAAGTCGACCGTCTCGATGGTGAGCGGCCGGCTCTGTGCGTAGGGCCGGGGCAGGCCAGACGCCCGCAGGATGGCGGCGCGTACGCGCATGGACATGGTTGCGGTCTCCCTCGCTTGGTCGAGTTCAGTCGGATATCCACTGGCGAACATAGCGCAGGCAGCCGCGCACTGCCGCCTCGATTTGCTCAAGCGGGATGGGCTCGGGCGCGCGCACGGGCTGGGCGTCCTTGCGGCGGCGCATCCGTAGCGGCAGCTCGACTGCAAACGGTAGCTCGGGGAACTCCGTGAGCGCGCGCATGATAGTCGCGCCATCGAGGTCACCCTCGCCGGGCACGGTGAAGCTCCAGCCGGCATCATCCTGCCGCACGTCCTTGAGGTGGAAGTGGGCGCAGCCGGGCAGGGCGCGGACGGCGTCGGCCGCCGGGTCGATTTGGCCGGGGCGATGCGAGACGGTGTTGCCAGGATCGTAGTTCAGCCGCACCGCGGGTAGGCCAAGCCGCTCGACCAAAGCCAGTCCCTCGGCGGCGTCATTCATCAGGTTGTCCTCGCCGTTACCGGGGTTCTCAAGCCCGATCACCATCCCCAGAGCCGTGGCGCGCTCGGCCAAGGTCGCGATGTTGGCAAGGAAGGATCGCTCGCGGCTGCGCACCGCCGCATTGGTGTTGATCACGCGGGCGCCCAATGCTGCGGCGAACTCCATCCGCCCGGTGAACACGGCGACGGCGTCCTCTCGCCCCAAGTCGATGTGGGAGGAGAACGCGTAGCAACCGAGCCCGCTCGCCTGCAGCCAGGCGCGGTATTGGCGGGCATTGTTGCCGCTGAATGCGCTCTCATCGAAGGGTTCGGTGTAGCCGACGATGAAGGCAGGCTCGACGGTGCGCACGCCGCAGCGGGCCATGCTGTCGAGCACTTCGGGGAAGGCGTGGCCGTCATAGGGCGCGGCGGAGATCGAGACCGCCCTCAAAGCTGCGCGTCCAGGCGCTGCAGCAGGCCGTCCGCCAGCGTGCTCAGCAGCAGGTTGCAAGAGGCGGCACCTGCGTCCAGCGTGCCGCGCGAGCGTTCGCCGAGCCTCGCCGCGCGGCCAATCCTGGCCACCAGGGTCTTGGTGGACGCAAGCCCCTCGGCGGCGGCTTGCTGCATCGCCCGCAGGCAATCCGTGAAGCTGCGCCCCTCGTTGGATCCAGCGATGAAGGCCTGGACGGCGGGATGCAACACGTCCACCAGCGTCTTGTCGCCCGGTTGTGCGCCGCCCAGGCCCACGATCGCCTCCAGCCCGGCTTCCAGCATGGCGGCGCAACGCTCACGGTCCAACAGGTCGCTGCCCGCGAGTGCGGCGGCCATATCGGTGAAAAAGCTGCCATAAAGCGGCCCCATCGAGCCGCCGATGTCGCCGAGCAAGGTGTCCCCCAGCGTCTGCATGCCCTCCGCCAGGCCGAACGGCCGCCCGAGCGCTTCGAGCTTGGCGCCAGCCAGGCGAAAGCCCTTGCCCATATTGACGCCGTGGTCGCCATCGCCGGTGGCACCGTCGAGCTCGCTGAGCCAGGCCTGCCCGCGCACGATGGCCGCCACCATGTCCAGCACGATCGGCCCGGCCGCCAGCAGGCTCACCGCGCCGGGCATCACCAACCCGCCAGCAGCGTGAGGCCGACCGAATGCGCGGGGCTGGCCATCAACCGCTCCAACTCGGCGTCCAGCCGCATCACGGTGAGCGACAAGCCGTTCATCTCGAGCGAGGTGAAGTAGTTGCCCACCAGCTTGCGCCGCGGGGTGATGCCGCGGGCGCGCAGCAGTTCGTCGACATGGGCATAAAGCAGGTAAAGCTCCATCACCGGCGTGGCGCCCAGCCCGGAGACCAGCACCAACACGTCGTCACCGCCGGCGAACGGCAGGTCGGCCGCCACCCGGTCTACCATCAGCGCCGCCATTTCGCTGGCCCGGGTGGTGGGCAGCACCTGGATGCCGGGTTCGCCATGGTGGCCGATGCCCACCTCCATCTCGCCGTCCTTGATGGAGAAGTTGGGCTTGCCATTGGCCGGGATGGTGCAGGCGGACAGGCCGATACCGATGCTGCGGGTGCTGTCCAGCGCGTGCTGGGCGGCGGCTGCCACCTCCTCGAGCGAGCCACCCTCCGCCGCTCTGGCTCCGCCCGCCTTCCACATCAGGATTTCTCCTGCGACGCCGCGGCGGTTCTCACGCTCGTCCAGCCCGGCGGAGGCCACGTCGTCGTTGGCGATCACGGTGCGGACCTCGATGCCGTCCTTGGCCGCAAGTTTGATCGCCATCTTCACGTTCATGTTGTCGCCGGCGTAGTTGCCGTAGAGGCAGGCCACGCCCCGTCCCTGGTCGGCGGCGCGGAAGGCGGCGTGGAAGCTCTTGGCGGTGGGGGAGGCGAAAATCTCGCCAATGGCGACCGCATCCACCAGGCCGGGCCCGACATAGCCGAGAAAGGCCGGCTCGTGCCCGGAGCCGCCGCCTGTCACCACGCCGACACGGGGCTCGCCCGCTGACCCAGCCCGGCGCAGCACGCGCGGATGGTCGGTCGCGACCAGCAAGTCGGGGCGGGCGGCCAATATGCCGCGGATGAAGTCTTCCGCGACGTTGTCCGGGTCGTTGATAATTCTGTTCATGCCAGAATACTCCAGCTTTGTTTGCAATTAAACCAGGCAGCACCGATAATGCCGCTTATGATCTTCAACTTCACCCGTCATGACGACCAAAAGGAACGCGGACCATGACCATCGCAATCGGCTGCGACGAAGCCGCCTTCGACCTTAAGCTCACCTTGATGGACTATCTCGCCACCCGCGGAGTGGAGGTCGAAGACTACGGCTGCCCCGATAAGAGCCCGGTGCTGTACCCGGACATCGCCGCAACCGTCGCCCGCGCCATCCGGGACGGCAAGCATGAGCGCGGCATCCTGCTCTGCGGCACCGGCATCGGCATGGCGATCAGCGCCAACAAGGTGGAGGGCATCCGGGCTGCACAGGCGCACGATACCTACTCCGCCGAGCGCGCGCGCAAGAGCAACGATGCGCAAATCATCACCCTGGGCGCCCGGGTGGTCGGGCCCGAGTTGGCCAAATCGATCCTCGCCGCCTGGCTCGAATCCGAGTTCCAGGGCGGCAGCTCGCAAGCCAAGGTGGACGCGATCAGCGCCATCGAGCGGGCCCAAAGCTAGCCCGGTCACGGCAGGAACCCGGTGGAAAACCACGGCACCGCCGCAATCAGCATCAGGCTTATTGTGAGCACGCCAAGATAGGGCCAAATCCGCCGTAGCGCCGCGTCCGGGTGCACTTTGCCAATGGTGCAAGCCGTGTAGTAGCCCAACCCGAAGGGTGGCGCGAACAGCCCGATGCCCATCGCCAGGATGATCACCACCGCATAGTGCACCTCGTTCACCCCGAGTTGGCGCGCAATCGGGAATAGCAGCGGGCCGAACAGCACCATCGCCGGAATGCCCTCCAGCACGCTGCCAAGCACGATGAACGCCAGGATGGAGATGAACAGGAAGCCCAGATGGCCGCCCGGCATTGCCGCCATCGCATGCGCAAGGCTCTGCGAAAAGCCGGATTGCGTCAGCGCCCAAGCCATCCCAGTGGCCGCCCCGATGATGAACAGGATGGCACCCGACAGCGTCGCCGTCTCCACCAGCATCGGATACAGCCGCCGCCAATCGAACTGGCGGTACACCAGCAGCCCGACCGCGACCGCGTAAACGATCCCGATGGTGGAGACTTCGGTGGCGGTCGCTACCCCCTTCACCACCGCCGCGCGGATCAGCAGCGGCAACAACAGCGCCGGCAGCCCGACCAGGAACGTCCGCAGCATCACGGCGACGGGCGCGCGCGGTACCGGCGCCACGTCTGACACCTTGGTGCGCTGCCGGGCGATGATCGCCAGGGCAATCGCCAGCACAACACCTGGCAACAATCCCCCCGTGAACAGCGCCGAGATCGACACCCCCGTGACCGAAGCAATCGCAATCAGCACCAGGGAAGGCGGAATGGTCTCCGCCATCGCCCCCGACGCCGCCAGCAGCGACACCATCTCGCCCTCGTTCAGCCCGCGCTGCTTCATCTCCGGGAACAGCACGGGGGCGACGGCCGCCATGTCCGCTGCCTTGGCGCCGGAAATGCCCGAAACCAGCAGCATCCCGCCTAGCAGCACATAGGACAGCCCGCCCCGCACATGGCCGATCAGCGCGGCCAGGAACGCCACCATCGCCCGCGCCATCCCGGTCATTTCCACCAATTGGCCCAGCATGACGAACAGCGGCACGGCGAGCAGGATCAGCGAACTCATGCCCTCGTCCAGCCGCCCGATCACCACCGAGACCGGTGTGTCGGTGGTGGTCAGCAGGTAGGCGACGGTGGCCAGCCCGAAGGCGAACGCGATCGGCACCCCCAGCAGCACGGCCGCGCCCAGCAGCACCACGAAGAAGAACAGCAGGTTCCAGTTGCCGATCGCGTCCAGCACCGGGGCGCCGGCCCACAGACCCAGCGCCACGGCCGCCAGCACGGCGCCGACCAGCAGCATGTCGCGCCAGCCCTGCTGCAGCAGCCGCAGCAGCGCCACGGCGAACATCAGCACCAGCCCCGCCACCATTGCCGAGGCGCGGATGCTGCCCGGCCAGCTCAGCGCGGGCGTTTCGATGAAGGATTGGTCGTCCACATAGTCCAACGCCGGGCTCATCAGCAGCGCCAGGAAGAGCAGCGGAATGCAGATCGCCAGCGCATCGGCCCGGCCGCGCCAGCGCGGCGGCATCCGCGAGACAACCGTGGTCAGCCGCATATGCACGCCGCGGCGCAGCGCGATGGCCGCACCCAGCATCGCAAGCCACAGAAACAGCAGCGAGGCGATCTCGTCGCTCCACACCAGCGGGCGGTCGAACACGAAGCGGGCGATCACGCCCATCAGCAGGATGACGATCTCCGCGACAACCAAGATCGCGGCCGGGATTTCCGTCACCAAAGCCAGCACGCGCTCGGCCAAGCGCAGCAGAACCTCATGCGGCCGCCGGGCAACCTGCGCCGACGCCGCCTGGCTCATGTCAGCTTGCCGGATGTCGCCTCCAGCACCCCCCATGCCTGGTCGCCGAATTTGGCCTTCCAGTCCTTGTAGTAGCTTGACGCGTTCAGCGTCTGGCGGAACGCCGCCCGGTCCACGTCGTGCACGCTCATGCCCTTGGCCGCGAGGTTCTCCCGCAGGCTGACGCTGAGCTTGGCGATGTCGGCCCGCTCGTCGCGCCCCGACTGGGCCAGTTCGTGCTGCACGATGTCGCGCAGGTCCTGCGGCAGCCGCTCCCAGGAGCGCCGGTTGCCGAGGATCTGGTAGCCGTCCCAGACATGCCCGGTCATGCTGAGCGACTTCTGCACTTCGTAGAGCTTGGTGGTGGCGATGATGGCCAGCGGGTTCTCCTGCCCTTCCACCACCTTGGTCTGCAGCGCCGAATACAGCTCGTTGAAGTTGATCGACGTGGGGGACGCGCTGAGCGCCTGGAACAGCGAGGTCAGGATCGGCGCCGGCGGCACCCGGATCTTGAAGCCCTTGAGGTCGGCCGGCGCCAGGATGTCGCGGGTGGAGGAGGTGATCTGCCGGAAGCCATTGTCCCAAAGCGGTGTCACGGAGATCAGCCCTGCCTTGGTGATCTGTGCGGCGATGTATTTGCCCAGGTCGCCATCGGCCGCCGACCACACCGCGTCATAGTCCTTGAACGCGAAGCCGATGTTCACCAGCCCTGCCGCCGGCACCAGCGTGTTCAGGATCGAGGTCGCGAGATTAAATAGGTCGACCCCGCCGGTGCGCACTTGGGACAGCAGGTCGGTGTCCGAGCCAAGCTGGTTGGCCGGGAACAGCCGCAGCTCTAGCCGGCCGCTGCTGGCTTCGCGGATGCGGTCGATCGCTTCCTGCGCCCGCACGTTCACGGGGTGCGACGGGTCCTGCCCAGTGGCGAATTTGTAGGTGAACTCCGCCGCTGCTGCCGGGCGCGACCCTATGGCCACCAAGGGTAGGGCGGCCGCCGCAGTCAGCAAACTCCGGCGCGGCATGGGACGGGTTTGCGCTTCCTGATGCATAATTTCCTCCGTTATTGCTTGTTGGGCCGGCGTTGAACCTGCGTCAGGCCGTTCCGTTCAGTTTCTGGTAGCTGCGGATCACCTGGCTGTCGTCCTGCTTGCCCAACCCCTGACCAGATGCGGCCAGAAACATCTGCTGCGCCAAGGCTGCCAGCGGCAGCGCGGCGCGGGCGTCGTGCCCGGCCTCCAGCACGATCGCCAGGTCCTTGACGAAGATATCCACGGCACTGGTCACCGCCGGGTCGTCCTGCAGCATGCGCGGGCCGCGGTCCTTCAGCATCCAACTTGAGGCGGCCGAGCCGGAAACGATGTCGAGCATGATCGCCGGGTCGATGCCGACCTTGCCCGCCAACGCCAGCGCCTCCGCCGCGGCGGCGATATGCACGCCGCACAGCAGTTGGTTGACCGCCTTGACGGTGGCGCCCTGGCCCGGCCGCTCGCCGACATGCACTACCTTGCCGCCCAATATGTCCAGGATCGGACGCACCGCGCTCACCTGCTGCCCAGGCCCGGCGGCAATGATTGTGAGCGACCCAGCCTTCGCCCCAACCACGCCGCCAGAAACCGGCGCATCCACCAGGTGGCGCCCGGTTGCTGCCACCTCGGCGGCCATTGCCTCCACCGCGCCCGGCGGGCAGGTCGCCATCAGCAGCACGCACGCATCCTGGGGCAATGCGGCCAATGCGCCACCCTCGAACAGCACGGCGCGGGCTTGGGCGGCATTCACCACCATCAGCACCAGCGTTTGCGCGCCCTCGGCTGCCTGCGCCGGGGCGGCAGCCGCGATGCCGCCGGCCGCGGCCAAACGCTCCCGCGCATCGGGGTTGAGGTCGTAACCCTGCACACGGTAGCCGGCCTGGAGCAGGTTGAGCGCCATCGGCGTTCCCATCGCGCCTAGACCGACGAAACCCACCACACCCGGCTGGTTGGACCCGCTCATTGGCTCAACCACCGCT
>CAXTRX010000004.1:5369-43484 GCA_964246785.1 uncultured Acetobacteraceae bacterium | reverse complement strand
TGATGCCGAACCACCACATCACCAAGCCGGTGCTGATCGGCGAGATCCAGGACGACGGCCAGTTCAACATCGTCAGCCAGACGCCCGGCTTGATCGTGGCGGAGGCTTGGTCGCCGTATTTGGAGGGATCGAAGGACCTGATCAGCGACTGGCTGCCGCCGATGTCCTGCGGCAACTACAACGTGGTTGCGGGCAAGTGCGGCGGAGGGAAGTCGTAGCCTTCCCAATCGCCTCACCTCCCTACAAAGCCCTCTCGCTTTGGCAGACCGATTGAATTTGGCTCTTCTCCTTCTCCCGCGGGCGGGAGAAGGTCGGGATGAGGGTGCGAACGCTGGTCGATCGCGGCGTTACGGTGCTGACGAGGCCCTCACCCCGACCCTCTCCCGCAAAGAGCGAGAGAGGGAGACGCCGTATGCGATTGCCCTGCCCAGAGGTAGAAGGTTGGGAGAGGGTTAGCCGGGTCAAGCGTCTGCCCGCCGCCGGACTCGAACCGGCACGCCTTGCGGCCACAGATTTTAAGTCTGGCGCGTCTACCATTTCGCCAGGCGGGCACACCGGAACAATTTAGCCGATTTCCCGTGGCGCGGAAATGGCTGCGGCGTGCGGGCGTCACCCCTCACCCGACCCGCTCCCGCAGGAAGAGGGCCCGGACAGCGGGCCGATCATAGCCCCTTGGCGATGTCCAACGCTCGCCGCAGCAGCGTGTCGCTCGCCTCAGGCGTGCGGAACGCGCTGTGGGCAGACAGCGTCACGCGGTCCAGCGTGGTGAACGGATGGCCCGGTGGCAGCGGCTCGATGTCGAATACGTCAAGCCCGGCATGAGCAATCCGGCCCGCCCGCAGCGTCTCGATCAACGCCGCCTCGTCCACCAGCGCGCCGCGGGCGGTGTTGATCAGGATGGCGCTCGGCCGCAACCGCGCAAGGCGGTCCACGCCCAGGAAGCCGCGTGTCTCGTCAGACAGCAGCAAATGCAGCGAGAGCACGTCACTCGACTCCAGCAGTTGGTCCAGCGGGACGAACTCGACGCCCTCCACCTGCTTGGGCGTCCGGTTCCAGGCGATCACCCGCATGCCCGCGCCTGCCATGATGCGTGCTACCTCGTTTGCGATGCCGCCAAAGCCGAGCAAGCCAAGCGTTTTGCCGCCGAGCTGCACGCCCTCGGTGCGCAGCCACTGGCCGGCGCGCATGCCACGGTCCATCCAGGCCAGGCCTCGGGCGGCCGCCCAAATCAGCGCCACGGTGTGCTCCGCCACGGCCACGTCGCCGTAACCCTTGATGGTGTGCACCGCAATGCCGAGCTGGACCAGTTCGTCCGGGTTCATGTAGGACCGCGCGCCGGTGCCCAGGAATATCACGTGCTTGAGCCCAGGGCACTGACGCATGGCATCGGTCGGCAGGAAGCTGTGGTCGACCAGGATGAAATCGTAGCCGTCAATCAGGCTGGGGAGTGCCTCGGCGCTGATGCGGTCGTGCTGGTTGACGACGATCTCCGGGTCACCCGGCTGCACGTTGCGGTCGAACACGTCCGCCAGGGTGTCGGTCGCGTCCAAAAAAAGGCCCCTCATCCAACACCTCCGGCTGCGAGATTGATCCTGCGATGAGTGCGCGGGGTGGGCAAGTCACGGGTGAGACCGTTCACTCCCGGGCCGCCTGGCTGGAAGTGGATGGCGCCATGCCGAACCAGGCGTAGAGCCGCGTGCTTGGAGGCCAGGCGTGCATGACCGGTGCGCGCCAGATGACGCCTGCAGCCAGCAGCGCCAGTAGCAGGCAAGCGCTGGCGACCCAAGCTGAGGTCAATGCCGAAGGCGGCCTGGCGCGGTCGCGCAAACGGCGTGTCACCAGGGGTTCGGGAATGGCCGTGGCGGCTTCCGCGGGCAGCTCCGGCGGCGGCGGCTCGGGCGGCGGTCCTGCAGGGACGGGCGCCCATTTGGACTGGCACTTGGCGCATTTCACCATCCGCCCGGGCGGCAGCTCACCGGGCACATTATACTCTGAGTTGCACGAAGGGCAGGTAATCAGCACGCAAGCATCCTGGCAAACTGCCGGCCGGGGCCGCTAGACCACGGGGTATTTGTTTCAACTGCCATCATGCAATGCCAATCATAATACGGCGTTAATGGTGCGTTCCGATTCGGAGGGCAGCAATTGGTCCGGCTGGAAGGCGTCGTGCTTCGTTATGGCAAAACCGACCCGGTGCTGCGCGACATCACCTTCGGCGTGGCCGAAGGCGGGTTTCGCTGGCTGCTCGGCCCGTCTGGCGCCGGCAAATCGAGCTTGCTCCGCTTGCTCTACCTGGCGAGCCGGGCCACCGCCGGCTTGGTCGAGGTGCTGGGGCACGACATCGCCGCCACTCCGCGCGAGCGGCTGCCCGCCTTGCGCCGCCAAATCGGCGTGGTGTTCCAGGATTACCGGCTCATGCCGCATCTCTCCGCTGCCGCCAACGTGGCGCTGCCGCTCCGCCTTGCCGGCAAGCCCGAGCACCACATCCGTGAAGATGTGGCGGAAATGCTGCACTGGGTGGGCCTGGGCCGCCGGGCTGGCGCCCGCCCTGGTGAACTCTCAGGCGGCGAGCAACAGCGCGTCGCCATTGCCCGCGCGGTGATCGCCCGCCCTCACCTGCTGCTGGCCGACGAGCCCACCGGCAACCTGGACGACGTGCAAGCCAAGCGCTTGATGCAGTTGTTCATGGAGATGAACCGCCTCGGCGCCACCGTGATCGTCGCCACCCACAACGAAAGCCTGGTTCAGCGCCACCCTGCCCGTTCGCTCCGGTTGAATGAGGGGCGCTTGAGCACCGATGCCTGAGCGCAGGCCCGGGCGGATATGGCACCGCAGCCGTTTCGACGATCTGGGGCTACGCCGCGCGGTGTCCGACCGGCTGTTGCCGTTGCTGGTCGCTGCGATGACCTTCCTGGCCGCGCTCACCCTGGGGGGAGTGCTGGCGGCTGCCGGGCTTGCGCGCCATTGGCAGGGCGGTGCCGCCGCCATGTTCACGGTGCAAGTGCCCAACCCTCGCGAACCGGCGGCAGAGGGCTCGCGGATCGAGCGCGTCACGGCGCTGCTGCGTGGATCGCCAGGCATCACCGACGTTCAGGCGCTGACCACCGCCCAGTTGGCCAATCTGCTTGGCCCCTGGCTGGGCACGGCGGGCGAGGCCACCGCGCTGCCCCTGCCCGGCGTGATCGAGGTGCGGCTCGCGCCGGGCGAGGCCGGGCCGGACCCAGACCTGCAGGCGCGGCTCGCCACCGCGGCACCAGGCACCTTCATGGAGGGACACGGTGTCTGGCTCGACCGGCTGACGCTGCTTGCCCGCAGCTTGCAGGCCTGCGCCGCGGCCGTCCTGGTTCTGGTGGCTTGCGTGGGCGCGGCCGTGATTGCCATGGCCACCCGAGCGGGGCTTGCGGCACGCCGGGACGCAATCGAGATCGTGCACGGGCTGGGTGCGACCGACGGCTTCATCGCCACGCGCTTCGCCAGCCGCGCAACCTTGCTTGCCACCGTTGGAGCTTGCATCGGAGTGATGCTCGCCGTGCCGGTCCTGCTGGGATTGGCCAATCTGGCCGCACCCTTCACGGCTGCAGCCCCGCCTGCTTGGCCAGACCAGCTTCCGGCTTCGCTCTGGGCCGCTTTGCCGATGCTGCCGGCGCTGACGGCCGCCATCGGCTGGTGGACGGCGACGGCCACCGTGCGGCGATGGTTGCGGGCCCTGCCGTAACAAGCGAGCGGAGCGGGCCAGCAAAGCTCAGCCATGTCTCAGTCGTGCCCTGGAGTCCAGACGGATTGTCGCCGGGTTTGGTCGCGAGCAGACCCGCTTGAATACTCGCCTTAAAGTCAGCCGCCGTTCCGCACCTTCGCCGCGATCCGGCACACCAGCTCGGCGTCCTCGTGGCGCAGGTCGGGGTGGATCGGCAGCGCCATAATCCGCGTCGCCAGGTCCTCCGAAACCGGAAGCGGCACGCCGTCGTGGCTCCCGGTATAGGCGGGCTGATGATGCAGCGCGCGCGGGTAATACACCGCCGTCGGCACGCCCTCGCTGCGCAAGCCCGCCTGCAACCGGTCCCTGGTGGCGCCATCCGGCAGCAGCACGGCATAGATCGCCCACGCGCTGGCAGAGTCGGGCACGCGCGCCGGCACAGTGAGGTGATTGCCAAGGCCGCGGTCGTAGATCTGCGCAATGCTGTCACGGGCGCCAAGCTCTGCGTCAAACACGTCCAGCTTGGCGAGCAGCACGGCGGCTTGCAGCGTGTCCAGCCGGCCGTTCATGCCCGTGCGCAACACCTCGTAGCGCGTCGTGCCCTCGCCATGGCTGCGCAGCGAGCGGTAGAGCGCGGCCCGCTCCGCCGAGTCGGTCAGCAGCGCGCCGCCATCGCCATAGCCACCCAGCGGCTTGGACGGGAAGAAGCTGACCGCCGTCACATCGGCCTCGCGGCCCAACTTGCGGCCATGCAGGCTGGCGCCGAAGCTCTGCGCGCAGTCGTCCAGGGTGAACAAGCCCTCTGCCTCCGCCACCGCGCGCAGTTCGGGCCAGGGCGCTGGCTGACCGAACAGGTCCACCCCAACCAGGGCGCGCGGCCGCAACCTGCCAGCCGCCCGCACGGTGCGGATCCGTTGCCTGAGATGGGCCGGGTCGATCTGGAACGTGGCCGGGTCGACGTCGACGAACACGGGGGTGGCGCCCAGCACCAGCGGCACCTCGGCAGTGGCGGTGTAGGTGAAGGCGGGCAGGAACACGGCGTCGCCAGGGCCGATGCCCTCGGCCATCATGGCAATCTGCAGCGCATCCGTGCCGGAGCTGACCGACACGCAGTGCCCGGCGCCGCAAAAGGTCGCCAAGCGCGCTTCCAGCTCGCCCACTTCCGGGCCGAGGACGAATTGGCAGTGCTCCAGCACCGCCTCCAGCCGCCGCCGCAATTCGGGGGCGATGCGAGCCTGCTGAGCTTTGAGGTCGAGAAACGGGATCAAACCGGGCTCCTTGCTGCCATTGCGGGCGCGGTGCTGGGAATCGGGTCGAACTCGGGCACCATCCGCCGCAGCACCCCACGGGCCATCGCCGCGTCGCCGGCCCGGCAAGCCTGCGCGACCTCGCCAATGGCGTGGCGGACGGCCGCCAATTCGGCAGCACGGGGGGTGGCCATCAGCAGGCCGGGGTGGCCGGTCGGCACCGGCGGCTCCTTGCCGTGGAACAGCTCCTCGAACAGCTTTTCACCCGGCCGCAGCCCGGTAAACTCGACCTTTACGTCGACCTCCGGCCGTAATCCCGCCAGGCGGATGATCTGCCACGCCAAGTCCACGATCTTGACCGGCTTGCCCATGTCCAGCACGAAAATGCCGCCGTCGGGCACCGCGTTCTCCTCGACGCCGGCGACGGTTGCTTGCAGCACCAGCGCCACGGCCTCCCGCACGGTCATGAAATAGCGCTGCATTTCCGGATGCGTGACGGTCAGCGGGCCGCCATGGGCCAGTTGGCGGCGGAACAGCGGCACCACGCTGCCGGTCGAGCCCAGCACGTTGCCAAACCGCACGGTGACGCAGCGCATGCCGCCGGCATCGCGCGCGTGGTCGTCCAGCGCCTGGCAATACATCTCGGCCAACCGCTTGCTGGCGCCCATCAGGCTGCTCGGGTTGACCGCCTTGTCGGTGGAAATCAGCACCGCCGCCGCAGCCCCTGCCGCCGCGGCCGCATCCACCACGACCTGGGTGCCAACCGCGTTGGTCAGCAATCCCTCGAGCGGGTTCGCCTCCACCATCGGCACATGCTTGAGCGCGGCCGCGTGGAACACCAATTCGGGGCGGGCGGCAGCAAAGGCGGCCCGAATTCGCTTCTCGTCCCGGACATCGGCAATCACCGGGGCACGCGGCACGCCGGGCGAAAGCTCGCTGAGTTCGAGGTCGATCTGCCACAGCGCATATTCGCCGTTGTCCAGCAGGGTTAGTTCAGCCGGCCCAAGCGCTGCGATCTGGCGCGCCAGCTCGGACCCGATCGTCCCCCCTGCGCCCGTCACCAGCACGCGGCGGCCGTGCACCAGGCGGGCCATCGCATCGCGGTCGAGCCGCACCTGCGGGCGGTTCAGCAAGTCCTCCAGCGCGACCGGCTTCAGCTCGATGGCGCCCGCCTCGCGGAGTTCGGTCGGGCGCGGCGCTTGGCGGACGGGAATGCCTTGCCGCTGCGCCTCCTCAAGCAGAAAGGCCAAACGCGACCCGGCGAGCCGCGGCTCTGTCAACACCAACGCATCGGGCAAGCGGCCACGCTCAGACAGGCGGGCCAGCACCCGCCGCAGGTCCGACACGCCGCCCAGTATAGGTAGCCCCTGCATGCGGCGGCCGGTTTGATGCTGGCCGAGGGACAGGAGGCCCACAACGCGCAGCCGCCGGTCTCCTGCCAGGGCGCGCAAAAAACTGTCCGCGCCATCACCGGCGCCGACCAGGAGCACGGTCTGGATCGCCGGGTCGGAGGTACGCGGGCGCACCTTGGACAGGCGGTAGAACACCCGCGGCGCGCCCAGGAAGGCGAACAAGGTGAGCGCATGCACCACGGGGAAGGTGGTGGTGGGCAACGGGTAGCCGGTGACCGTCCATAGCAGGGCGAACAAAGCGGCGCAGAGCACGCTGCCGCCCGCCACGCCGACCAAGTCCTCGATGCCGGAGAACCGCCAATATTGCTGCGATAGGCGGAACGGCAGACCGCCCAGGAACAGCGTGATGACGCCGCCGGCAATAAACCAAAGCGGGTGCAGGAAGCCGCCATGCGGGTCCGCCACCCAGCGGGCTACGACGGAGGCGACCGCAGCCAGCCCGCCATCGAGCGCCACGTTCATCAGGATACGGTTGACGGAGCGTTGCGAGGCCATGCCAGCACCCCTATAGCGCACGCGGCCCAGCGGGTCAGTCCCCCCATCCGGAGGTGTCGTTGACCGCCTACGCCCTTGCCACCCACGTCGTGTTCTGCGGCTGCCTGGCCATGCTCTCCGCCGCTGCGGTGTGGGCAATGACCTGGCTCGGTAGCATCGACATCCCGGGTGAGCGGAGCAGCCATAGCAGGCCCACGCCCAAGGGCGGCGGGGTAGGCATCGTGCTGGCGTTCCTGACGGGCGTGTTGGTGCTTTATCGCTATGCCGAGTTCAGCCGGATCGCCGACCCCTACTTCCGCGCCGTGATTTTGGCTGCGGTCGGGATTGCCGTCGTCGCCTTCCTGGACGACCTGCATTATTGGCCTGCTGCGGTAAAGCTGTTGGCGCAAGTGGCCGCCGCCCTGGTGGCGGTGCTGGGCGGGTTGAGCTTGCCGTTCCTACGCCTGCCCGGGCTCGGCACCGTTCCGCTCGGCTGGTTCGGCCCGGTTGCCACGGTGATCTGGATCGTCGCCGCCACCAACGCGATGAACTTCATGGACGGGCTGAACGGCCTGGCGGCGGGTGTCACCGCCATTGCCTGCCTGGCTCTGGCCGTGGTCGGCGCCTGGCTTGGGGCTTCGTTCGTCTATTTCGCCTCGCTCATTCTGCTCGCAGGCATTCTGGGCTTCCTGCCTTTCAACTTTCCCAACGCCCGCATTTTCATGGGCGATGTCGGGAGCCAGTTTTGCGGGTTCCTGCTTGCGGTGCTGGCGATCACCGCCGGGCGGTTCGAGGCGGTGGAACTTTCAGTGGCGCTTGTGCCCATGCTGCTCGCGGGCATCCTGTTTGATGTCGCATTGACTCTCGTGCGCCGGGCGTTGGCGGGCGAGCGGCTCACTCAGGCTCACCGAGGCCACCTCTACCAACTGGCGCATCGCAGCGGCGTGCCCGCCGTCATCGTGACCTTGATCCATTGGGGGTTTGCAGCCTGGGGTGGGCTTTGCTGTTTGGGGTTCCTACTGGCGGCTCCGGTGTGGAAGCCGGTCTGGGTGATGGCTGTGCTGCCGCCGCAATTCGTCTGGTGGGCGTATGTCGACCGACGCACGCAGCGCGCTGGATTGAGCCGTCCCGTGCTGAGGCTTCGCCAGCCGCAAGCGTGATCAGGCCTGCTTGGTCCGAGCGGCCTGCTGGGACGCAATCTCGTCCATGACGGCTTGTCCGCGCCGCGCTGCCTCCAGCATGCGCTCTGCCTCACGCTGCTCCTGAACGCTTTGTGCGGCCTCGGCCGCTGCTCGCGTTGCCGTCAGCCCAGCCCGCGCCCGCGCGACCTCGAGCAAAGTATGTTCATGCGCCGATCGGGTCCGCATGGCGATGGCACGGCCCGTCGGCAACCAGGCGGCGAACGCTTCGACGGCGCCATCGCCAGCCTCCAGGTCGGCGGCAATCTGGCCCTCTATGCCTATTTGCGCCTCGGCCGCGTTCGCGACCCGGCGAGCTTCGTCTTCGGTTTTCAACGCCTCGGCCAAGGCACGCCTGGCCTCGTCCACGGCAAGTTTACGGATGCGCATTATGGTGTGTAGTGCGTCAGACATTGCGTGGCATCTCCATGGCCTGAGCAAGCGTGGCAAAGCTGCCGGATAAAGTATTGGCTTCGTTTCGGTCCTGGTTGATGGCGCGCTCGATTTGCGGCGCAAGCGCCACAGCCGCGTCAATCGCTGGGTCCGCGCCCTGTTTATAGGCGCCAAGCCGCACCAGGTCCGCCATCTCGGCGTAGGTTGCCAGCAGCGCGCGAGCCTTACGCACCAGATCGCGCTCCGACGGTTGCAGGCAACCCGGGACCGTGCGGGACAGGCTTCGCAGCACGTCGATCGCCGGATACCGCCCCGCCTCCCCAATCCGCCGATCCATGACGACATGCCCGTCCAGAATGCCGCGCACGGCGTCTGCGACGGGTTCGTTATGGTCGTCGCCTTCCACCAAAACGGTGAAGAAAGCGGTGATGTGACCGGCGCCGCCCTCGCGCTCCAGTCCTGGCCCGGCGCGTTCGAGCAGACGCGGCAGCTCGGCGAACACGCTCGGCGGGTAGCCGCGGGTGGCGGGCGGCTCCCCCGCGGACAGTCCGATTTCGCGTAACGCCAGACAAAACCGCGTCACGCTATCCATGAGCAGCAGCACAGACTTCCCCTGGTCACGGAAATGCTCCGCCACCGTCATGGCGGCATAGGCTGCCTCTCGCCGCATCAACGGGGTGGTGTCGGATGTGGCGGTCACCACCACCGAACGCGCCAAACCTTCGGGGCCGAGATCGTCCTCCAGAAACTCGCGCACCTCGCGGCCGCGCTCGCCGACCAGGGCCAGCACTGCCACATCACAGGCGGTGAAACGGGCCAGCATGGAGAGCAGGGTGGATTTGCCCACGCCCGAGCCAGCAAACAGCCCCAGGCGCTGGCCGGCGCGGCAAGTGGTGAAGGCATTGAGCGCGGTGACACCAAGATCGAGCCGTTCGCCCAACCGGGCCCGCCGAGCGGCATCGGGCGGTCCGACCCGAACCGATCGCGCCAGCTCGCCTCGTGGCAGGGCGCCAAGCCCGTCGAGCGGAGTTCCCATCGGGTCGATCACCCGCCCGAGCCACGCGTTGCACGGCGACAGGGTGGCCCGGTTGCCACCCCGGCGATCGCCGATGCGCAGCGGCATGCGGGCGGGGCTGCCAGGCCCAATGCCCTCCAGGGCGGCAAACGCCATGGCGCGCGCGGACTGACCGGTAAAACCGACGACTTCGGCTGGCACGCTGACCCCCTGGCGCGTGGCAATGGTCATGCGGTCTCCAACACTCAACAACGGCGCCAACCCTCCGACTTCCACCGATAGGCCCGAGATGTTGACCACCCGCCCGACCACTTCCGCCGCGTTAACCTGCGCGAGCGCAGCCTCGGCTTGAGCGAGACGGGCAAAAGGGTCAGCTTGACGCAATTGTGAGACTTTCTATCAAAGATTATACTGGTAAATACAAGAGAGACGCGCATCGCGGATGGTTGCAACCTACTCGAAGATTTTACACGCTAAAGATGAATATTCCGTAGCCATACACACGCATGGGTGGTATCAATGAATACGTTGGTAACCAAGGAGTGCAACCGATGCGTGTTCTTCTCGTCGAAGATGATCTGATCGCCGCCCGCGGCATCGCCCTCATGCTCAAGTCCGGCGGCCTGATCGTCGACACAACCGATACGGGCGAAGAAGCGCTCGAACTGGTGCGTCATTACGACTACGACGTCGTCATCCTCGACCTGATGCTGCCCGACATGGAGGGCTATGAGGTGGTGCGCCGGATGCGCGCTGCCCGGCTCGAAACGCCAGTGCTGATCCTGTCCGGCCTGTCCCGCCCTGCGGCCAAAGTGAAGGGGTTCGGCATGGGCGCCGATGACTTCATCTCCAAGCCGTTCGACAAGGCCGAGTTGGTGGCGCGCATGCAAGCCGTGGTGCGCCGCAGCAAGGGCTACAGCCAGCCCACCCTGCGGGTCGGCAGTCTGCAGCTCAACCTCGACAGCCGCGAAGTGCTGGTGTCAGGCGTGCCGGTGCATCTCACGGGCAAGGAATACTCCATTCTCGAGCTGCTCGTGCTGCGCAAGGGCATGGTGCTCACCAAGGAGGCGTTCCTGAACCATCTTTACGGCGGGATGGATGAACCAGAGATGAAAATCATCGACGTGTTCATCTGCAAGCTGCGCAAGAAGCTTTCGATCGCCGGGGTCGGCAACCTCATCGGCACGGTCTGGGGCCGGGGCTACATGATGCGCGATCCGTCCTCTGAGACGCCGTTCGCCGGGTCGATCACCCCTTTGCTGGACGCGCCAGAGACCCGTCAGCACGCCCTGTCCGCCGCGTAACGGGGCGGGACGCTGTCCGGTGGGAGCAGCACTCCCAACCCCACCGGACAGTTGCCGCCCAGCCGCCTGGCAGTCAGCCCTGATCAGCGGCCGCCGACTTGGGAGACACCGCCACGAACGCCGCCGTGCCATCGCGAACGATCCGCAATGCGGCCACCTTGCCGCTCTGGGTCGCCGCCCGAATTGCCGAGACCGCCTCGGATGGCGAAGACACCGACTTTTCACCGACGCCCACGATCACATCGCGCTGCTGCAGACCTGCCTGCTCCGCCGGCGAACCGGGCCGCACCTGCGCGATGACTGCGCCGCGGGTCTGCTCTGAAAGGTTCAGTTCAGACCGCGCATCTGGCGTGAGCGATGCCAAAGCCAGGCCGATACCTTGCTGCTGGTCCGGCGCCGCCGCGCTTTGACCCGCTGTCGGCAGCGATGCCACGGTGGCTTGCAGGTCCTTGGTGTCGCCACCGCGGAACACCGTGAGCTTGGCCTGTTCGCCCGGGGCCACTGCCGCGACATTGACCGCGAGTTCACGCGGGTCGCCGACTTTCTTGCCGTTGACCTGCTCGATCACGTCCCCCGGTTGCAAGCCAGCCTTGGCAGCCGGGCTGTCCGGCTCCACGCTTGCCACCAGCGCGCCGCCGCGGTCCGGCAGATGCAAGGCCGCGCGCATTGCGCTCTCGATCGCCTGCGCCTGCACGCCGAGGTAGCCGCGCGTGACATGGCCGTCTTTCTCGAGTTCGGCGACAATCGTCCGCACCGTGTCGGATGGGATGGCGAAGCCGATGCCCACGCTGCCGCCGCTCGGGGAGAGGATGGCAGTGTTCACGCCGACCACCTTGCCGTCCTGGGTGAACAGCGGCCCGCCCGAGTTGCCCTGGTTGATCGGGGCATCCACCTGGATGAACGAGTCGTAAGGGCCGGAGCCGATGTCGCGCCCGCTGGCCGACACGATGCCCGCCGTCACGCTGCCGCCAAGGCCGAACGGGTTGCCCATGGCCACCACCCACTGCCCAGGCTTCACGTCGTTGGAGTTGCCCAACTGGATGAACGGCAAGTTGTGCCCGGCGTCCACATGCAGGACCGCCAAGTCCGTGCCCGGATCATGGCCCACGATCTTGGCCGGCAGGACCGTGCCGTCATCCAGCGTGACGCTGACCGAGCGGGCATCCTTGATCACGTGGTTGTTGGTCACGATGGTGCCATTGGCATTGATGATGAAGCCCGAGCCACGCGCCTCGACGGCTTCGCCACGGCCATGCCCAGGGTGGTTCAAGCCGGGCATCATCGGCTGGTCGTCCGCAGACTCCTGTTGCGGCTTCAGCTTGGTCGTGATCGAGACCACTGCCGGGCGAACTTGCGTGACCAGGTCGGAGAAATCCGGGATGAGGTGAGGTGTTGCGGTCGGCTGGATGGCGCCGGAAGGCTGCTGCGTGGCCGACGTGGTGGCGGGCGCGGATTGCGCATAGCCAATGTCGCCGGCCGCATAGCCGCCCAATGCGGTGCCGGCCAACAGCAAGACCGCGAGCCCGTGACGAGCCCGGCGGCGCAGCAACGGCTTTGTAAGCTGCATCATAGTCTCCTATCGCACTTGGGCGGATGCCCTCGTTGAACGGGCCTAACCTAGCGATGCCGGCGAACGTTGCCCTTTCGCACGAGTGAAAACCTGGACAGATGGCTAGATTGCAAGACTTGCGCAGGGCTCGCGTCAAACGTTTGCGGTCAGTGCGGACGGCCGTTAAAAAGGCTCAGGGTTTGCCCAGGCAGGCCAACGGCCGGCTTAGCACAGCGGTAGTGCAGCGGTTTTGTAAACCGAAGGTCGGGGGTTCGAGTCCCTCAGCCGGCAAGCCTGGGCTCAGTGGTATGGCAATTGCCTGAGTTCGGCAGCCCCAGCGGGCCGTCGCTCAGGAGTTGCCGGCATGCCCACTCCATTCCATCTCGGCTGGTTCTATCAGGGGTCGAACGCCCAGGCCTGGGGCGAACCCTGGACGGGCGCCATCGGGCGCGACTGGATGACGCCGGACTTGGTGATCGACATGGCACGGGCGCTGGAACGCGCCTGCTTCGACTACATCCTGATCGAAGACTCCTCCTATATCGGCGAGAGTTACGGCGGTTCGCGCGACATCTACCTGCGCAACGCGCTGGCCGTGCCGCGGCAGGACCCTTCGGTCGTGGCCAGCATCCTCACCCAGGCGACGCAGCGGATCGGCATCGTCCCAACCTTCGCCACGTTCGCCTATCCGCCTTACCTGCTGGCACGGCTGATTGCCTCGCTGGACCAGGTCTCCAACGGGCGGATCGGCTGGAACATGGTCACTGGCTCGTCGGACTTTGCGGCCCGCAACTTTGGCATGGACGGGCTGCCGGAGCACGACACCCGCTACGACATGGCCGACGAATATATCGAGGTCGCGTCCCAGCTTTGGGGCTCCTGGGAGCCGGGTGCGATTGTGAACGATGTGGCGGGCGGCCTGTTCGCCGACCCGGCCAAGGTGCACAGCATCGATTTCCAGGGGCGCCACTATCAATCGCGCGGGCCGCTGAACTCGGGTCCTTGCGTGCAAGGCCGCCCGGTGATCGCGCAGGCCGGTGGCTCCCCACGCGGCCGCCGCTTTGCCGCCCGCCATGCCGACACGGTGGTCGCCTCGGTGCGCGGCCCCGAGGCGATGCGCGCCTACCGGCAGGACGTGCGGCGGCTTGCGGCCGAACAGGGGCGCAACCCGGATGATTGCAAACTGCTGTTCATGGTGTCGCCCATCCTTGGCGAGACGGTGGCGGACGCGCAGGCCGCCCGCGACCGCCGGGCGGCGTGGGCAGTGCGGCGGCTGGACACGCGGCTGGCGTTCTTCTCCAAGATCACCAACATCGACTTTGCCGCCCTCGACCTGGACACGCCGATCGGCGAGCTCACCACCAATGGCCACCAGCAGAGCCTGGACGAGTTCAAGCGCCGGGCCGGCAACCGCACGCTGCGAGAGACGATGAGCGACTTCGAGAGCACGGTGCAGTCGGTGGAACTGATCGGCACGCCGGATGCCGTGGCGGGGCAGATGGCCGAGGTGATGGCCCATGTCGGCGGTGATGGTTTCCTGTTCTCGTTGCCCAATGTCAGCCGGCGGGCCGTGGCGGAGGTGGCGGATGGGCTCGTGCCGGCGCTGCAAGCCCGCGGGTTGATGCGCAGCGGCTATGAGCATGCGCATTTCCGCGATAACTTGCTGGCGTTTTGACGCGGGTGGTGGCCAGACCCCTCACCCCGGCCCTCTCCCAGCGGGTTTGGGAGGGCTGTGAGGCGCTTAAATCATCATGCCGCCAGAGACTTCGATCCGCTGGGCATTCACCCAACGATTGTCCTCCGATAGCAGCGAGGCAATCATCGGGCCGATGTCGTCGGGCAGGCCTGGCCGGCCAAGCGCGGTCGCTCCGGCAACACGCTGGTTCGCCGCCGGATTGTCGCGCACCATGCCGCCGTTGAAGTCGGTCTGGATGGCGCCGGGTGCGACGGTGTTGACTGCGATGCGCCGGTCGCCAAGCTCCTTGGCCAAATACCTGGTCAGCACCTCGATGGCTCCTTTCATCGAGGCGTAGGCGGCGCTGCCCGGATAGGCAAACCGGGTCAGGCCCGACGAGATGTTCACGATCCGGCCGCCGTCGGCAATCAGCGGTAGCAGCGCCTGAGTGAGGAAGAACACGCCTTTGAGGTGGACGCGGTAGAGCGCGTCGAAGTCATCCTCCGTCACCGCCGTGATCAGTCCCTGGTGCGACGTGCCGGCGTTGTTGACCAGGACATCCAACCGGTCGACGCCCCAATCGCGCAGAACCTCACGGACCTCAGCCGTAAAGCCGCGAAAGGCAGCGCTGTCGCCAGTGTCAAGCCGAAGCGCCACAGCACGCGCGCCTGCCCGCTCGGCGGCCGCGAGGACCTCTTCAGCGGCGGCGCGATTGCTGTTGTAGGTGAATATCGAGTCAACGCCGTGGCGGGCGAGCGCCTCTACCGTGGAGCGGCCGAGACCGCGGCTGCCTCCGGTGACGAGCGCAACGCGAGATTGTGCGGGCATGGGACCTCCAGTGATGTGACAGTCCAAAGCTGGACCTGGCCAGCCCACCGATAAGATCGCGTTTGCCGTCAGCATTGTTTTGCTAGATGGAACAATCACAATGGACCGTATCACCAGCCTCGAGTTGTTCGTCCGCGTCGTCGACCGGAGCAGCTTTAGCGCCGCAGCGGCCGACCTCGGCGTGTCGCGCTCTGTTGCCACCGCTACCATCAAGGCGCTGGAACTGCGGCTCGGCACCCGTCTGTTGCAACGTTCCACCCGGCACGTCCAGCCAACGGTCGAGGGCTGCGCCTATTACCGCCGATGCGTGGGCATACTCGCCGACATCGAGGACGCGGACCGAGGCGCCAGCGGGGGCGTCGCGGGGCTGCTGCGGGCTGACGTGGTGGGCCACTTGGCGCGCACCATACTGCTCCCGGCCCTCCCCGCTTTCCTGGCACGGCACCCGGCGCTCACCGTCCATCTCGGCGAGGGCGAGCGTTTCGTCGACCTGGTGCGGGAAGGTGTCGATTGCGTGGTGCGCGCCGGCCCGCTTGCCGACAGCGGCATGGTGGTGCGGCGGCTGGGCGTCATGCCAGAGATCACCTGCGCAAGCCCGGAGTACCTGGACAGAAACGGCTATCCCGTCTCACCCGGTCAATTGGCTGGGCATACGATGATCGGCTTCGTTTCCTCGAGAACGGATCGGCCGTTGGCGCTGGAGTTCACGGTTGACGGCAGGACGGTCCCGGTGACGCTTCCAGCCCGCGTGCTGGTGGGTGGTGGCGATACCAGCGTCGCTGCTGCACGGCTTGGGCTGGGGCTCGTTCAAGCGCCACGCTACCGCTTCAAAGACGACCTCGCCTCGGGTGCCTTAGTAGAGGTGCTGGCCGACTTCCTCCCTCCGCCAACGCCGCTTTCCATTCTGTATCCAAGCAACCGGCAGCTTTCCCCGCGGGTGAGGGTCTTCGTCGAGTGGCTGATCGACACGATCAGACCGCGGCTGTGAGCTTCAGGCCGTCAGGCGGTCGGCGTGGGTAAACACTTCGAAGCCGTCGGCGCGAGCGATGGCGGCCAGGGTGATCCCGGCGGCGTCAGCGGTGCGGATGGCCAGGGTGGTGGGCGCGGAGACCGCCACCATGGTTCCAATGCCAAACACGGCGGCCTTTTGCACCAGCTCGACCGAAACCCGGCTGGTCATGACCAAGATGCCGCTCGCCGGGTCCTCACCGCTGCGGAGCAAAGCGCCGGCCAGCTTGTCCAGCGCGTTGTGGCGGCCAACGTCCTCGCGGATCGCCACCAGACCGTCGCGCCAGAACCCGGCGGCATGAACCGCGCGGGTGGCGTGGTTCAGGTGCTGCTCCGCGGCAAGGCTGGCGGCGGCGGCGGCAATCTCGGCCGCGCTCCAGCGGCGCAGACAGGGCTGCACGGCGGGGGGTGCACGCATCGCGTCGGCCAAGCTGTCCATGCCGCACAGCCCGCAGCCGGTGGGGCCGGTGATGTAGCGGCGGCGCCGCGCCAAGGCGGCCATGCGTTGTGGGGCGCTCCACATGCGTAGCTCAAGGCCGCGCGGCGCGGCGACGACGTCCAGTTCCGCCACATAGCCCGCCGCGTCGATGATGCGCTCGGCCAAGCTGAAGCCATGCGCAAAATCTTCCAGATCGGCTGGCGTGGCCATCATCACGGCATGGGTGGTGCGATTATAGGTGAGCGCCACCGCGACCTCTTCAGCCACCATGCGGCCGCCCGGCGTGGCGCCGTCATGCCAGCATGGCAGGCGGTGCGCGCCTACTCGGCTGCTGCCATCTGCTGGGCCTGGGGCAGCAGCTCCAGCAACGCTGGCAGCCCCGTCCGGGTGCAGAAATCGCCGAATCCCTCGCCTCCCTCGCGATGCGCCGCCCAATGCGCGAATAAGGGCTCAAGTGTCGCGCCGATCTCGTTCAGCTTGACCCGTTCCCGTAGCTTGAACGACAGCCGGGTGCCCTCGAAATCGCCGCCAACGAAGATGGCATACTCGCCCGGCACGCGGCCAACCAGGCCGATGTCACCGCTATAGGGCCGAACGCAGCCGTTTGGGCAACCGGTCATGCGCAGGCTGATGCGCTCGCCGGCCATGCCGTGGCGGGCCAGCGCCGCTTCCACGTCGGCAACCACCGGGTCGCGCACGCGCTCCGCCTCGGTCAGCGCCAGGCCGCAGAACGGCAGCGCCGTGCAAGCCAGCGCCCAACGCGACAGCGGGGTCATCTGCTCGGCAAAGGTCACGCCGTGGCGGCGCAACAGCGCCTCAAGCTCCATCCGGTCGGATGCGGCCACGTTGGAGAGCAAAACGTCCTGCTGCGGGGTGAACACCGGGTCGAGGCCAAACCGCTCGATCGCCTCATGCAGCGCCACCCGAAGCGCGCCCTCAATGCGGCCGGACGGGATCGGGACGCCAAGCCACCAGGCGCCGTCGCCCTGCTCGTGCCAGCCGAGCAACTCGGGCACCTGCAACGGCGGCAGCTCGCGCGGCGCCTCCATCTCCAGGCCGTAGGCGGTACGGAGCTGATCCTGCACCCAGGCGAGGCCCCGGTCTTCCACCACGTATTTCAGCCGGGCGCGGCGGCGGTCGGTGCGGTCGCCGTGGTCGCGCTGCAGGGCAATCACGGCCATGGAGGTTTGCCAGAGCTGATGCGGGCCCACGAACCCGGCGGCGGTGGCGATGCGCGGGAAGGTGCGCGGCTTGTTGTGGGTCATGCCCTGGCCGCCGCCGACATAGAACTGGTAGCCGAGCAGCTCGTCCGCCTCGAATACGGCGACAAAGCCGAGGTCGTTGGCCAGCACGTCCACCGTGTTGTCGGCGCTGTGCACCAGGCCGATCTTGAATTTTCGCGGCAGGTAGGTTGGGCCATACACCGGCTCTTCCGGCGGCGGCGCCATCTCGTCGGCCGGCTCGTCGAGGAAGATCTCGTAGTAGGACCGGCTGGCCGGCACCAATCGCGCGGACAGCATTTGCGCGTCTTCAAGCAGGCGGCGATGGATTGCGTCCCGCCGCGGCGCTGGGGTGGTCATCACGTTGCGCGACACGTCGCCGCAGGCGGCATAGGTGGTCATCAACGCATGGTTGATGGCGGCGATCTCGGGTTTCAGGTCTCCGATGACGGTGCCGTGAAACTGGATGCCCTGGCGCGAGGTGATCTTCAGCGTGTGGTTGGCGTAGCGTTCGGTGATGGCATCGAGCGAACGGTACTGCTCGCCGGTCATGAAGCCGCCGGGCGCCTTCACCCGCACCATGAACTGCCACTCCTTGTCGTGGCCGGCCTGCTTGCGCGCGGTGGCGGTGTCGCGGTTGAACTGCTCGTAGCTGCCGTGGAACTTCAACAGGTTGTAGGAGGCCTCGCTGATCCCGCCGCGGGGATTGCCGGTGATTTCACGCGCAATGTCGCCACGCAGGCCATGGCTGGCCGCCTTGAGGCGCTCGGCGCCGGTGAGCTTGACTGGTGCGTCCGCCATAAAAACTGTCCTTTTTGCCCGGTCGGCCACCTAGGCCCTGGTCCGCGGAGCGAGTACGACATAACGCACGCCTCTGCCGCGTCAACGCTGACGCGGCATTCCATAACCTTGCCATGATCGGTCAGCATGGTAGAGCGCGGGCAGCCTGCCGTGGCCCGTTTCGTCACCGGATTCTCCTATGAGTTGTGCAATAGCGATTATGGCCAAGGCTCCGCGCGCCGGGCACTCCAAGACGCGCCTGTCGCCGCCGTTGCTTCCCGAGGAAGCCCGGCAGATGAGCATCGCCTTCCTGCGTGACATTTCGGAGAATATTCAGGCTGCGGCGCGGGAGCTTGAGGGTATCACGCCCTACGTGGCCTACTCCCCGGCGGGCCTAGATCACCTGTTTGACGGCGTGCTGGCATCGGGAACCAAGCTTGTGCTGGCTGATGGCACGGCCGGTGCACCGAGTGGTGTGGCTGGCTTCGGCCGCTCGCTTTGGCACGCCACGCAGGCCCTGTTTGGGCAAGGTCACGAATCCGTGTGCGTGCTGAACTCGGATAGCCCGACCTTGCCGACCGGCTGCCTGATTGCTGCTGCTCGCGCGCTGCAGGGGGGACACGATCGCGCCGTGCTCGGGCCGGCTGAGGACGGCGGCTATTACCTGCTCGGCATGACCCGGCCGCATGCCGCGTTGTTCGCAAACATCGATTGGAGCACGGAGCAGGTCGCCGCGCAGACCCGGGCCGCCGCCGCCGCCCTCGGCCTCGAAGTGGACGAACTGCCGCCTTGGTACGACGTGGACGACCGCGCCGCGTTGGACCGGCTGCTGCGGGAGTTCCAGGCAGGTGGTGCCGGCTATGCCGCTCCGGCGACGTTCGCCTGCGTGCAGCGGCTTGGACTGCGGAGCCGGTTGGCGGCGTGAGTTCGGCTCTGACTAACCAGCGCTTTCGCAACTGGGCGTTCGCAGCCGCCGGCTTGCTGCTGTCGTTGCTGGTGGTGGCCGAACTGCTCTGCCACAAGTCCGGCTCGATTGCGACCATCGGGTCCGACCAGCGGCTCTGGGTGTTCCTCAGCTTCGAGCTGGTCGCCTGTGCGGTGTATTTTGCCGCCGTCTGGCTGATCCGCAGCGGCCCGGCGCCCCGCCATGCCCTGTTGATCGTGCTGCTGGTGTTCGGCGCTACGCGGGCGATTGCCCTGACCACGCCGCCGTTCCTGTCGTCGGACCTGTTTCGCTATGTTTGGGACGGCCGGGTGCAGGCGCATGGCATCAACCCATACCTGTACCTGCCCGCGGCACCGCAACTGCAGTTTTTGCGGGACGACGACATCTACATCAGCGTGAACCGCTCGGAGGAGGCGCCGACGATCTATCCGCCGATGGCGCAGGTGATTTTTGCTGCGATCGGGTTCACTTGGTCGTCGCTGACCATGGTCAAGCTGGTGATGCTGGGCTTCGAGCTGGCGGCGGTGGCCTGCGCGGCCTGGTTGCTGCGGCTGGCGGGGCGGCCGGCGGCGGAGGTTTTGGTGTATGCCTGGAACCCGCTGCCAGTGTGGGAATACGCCGGCAACGGGCATATCGACGCGGCGAGCATCGGCTTCATCGCGCTTGCCTTGGTTGCCATCGCGCGCAATCGCCGTGGGCTGACCGGCACGCTGCTTGGGCTGGCGATCCTGTGCAAGCTGCTGCCGGCGGCGGTGTTCCCGGCGTTTTGGCGGCGCTGGGATTGGCGGATGCTGGCGGCCACCATGGTGCTGATTGTGCTCATGTATGCCGCCTACGCGATCGGCGGAGGCTGGCACATCCTGGGCTTTCTCACCGGCTATGCCTCCGAAGAAGGCATCGACACCGGCACCGGCTTCGCCCTGTTGCGCATGGCGAGCTCATTCGGTCCGCTGCCGGCCTGGGCGACCCTGGTCTATCTGACGCTGGCGGCTGGGCTGCTGCTTGGCTTGGCGGCCTGGTACGGCTTTGGCCAACCCTTGCCCACGGCCCCGGGGGCACGCGCCGTCGCGGTTGGGCGGGCCTGTGCGGTGCTGGCGACAGCAACCACCATCGTAATTTCGCCGCATTACCCATGGTATGTCGGGTGGCTGGCGTTACTGGCCTGCTTTGCGCCGTATCGAAGCGTGGTCTATTTGTCGGCCAGCAGCATATTGCTCTACGAGGACCCTTATCACCGCATCACCATCTTTCCGTGGCTGGTCTATGCCCCTTGCCTGGTGCTGGCTGCCTTGGACGTGATGCAATTTGTTCGGGCGCGCCGCACGTTAATCCGCGCACCCCGCGCCGCTTGAGAGGAGACGCATTGATGTCGGCCAGTGGCTTGTCCGCGACGGAACTATCGGCAACAGCGCTGCAGGACCCGCGCCGTTATTTCGAGGCCGTGCAAAGCCGCGATCTCACCGCCGCGCCCCCGGTTTGCCTGTATTTGGAAACCACGAACCGCTGCAACCTGCTGTGCGAGACCTGTCCGCGGACGTTTGAAACGCTCGAGCCGCCAGCGGACATGAGTTGGGAGCTGTTCACCTCCATCGTCGATCAGTTCTCCAGCATCGCCCGCGTGGTGCTGCATGGCGTGGGCGAGCCGATGCTGGTCAAAGAGCTGCCGCGCATGATCCGCTACCTGAAGGACCGCGGCATCTACGTGCTGTTCAACACCAATGGCACGCTGCTGAACCCGAAGAAGTTTCCCGAGCTGGTGGCCACCGGCCTCGACGAATTGCGCGTGTCGGTGGATGCGGCGGACCGGGCGACCTACCTGGCGGTGCGCGGCAAGGACTTCTTCGACCGCATCGTGCGCGACGTCGGCAAGTTCACCGCCTTCCAGGCCCGCACCGGGGCCACCAACCCCAAGGTTTCCATCTGGCTCACCGGGCTGAAGGAGACTGTGCAGCAGCTTCCCGAGTTCGTCCGCATGGCAGCGGGCATGGGGGTGACGGAGGTGCATCTGCAACGGCTGGTGTTCGACGACGCCGGGTTCGGCATGGCGCGGGCGGAGAACAGCCTGTTCGAGCAGACCCAGGCTGAGGAAGAGCAGGCCATCGCCGCGGCCCAGGCCGTCGGCGCCGAGTTGGGCGTGATGCTGGACGCTTCGGGGGCGACCGAACCCGGCACCAGCCTCAAGAACACGGACGGCGAGACACCCTGGGCCACCTGCCGGCGGCCTTGGTCGCTGATGTATTTTACCGCCCATGGCCGCGCCCTGCCCTGCTGCATCGCCCCGTTCTCGGCGCGCGGCTACAGCAACTACACCCTCGGCGACGCCACCCAGCAGAGCCTGCGCGAGATCTGGAACGGGGAGCTGTATCAGGATTTCCGCAAGCACCTGCTGAGCGACACACCCCCGAAGCCGTGCGAAAACTGCGGCCTGAGGTGGTCGCTTTAGCGTCGTGCTCCCCTAGCTTCATGTCTGGCATCTGCGTGGTGATCCCCACGCTGAACGAGCGGGACGCAATCGCGGCGGTGGTGGGGGAAATCCCGCGCGAGCTGGCGCGCGAGATCATCGTCGCCGATAGCGGCAGCACGGATGGCACCCAAGCGGCAGCCGCAGCGGCCGGTGCACAAGTGCTGACGCTGGGTCAGCGTGGCTATGGGCTGGCCTGTGCCCGGGCAGCCGCCGCGGCCGACCCGCAATGTGATATCATCGTGTTCCTGGATGGCGACGGCGCCGACCGGGCCGACCTGATGGCCCAGCTCGTGGGTCCGATCCAAGCCGGCACGCATGACTTCGTCATCGCCTCGCGGACCCGCGGAAAACGCGATTCCGGGTCAATGAGCTGGCACCAGGTCGCTGCGGGGTGGCTGGCTGGATTGGGCATGCGGGCGCTTTACGGGGTTCGCTACACCGACATGTGTGCCTTCCGAGCGATCCGCCGGGTCAGCCTGGACGCGTTGCAGATGCAGGAACTGACCTACGGCTGGAATATCGAAATGCAGATGAAGGCCGCCCGCAGCGGTCTGCGCATCCTGGAGGTTCCAGTGCCGTATCGCCGTCGCTTTGGTGGGGAAAGCAAGGTTGCTGGGTCGCTGCAGGGCACGCTGCGGGCCGGCAGGCACATCGTTGCCACCTTCGCGCGCGTTGCCATGACCCCCAAGCTGGCGCTCAAGCCGGGTCTTAAAACCCGCGGATGATCCGCAGCCTGGGCCTTGCGTTGCTGCTGCTCCTCATGGGGCTGGTGCCGGCCTGGGCGTGGGATCCCGATGCCGTGTTCGGCGCTTGGTGGACCCCGAAGCACGATGGGGTGGTGGACATCACCTCTTGCGGCGGCGGGCTGTGCGGCACCGTGATCGGCGTGACCCACTTGCGGCCGGACGGCACGGCGGAGCTGAACGTGCAAGGCCGTTCACGCTGCCACTTGCGCATCATCGAAGGCGGTTCGCTGAACGAGGATGGCGTGTGGAACAGCCACATTACCAATCCGGACGATGGCAAGCGCTACACCATCCAATTGCGAGTCGATGAGGACGGGCGTTTACGCATGCGCGGCTATATCGGCATCACGCTGTTTGGCCAGACGGTCTATTGGGAACGTTTCGACGGCCACGTGACGCCGGAGTGTCACGTCGGGGAATAATCTCGAAGCGTCTCGAATCGTGTCGCCGTTTGCCGCATAAGCAGTTCGTGCCGTTTGATCCTTCGCCAAAACTCAACCTCCTGATCGGCGCCGAAAGCCTGGCTCTGACCCGCTCCGGCGTTGGCCGCATGACGCTCGAAATCGCACGTGCCGCATGCCGCTGCGCCGACATCGGCAGTCTCACATTGCTGCTGGAACAAACCCTGTCGCCTGTCGGCAGCATCGACATGTTGCACGGCGACGTGCTCGGGGCGGGGCTGCCGCCGCGCACACCGATACCATGGAAGGTGGCCGTCGGGCGGGTGCCGGGGGTGCAAACGCTGCGGCGGATCAAGCATGGCGGGCTCAACCGGCGGCTGCGGGAACTGTCGCGCACGAGCGGCCACCGGCTGATCTACCACGAACCCAACATGATCGCGCGCCCGATTGCACTGCCGACGGTGGTGACGATCAACGATTTGTCCTGGCATCACCAGCCGAGCTGGCACCCAGCGGAGCGGCTGCATTGGATCGACCGCAACTTGCCGGGCACGCTGCGCCGGGCGCGCCGGTTCGTGGCCATCTCCCAGTTCACCAAAGACAGCGTGGTGCGGGACTTGGGCGTTCCGGCCGACCAGGTGGACGTGGTGCCACTGGCCCCCGCCGCCGAGTTCGTGCCGATGGGGGCGGCGGCGGCGGCGGCATTGCGACGCTTCGACCTGGTGGACCGCAGTTACGTGTTCTCCATTTCGACGCTGGAGCCGCGAAAGAACTTCGACCGCCTGCTCGCAGCCCACCTGGCATTGCCGCCGGCGCTGCGGGCGCGCGCGCCGCTGGTGATTGCCGGCGGCAAAGGCTGGGGCGATGTGCTATCGCGGCCTGAAGCCCGCGCGGCTGTCCGGGATGGCAGCGTGCGGCTGCTCGGCCATGTCGCCGATGCCGATCTGGTGCCGCTTTGCGCCCGCGCCGGGGTGTTTGGCTATGTCAGCCTGTATGAGGGCTTCGGCTTGCCCGTGTTGGAAGCCATGGCGGCCGGAACACCCGTGCTCGCATCCAGCACAACGGCGGTGGGCGAAGTGGCAGGGGATGCGGCCTTGCAGGTGGACCCCGAGGACGAGGCTGCCATCCGTGCCGGGTTGGAGCGCATCCTGACCGACCCGGCGCTCAGCCAATCGTTGCAGCAGGCCGGGCTGGCGCACGCGGCGGAATTCAGCTGGCAACGCACGTTGTCGCACCTGATGACGAGCTGGGACCGGGCGTTGCAGTGACGCCTTGTGCGGCTGCTTCATCACTCCGTCAGGGTAAGCACCACGCGGGTGCCGGGGTGGTCGTGGTCGATCAGCACCGTCGCCTTCGCACTGCGCGCCATGGCGTTTACAATCATCGTGCCCAAGCCGCTGCCCTTCGGCGTGCCCCCGCGCACGCTGCCAACGCCGTCATCCTCCACCACCAGTTGGATGGCTCCATTTGGCCGGCCAAAACGGACCCTGATGTCGCCGTTGCGCTGCGGATAGGCATATTTTAGGGCGTTGGTGACCAACTCATTGACAATCAGGCCGAGCGAGACCGCGTTGTCGGTGTGCACACGGATCGGCTCGGCTTCAAGCTTGATGTTGATGGTATGCTCATCGGTCTTCGACAGCCGGCCGAGTTCCTCCACGAGCCCGGCCAGATACTGGTCCATCGCGACGGCTTCGACGTCGTTGCTGGTGTAAAGCCGCCGATGCACCAGCGTCACTGCCTCGACCCGGTCAGCAGCATGCCGCAGCATGTCCCGCGCCGCCGGGTCGGCCACACGATGCGCCTGCAGCTCGATCAGGGAGGAAATCAGTTGCAGGCTGTTGGCGATCCGGTGATTGACCTCGCGCAACATCAGCGCCTGCTGGTTGGCCAGCTTCTCCAACCGGTTGCGGCTCGCCTGCAGCTCCTGCAGCGCCGCCTCACGCTCCCGCCGCAAGCGCAGTTGCTCCTGGGACTGGCGAATTGAATTGGCCAGGAACTCCATGAATGTGCCCTGCACGTCCTTCACCACGTAATCGAACGCGCCCTCCTTGAGGGCGGCCACCGCGATGCGAGGCTCTTCGGCACCCGTGACAAAGATCACCGGGGGTGCGGCGGGCAGGCTTAGCAGGTCCGCCAGCATGTCCAGGCCATCCTGCCCCGGCATGTAGTGGTCCAGCGCAATGGCGTCGAAGATGTCGCTGCGCGCGAGCGAAAGCCCGGTTGCAGCGTTATGCGCCACGGTCACGCGGAATCCCTCGCGCTCCAAATGGCGGCTCACCAAACGGCAGATGCCCTGATCGTCATCAACGTAGAGCACGCGGACGGGGGTTACGGACTGCTGCACAGCAGGCTTCAGAGCGGTTCCGGGACCTGCATCACGGCAAGGAACAGGCCGAGTTGCCGTATGGCGCTGGCGAAACTCTCATACTCGACCGGCTTGGTGATGTAGACATTGCAGCCCACGTCGTAGCAGCGCTGGATTTCGAGCTTGTCATCGGTGGTGGTCAGCACGATGACCGGAACGCGCCGCAACATTGGGTCCGCCTTGATCCGGATCAGAATGTCCAGCCCGCTCATGTCCGGCAGGTTCAGGTCGAGCAGCACCAAAATCGGCAACTGAACCCGGCGCCTGCCAACCTCTTCGTCAAACAAGTGGTTCAGCGCCGACATGCCATCGCTGAAATGATTGATGGTGTTGCTGACGCCCGCACGGCGCACGTTTTTCTCGATAAGTCGGGCATGTCCAGGGTCGTCCTCAATGAGCACGATAGTAACCGGGTTGGCGTTCAAGCCGCAATCTCCCTTGCTTCGGCAGCCACCGCGGGCAGCCGGACCGCGAAAGTGGTGCCTATGTCAAGCGCCGAGTTGCAAGCAATTGTGCCGCCAAGCCGGCGGACCAGCGAGCGCACATGGGCCAGGCCGATGCCTTCACCCGGCACCGTCTGGTCGCCCGCCCGGCGGAACAGCTCGAACACGCGTTCCTGGTCGCGCGGCGCGATCCCGCGCCCGTTATCCGTGACCTGGTAGACCACGCTGTCTACGCTGCGCCAGCCGCTGATGTCGATATGGCCAGGCACGCCCGGGCGTAGGTATTTCAGCGCATTATCGACCAGGTTGCCGAACACCTGCTCCAACGCCAAACGGTCCGCCGTAATGTTGGGCAGCGCACCCACTGTGATCGTGGCGTCCTTGCTGTCGGCTTGGTGCTGCATGGTGTCGACAATGCCGTTGAACAATCCGGCCATGTCCAGCGGCTCCGGCACCAGCACCCGGCGCCCTTCGCGGGACAGTCTGAGGATGGCGTTGATCAAACGGTCCATCTTGCTGGTCGAGCTGCGGATAAAATGCAGCGCCTCGGGGATGTCTTCCGTGGCAGCCTGGGCCAGTTCGGCGGGGGCGCCCTCCATCGTCACGTGGCGAACGAGCACGCTGCTTGCCTGCTCCATCTCGCTGGTAAAGCCCATGATGTTGACCAGCGGGGCTCGCAGATCATGCGATACGATGTAGGCAAATCGCTGGATTTCATCATTGGCTGCGACCAGGTCGGCCGTCCGAACCCGCACCATCTCGTCCAGCCGTTCGTTGCTGCGTTCGAGCTGCGCATAGGCGCTGCTTGCCGTGGACTGCGCCTGGGCAAGCCTGGCCAGGTAGCTGCGCACGGCCCGGGCGACCTGCCAGCCCAGCAGGGCAATGGTGCATAGGCCAACCGCATCGATCACGATCACCAATTCGTCATCCACAAACACGGTATGGACGTCGTGCAGCAGCCTGGCGTCGAGTTCGGATTGGAACTCTGCCACCAGCCGGCGCAGGTTCGTCATGTTGGTGTTGCCGACGTTGGTGCGCACAATCGCCAGGGCGTCGGCGCTGTCGCCAGCCTGTTGCAGCTCCACCGTCCGGGCGAGTTCGGCAAGCTTGGCAGTGACGAGTTGCCGCAGCAGGATGAAGCGTGGGTCGGCCGCACGGTCCTGCCCCAGGCGATCAAGCAGGACGGGCATGGTGATGGTGGCCCGCTGGAACGGGGCGAGATAGCTGGCGTCCGAGGTGAGCAGGTACCCGCGCTGGGCGGTCTCACCGCCTTCGATTTCGATGAATATGCTGGTCACTGCGGCACGTTGCTGCCGCAGCTTCTGCGCGGTCTCGAGCACGGAGGCGCTGCGTTCCGCTGCCCAGATCGACCCCGCGCTGATCGCGATCAGCAACAGGGCGCTGCAGACCACGGATGCCAGTCCGAAACGGCCGAGCGGCTGGCCAGGCCCGGGGCGGTGGGTGGTGGCAAGATCGGGTGTTTCGAGCATGTGGCGAGCATATCGGATATCGTGCCGGCTTCGCCAAACGGTGGCAGGCGGCTTTGGCGCCTGCTCGCAAACTCGTGAGCAGCAGTAGGTTTCCATGCGCCCTGAAAACAAAAGCTTTACGAGCCAGCCGCGTCGGTTGGCGCTACGCTCCGGCACTCATAGCCTGTGCGCTGCTGGCTCAGATTAGGACGATTGACACCGGGCCGGCTCAGCACGCCAGCCGGGGCGCACAGGTTCGACCAGATGCACGAGGGCCCAGGCCCGCTAGAAGAGAGGAGCCGATTATGGACCAGCCGGTCACCGCCCAACCCACCGCCTCCGCGCAGCCCGACGGCGGTATCGACCTCCTGGCGATCAACACCATGCGCACCCTTGCCATGGATGCCGTGCAGAAAGCCAAGTCGGGGCACCCGGGCACGCCGATGTCCATGGCGCCGGTCGGCTACACGCTCTGGCAGCATGCGTTGCGCTACGACCCGGCGGACCCGCATTGGCCCAATCGCGACCGCTTCGTGCTCTCGGTCGGTCATGCCTCCATGCTGCTCTACGCGTTGCTGCACCTGGCGCGGGTGTCTTCCGGGCCGGAGCACAACGACAAGGGTCCGTATGCCGTGACCCTGGACGATATCAAGCAGTTCCGCCAGCTTTCGAGCGTCACGCCGGGCCACCCGGAGTATCGCCTGACCGGCGGCGTGGAGACGACGACCGGGCCGCTGGCGCAGGGTGTCGCCAACAGCGTGGGCATGGCGATGGCCCAGCGCTGGCTGGCAAACCGGTTCAACCGGCCAGGTTTTGACCTGTTCGACTACCATATCTATGCGCTCGCCGGGGATGGCTGCATGATGGAGGGCGTGTCCAACGAGGCCGCCTCGCTCGCCGGGCACCTCCAACTGGGCAATCTCACCTGGATCTACGACAGCAACCACATCACTATCGAGGGCGCCACCTCGCTGGCCTATGGCGACGACGTCGGCGCCCGGCTGACCGCCATGGGCTGGCACGCGCTGCATGTCGCCGACGCCAACGACACGGCGGCGATGGCCGCGGCGCTGGACGAGGCTCGCGCCGAAACCGGCCGCCCCACCGTCATCGTGGTGCATAGCGTGATCGGCTTCGGCGCGCCGAAAAAGGCCGGCACCCGCGAGGCCCATGGCGAGCCGCTGGGCGACGAGGAAATCCGCGGCGCCAAGCGCAGCTATGGCTGGCCGGAGGACGCCCAATTCTTGGTCCCGGACGGGGTGCAGGAGCGCTTCTCCGAGGTGATGGGCGCACGCGGGGCCGCGGCCCGCAAGGAATGGATGGAGCTGTTCGCCCGCTACCGCGAGAAATATCCGGAGCTTGCCGACGAGGTCGAGATGATCGACCGCCACGAACTGCCAGACGGCTGGGACGCTGATATTCCCAGCTTCCCGGCCGACGCCAAGGGCGTGGCCAGCCGCGACTCGTCGCAAAAAGTCCTGAATGCGATTGCCAAGCGCGTCCCCTGGCTCATGGGCGGGGCGGCGGACCTGGCGCCCTCCACCAAGTCCAACCTCACCTTCGACGGCGCAGGCAGCTTCGAGCCCGACAACTACGGCGGCCGCAACTTGCACTTCGGGATTCGCGAGCACGCCATGGGCTCGGCCTGCAACGGCATCGCGCTCTCGGGCATTCGCGCCTATGGCAGCGGCTTTTTGATCTTCTCGGACTACATGAAGGCGCCCATCCGGCTCTCTGCCATCATGGAGCTGCCGGTGATCTACATCTTCACCCATGACAGCATCGGCGTGGGCGAGGACGGCCCGACGCACCAGCCGATCGAGCAGCTCGTGGCCTTGCGCTCGGTCCCCGGCATGGTCGTGCTGCGGCCGTGCGACGCCAATGAGGTGGCGGAAGCCTGGCGCGTGGTGATGCAACTGCACGACCGCCCGGCCGCGTTGGTGCTGAGCCGCCAGGCGCTGCCGACGATTGACCGCAGCAAACACGCCTCTGCCGCCGGCGTGGCCAAAGGCGCCTATGTGCTGGCCGACTGTGACGGCACGCCCGAGGTGATCCTGATTGGCACCGGCAGCGAGATCTCGCTTTGCATGCTCGCCTACGAGACGCTGTCCGGCGAGGGGATCAAGGCGCGGGTGGTGTCCATGCCCTCCTGGGAGTTGTTCGAGGCGCAGGATGAAGCGTACCGCGAACACGTGCTGCCCACCGGGGTGCATGGTCGCGTTGCAGTGGAGCAGGGAGCGACCATTGGCTGGGACCGCTATGTCGGCTGGGGCGGGGCCGTGATCGGGATGCACAGTTTTGGCGCATCGGCCCCATTGCCGGCGCTGCTCACCAAGTTCGGCTTCACCAAGGAGGCCGTGATCGATGCGGCCCGCAAACAAGCCAAGCGCAGCCAAGCTTAACGCCTGAAGTAGAGGGCCACCAAAATGGACATGCAAACCGAAGCGCAGGCCGGCAATCCGCTGAAAAATCTGGAGCAATACGGCCAGTCGCCCTGGCTGGACTTCATCGAGCGCAAGTTCCTGGCCGACGGCACGCTGCAGAAGATGATCGCCGAGGATGGGCTGAAGGGAATGACCTCCAATCCGTCCATCTTCGAGAAGGCGATGGGCCATGGCGAGAACTACGACGCCGGGTTCAAGGCGATGGCGGCGAAGGGCGACGTGGACGCCCAGACCATCTACGAAACACTAGCGATCCAGGACATCCAGCAAGCGGCCGACCTGCTGCGCCCGGTGTATGACGCAACGCACGGGATGGACGGCTACGTGTCGCTCGAGGTGTCGCCGTACCTGGCGTTGCGCACCGAGGATACCGTCGCCGAAGCGCGGCGGCTGTGGCGCATGGTCGAGCGGCCCAACCTCATGGTGAAGGTGCCCGGCACGGTGGAGGGCACGCCGGCCGTCCGCACGCTTATCGGCGAAGGCATGAACATCAACGTCACGCTGCTGTTCAGCCAGCAGGCCTACAAGGACGTGGCGGAAGCCTTCATAGCCGGGCTCGAGCACTTCAAGGCGCAGGGCGGCGACGTCAGCCGGGTGGCCAGCGTCGCCAGCTTCTTCGTCAGCCGCATCGACGCGCAGATCGACAAGAAGATCGACGAGCGGGTGGCAGCCGGGGGCGTGGATGTGACCGACCTCAAGCGCATCCGCGGCAAGGTGGCGATTGCCAATGCCAAGCTCGCCTACCAGCACTATCTGGGCCTGATCGGCAGCGAGCGGTGGAAGAGCCTGGCCGCTGCCGGCGCGACCCCGCAGCGGCTGCTTTGGGCCAGCACCGGCACCAAGGACAAGGCCTACAAAGACACGCTGTATGTCGAGGAGCTGATCGGCCGCGAAACCGTCAACACCATGCCGCCGGCAACCATGGACGCGTTCCGCGACCACGGTGCGCTGAAAGATGCGTTGCTGGAGGACGTGGACGGCGCCCGCGAGGTGCTGCTGACTGCGCAGCGGCTGGGGCTGGACCTGGACGGCGTCACCCACGCGCTGGTGGAAGACGGCGTCAAGCAGTTCGCCAAGGCGGCGGACGATCTGCTCGGCGCCGTGGCGGCCAAGCGCACCAAGATGCTGGGCGACACGCTTGCCATGGTGAACTCGACCTTGCCGGAACCGATGGCGGGTGCGGTGAACAAGGCGCTGGACGACTGGCGCGCGGCCGGCAAGCTGCGGGATTTGTGGGCGGGCGACGCGTCGGTCTGGACCGGGGCTGACGAGAGCAAGTGGCTTGCCTGGCTGCACGTGGTGGCGGATCGCACCGCCGACTTGCCCGCCCTGATCGCGTTCCAGAAAGATGTGCAGGCGGCGGGCTTTACCGATGTGCTGCTGCTCGGCATGGGCGGATCAAGCCTAGGCCCGGAAGTGTTTGCCGAAACGTTCGGCCACCGCGAGACCTGGCCCAAGCTGCACGTTCTGGACAGCACCGATCCGCAGCAGGTTGCCGCGTTCGAGCGCAAGGTGAACCTGGCGACCACGCTGGTGATTGTGTCGAGCAAGTCGGGCGGCACGCTCGAGCCCAACATCCTCAAGGCGTATTTCTTCACCGCCATGCAGAAGGCCGTGGGCGCGGACAAGGCGGGGAGCCATTTCGTCGCCATCACCGACCCTGGCTCGCATATGGAGCAGGTGGCCAAGCAGGACGGCTTCCGCACCATCTTCTACGGCGACAAGGCAATCGGCGGCCGCTACTCCGTGCTGTCGAACTTCGGCATTGTGCCCGCGGCCGCCGCGGGGGTCGACATCGAGTCGTTCCTCCACACCACGGCGCTCATGGTGCGCGCTTGCGCCGCGGGCACGCCGCCGCTGCAGAACCCCGGCGTGCAACTCGGCGCCGTGCTCGGCGTGGGCTGTGTGTCGGGCCGTGACAAGGTGACGATCGTGGCCTCGCCGGGCATCTACGACATGGGTGCCTGGCTCGAGCAATTGCTGGCGGAAAGCACCGGCAAGCAGGGCCATGGCATCGTGCCGGTGGACCAGGAGCCACTTGCCGGCGCTTCGGCCTACGGGGCAGACCGGGTGTTTGCCTATTTACGCCTGCGCGACGAGCCTGACCCGGCGCAGGACGCTGCCGTGGGCGCGCTGGCCAAAGCGGGACAGCCGGTGGTGCAACTCGATCTGGCCAACAAGTCGCAGATTGGCCAGGCGTTTTTCCTGTGGGAGTTCGCGACCGCGGTGGCGGGCGCCATCATCGGCATCAACCCGTTCGATCAGCCAGACGTGGAAGCGAGTAAGATCGAGACCAAGAAGCTGACCAGCGCCTACAGCGAGAGCGGCTCGCTGCCGGCCGAAGCGCCGTTCCTGACCGAGGGCGCGCTGCAGCTTTTCACCGACCCCAACAACGAGGCTGCGTTGGCGAGCGCCGGCAAGACCGTGGCCGCGGTGGTCAAGGCGCATTGGGACCGGCTTGGCGCTGGCGATTATGCGGCCTTGCTGGCCTATATCGAGCGCACGCCCGAGCACATTGGCATGCTGCAGGACTGTCGCACCCACATCCGCGACGCCAAGACGGTGGCCACGGTCGCCGAGTTCGGTCCGCGCTTCCTGCACTCAACCGGGCAGGCCTATAAGGGTGGACCTAACAGCGGCGTGTTCCTGCAGATTACCGCGGACGACGCGGCGGACCTGCCAGTGCCGGGCGAGCGCTACACCTTCGGCATCGTGAAGGCGGCCCAAGCGCGTGGCGACTTCGACGTTCTGGCCGAACGCGGCCGGCGCGCGCTACGGGTGCATATCACCGGTGATTTGACGTCGGGGCTGGCGCAGCTCGCGAGCATCATCAAGCAAGCCATCTAACGCGTATTCGGGAGTAAGGGTATGAAGCTTGGCGTGATCGGTCTGGGCCGGATGGGTGGCAACATTAGCGTACGACTCATGCGGCGTGGCCACGAATGCGTGGTGTATGACCGTAGCGACAGCGCGGTCGCCGGGATTGCGGAGCAAGGTGCGGCGAAGTCCACCGGGCTGGAGGACATGGTCAAGCAGCTCCCCACCCCCCGCATCGTTTGGGTGATGCTGCCGGCCGGGCGCATCACCGAAGAGACGGTTCAGGCGCTGGGCGGGATGATGCAGAGCGGCGACATCATCATCGATGGCGGCAACACGATGTACAAGGATGACATCCGCCGCGCCCGCGAGCTGCGCGGGAAAGGCATCGTCTATGTGGATGTCGGCACCTCGGGCGGGGTATGGGGCCTGGAGCGTGGCTACTGCATGATGATCGGCGGCGAGCCGGAGGCGGTGAACCATATCGACCCCATCCTGGCGGCGCTGGCCCCTGGCGTAGGCGACATCCCCAAGACGCCGCATCGCGACGGGCGCAATCCGACGGCCGAGCAAGGCTATTTGCATTGCGGCCCGGCCGGCGCCGGGCACTTCGTCAAGATGGTGCATAACGGCATCGAATACGGCATGATGCAGGCCTATGCCGAAGGCTTCGATGTGCTCAAGAACAAGAGCAGCACGGAGCTGGCCGAGGACCAGCGGTTCGATCTCAACATGGGCGACATTGCCGAGGTGTGGCGCCGCGGTTCGGTGGTGTCGTCGTGGCTGCTGGATTTGACGGCGCAAGCGCTCGCCAGCGATGAGGAACTGCAGCACTTCACCGGCGATGTGTCCGACAGCGGCGAAGGCCGTTGGACGATTGACGCGGCGGTGGAGGAGGCAGTGCCGGTGCCAGTGTTGGCCGCCTCGCTGTTCGCGCGGTTCCGTTCACGGCAGAGCCATACCTTCGGCGAGAAGATGCTGTCGGCGATGCGGTTCGGCTTTGGTGGCCATGTGGAGCCGAAGGCATGAGTGCCTCGGCCCACATAAGCGACACGACGGCCTTGGCCAAGACGGCGGCTCCTGCGCCAGCCTCCACGCTCGTCATCTTTGGAGCCAATGGCGACCTGACCAAACGGCTGCTGATGCCGGCATTGTATAACCTGTCGGGCGCAGGATTGCTTGACGACAAGTTCGTCGTGATTGGCGTTGATCGCGACGCAAGCAGCGATGCCGATTTCCGTGGCCGGCAAAAGGCGACCATGGAGTCGTTCACCCCGGCGGCGGGTGGCGAGTTTGCTGAAAAGAGCCTGAACCAGGATTGGTGGGGCTGGATTGAGCAACGACTGCATTACATGCAGGGAGACTTCACCAAGACTGAAACCTTCGACCAAATCCATGAGCGCCTTGGTGGCGGGTCGGCGGTGTTCTACCTCGCCGTGGCAGACCGTTTTTTCGGCGGCATCGTCGACATGCTGGCAGCGGCGGGATTGGTCAAGGAAAGCGAAAGCGGGTTCCGCCGCGTCGTCATCGAGAAGCCGTTTGGCCACGACCTCGCGTCCGCACGGGCGTTGAATACCCAAATCCTCAGCAAGCTTGAGGAAAACCAGATCTATCGCATCGACCATTTCCTCGGCAAGGAAACGGTGCAGAACATCATGGCGCTGCGGTTCGCGAATGGGTTTTTCGAGCCGCTCTGGAACCGTGACCACATCGACAGCGTGCAGATCACAGCGGCCGAAACCGTCGGCGTGGAAGCACGCGGGGCGTTCTACGAGGTTACTGGCGCGTTGCGGGACATGGTGCCCAACCACATGTTCCAGTTGCTCGCCATGACCACCATGGAGCCGCCAAACTCCTTCGCTGCTGATGCCGTGCGCAGCGAAAAGGCCAAAGTGATCGATGCGCTGCATCCGATATCGCCGGAGGATGTCAGCAAATACGTTGTCCGCGGCCAGTATTCCGCCGGGCACATGAAAAGCGGCGATGTGCCAGCCTATACCGACGAGCCGAACGTCGCGCACGATTCCACAGTCGAGACGTTCGTGGCATTGCGCTTGATGATCGACAACTGGCGGTGGGCGGGGGTGCCGTTCTACTTGCGGACCGGCAAGCGTATGTCCGGACGCAAGACCGAAATCGCCATCCACTTCAAACAGGCGCCGTTTGCGCTGTTCCGAGACACGCCGGTGGACAAGCTCACCCCCAACATCATGGTGCTGCACTTACAGCCGCACGAAGGCATTTCGCTGCACTTCAGCGCCAAGCAGCCAGGCCAGACGGTAAAGCTCGATGGCGTGCGGATGGACTTCCGCTACGAGGATTTCTTCAAGCTGGAACCGTCGACGGGCTACGAGACGTTGATCTACGACGTGCTGATCGGCGACCCGACGCTGTTCAACCGTGCCGACAATATCGATGCCGGCTGGAGAGGCGTGCAGCCGATCCTTGACACGGTGGCGAAGGGCGGAGACCAGATCCACCATTACGCCGCAGGCACGGACGGCCCGGCGGCTGCCGACGCGCTGCTGTCCCTCGATGGGCGGCGCTGGCGGACGCTCGACTGATGGCAATCAAGCTCGTCGTGTCCGATGTGGATGGCACGATGGTCACCACCGCCAAGGAGTTGACGCCAGCGACCATCCACGCGGCAGAACGGCTGCGCACGGCCGGGATACCGCTGGCGCTGGTGAGCAGCCGCCCACCGCGCGGCATGTCGTTCCTCCAGGAGCAATTGGGACTGACCGGACCACTTGGCGGCTTCAACGGTGGGACGATCCTGGCACCCGACGGCGCGGTGATCGAGGAGCGTTTTGTGCCAGGGCACGCAGCGCGCACCAGCCTCGACTTCTTTGCCAAGCGCGGCGTGAGCGGCTGGGTGTTCGCGGACAACCAATGGCTGATCCTGGATTTGCACGGCGACTACGTGCCCAAGGAGCAGATGACGGTTCGGTTCGAGCCAACCGTGGTAAGCAGCTTCGAGCCCTATCTCGACCGCTGCGGCAAGGTTGTCGGCGCTTCGGCCAAGCATGACCTGCTGGCGCAATGCGAGGCTGAGCTGCAGGGCTTGCTTGGGGCCACGGCGCACGCGCACCGCTCGCAGGTCTACTACCTCGATGTGACCAACCCGACCGCAGACAAAGGCACTGCCGCGCGGGCACTGGCGGGTTGGTACGGCTTCGATATCAGCGAAGTCTGCGCCATTGGCGACCAAGCCAACGACGTGCCGATGTTCCGGGTTGCTGGCAGCAGCATTGCCATGGGCAACGCCCCGTCCACGGTGGCGGCACAAGCCAAGTTGCACACCCTCTCGAACGAGGAGGACGGGTGGGCCGCCGCCATCGACCGCCACGTGCTGCCAAACCTTCGTTAGGAGAGGCCTTATGGCTCGCCCCCGCCCTGGCAAGCTTTCGCTGCTCCTGGCCGACGTCGACGGCACCCTGGTCACCAAGGACAAGGTGTTGACCGAACGGGCGCAACAAGCTGTCCGCGACATGGCGCAGCGCGGTGTCCAGTTCGCAGTCACCAGCGGGCGGCCGCCAAAAGGCATGGCAATGCTGATCGAGCCCTTGCGGTTGAGCACCCCGATTGCCGGGTTCAATGGCGGTTTGTTCGTCAAGCCGGACATGAGCATCATCGAAAGCCACACGCTCGATCCGGACGCTGCCAGGAAGGCGGCCGACATGATCGAGCAACATGGGTTGGACGTTTGGCTGTACGCCGGCGATGCATGGCTTATCCGGAAATCCGACGCGCCGCATCGGGACCGCGAGGAACACACAGTGAAGTTCCCGCCCAAGGTGGTAAGCGGCTTCAGCGACGAACACTTCAAGGTTGCGGTGAAGGTGACTGGCGTGAGCGACGACTTGGACCGTGTGGCCGAGTGCGAAAAGGCCGTGCAGCAGGCGCTTGGCGATGCCGTGTCTGCGGCACGGTCGCAGCCGTATTATCTCGACGTGACCAATCCGCACGCGAACAAGGGCGCGGTGGTGGATTATCTCTCGCGGACCATGGGGATTCCTAAGGGTGAGATTGCCACCATCGGCGATATGCCGAACGACGTGTTGATGTTCAAGCCAAGCGGGTTCTCCATCGCCATGGGGAACTCCAGCGACGCGGTGAAGGCGGAGGCGGATGCGGTGACCGATAGCTACGAAGACGAAGGTTTCGCCAAAGCCGTCGAGCGGTTCATCCTAGCATGAGCGGCGTGCTGACGGTTCAGGCGGATGGCGATGCGCTTACCCGCTATGCGGCCGAGTGGGTGCTGGAACGGGCGCTGGCCACGCCGGGCCGGTTCGCCTGGTGCCTTTCCGGCGGCTCGACACCGAAAGCACTGTATTCCCTGCTCGCCACTGCAGAGTTCAGCGGCCGCTTCCCATGGGACCGCACCCATTTGTTTTTCGGCGACGAGCGCTTCGTGCCACCGGACCATCCCGACAGCAACTATCGTATGGCTCGCACGGCAATGATTGATCAGGTGCCGATCCCCCCGGCCCAGGTGCACCCTTGGCAGACCACAGGGGACGACCCGGAGCATGCCGCCCTGCACTACGCAGACACTCTCAAGCGGTTTTATAATGCCGACATGCTCGACCCGGCACGCCCGTTGTTCGATGTCATGTTGCTCGGCCTGGGCGAGGACGGGCACACCGCCTCGCTGTTCCCGGGCGTGGCCGCGCTTCGTGAGCGGACCGCTTGGACGGCAGCGGTGATTGGGGCCAAGCCGGAACCGCGGCTGACAATGACCTACCCAGTGCTGAATAGCTCGAAGGCGGCGGTGTTCCTGGCGGCCGGCGCGGGCAAGCGGGACATCCTCCGCCGGGTGTTTGCCGGCGACGCCGCGCTGCCCGCAGCCAGCGTGCATCCGTCCGGCGAGCTGCATTGGTTTGCCGACCAGGCTGCTGCCGGACAATGACCGAGGATCCGCGCGCCGCCGAAAAATGCGAGGCGGCTGAAGCGGCAGCGGAACTGGTGCGAGACGGCATGGTCATTGGGCTCGGCACCGGGTCGACCGCAACATTCGCCATCGCCCGCTTGATTGCGCGGGTGCGGGGCGGGCTGCAGATCAAGGCCGTGCCAACGTCCGAACGCAGCGCGGCACAGGCTCGCGATGGCGGCATTGAACTTGTGGAACTTGACGAGGGGTTGCGGCTGGACTTGACGATCGATGGCGCTGATGCCGTCGCGCAAGGCTCGCTAGACCTGGTGAAAGGCTTAGGCGGGGCCTTGCTGCGGGAGAAGATTGTCGCGGCTGCCAGCAACGCTCTGCTCATTGTGGTGGACAGCAGCAAGCTGGTCGCGCAGCTCGGGGAAAACGCGCCAGTGCCGATCGAAGTGACGCCGTTCGGCTGGCGCGCCACGTCGGGCCGGATCGCGGCCCTGAGCGCGCGGCCGGTGCTGCGGCACGGTGCCAGTGGCCAGCCGTTCCGCACCGATGGTGGCAATCTGATCCTTGATTGTCATACCGGGCCGATCGCCGACCCGGCGGTATTCGACGCTCGGCTGCAGGCCATCGTCGGCGTGGTGGAGACCGGCCTATTCATTGGCCGCACGGCCGAAGTGTTCCTCGCCAGGCCTAAGGGAGTGCAGCGCTTGTCCCCTGCCCGCGCATGAGCCGCGTTGTTGTTGTCATGGGCGTGTCCGGCTCGGGCAAGACGACGGTGGCCGAGCGGCTGGCGGCACAGTTTGGCTGGATGTTCCAGGAAGGCGACGCGCTGCACCCGCCCGCCAACGTCGCCAAAATGGCGGCAGGGCAGCCGCTTGATGACGCCGACCGGGCGCCTTGGCTGGCGATCATTGCGCAG
>CAXTRX010000004.1:0-5359 GCA_964246785.1 uncultured Acetobacteraceae bacterium | reverse complement strand
GGCCAGAATGGCGTCGTCACATGCTCAGCCTTGAAGCGGCGCTATCGCGAACAAATCGGAAATGGCAAACCCGGTGTCCGATTCGTCTACCTGCACGGCGACCGCGCGACGCTGGAGGACCATGTCAGAAGCCGGCATCACGAATACATGCCGGCCACGCTGCTGGAAAGCCAACTTGAGACGCTGGAGGAGCCGGACCCGGACGAGCACGTGATCATGGTCAATGTGGCCGCGTCGGTGGATGAAACGGTCGCGGCGGTAGTGGCCAAGCTCGCCCCCTAGGCGGCCACTTCGCGGCGATAGGCGCGTGCTTCGCGGCCGATCAGCAGAACCGCACCCAAACCGACTGCACCGGCAAACGCCATCCAGGCGCCGGGCGCTGCCTGGTCGCCCAACGCGCGGATCAGCCAGGTGGCAATTGCGGGAGTCATGCCGCCGACAACGGTCGCCAGGCTGTAGGCGAAGGAGAAGCCTGACGTACGAACGTCCTCCGGCATTACCTCCGTCAGGTAGACGACCATGGCGCCATTGTAGCAGCCGTAGATAAAGCTCAGCCACAACTCGGCGGCCAGCAGGTGAGCAAACGAGATGTTGGCGACCAGCCAATGCAAGACCGGGTAGGCGGTCACGATGGCAAGCAGCGTGGTGGCGATAAGCAGCGGGCGGCGGCCGATACGGTCGGACAACGCGCCTGCCATCGGCAGCCAAAACAGGTTGGAGAGGCCGACGGCGACGGTCACCAGCAACACATCCACGGAGCTCAGATGCAGTTCCTCGCGGCCGAAGGTGGGTGTGTAGGCGGTGATGAGATAGAATGACACCGTGGTCATGACCACCATCATCATGCCAAGGAGAACGATGCGCCAGTTATACACAATCGAGCTTAGGATTTGCCTTGGTGTCAGCCGGCGCTTGCGGGCAAGAAACGCCTCGGTTTCCTCGAGCGAACGGCGGATGAGGAACAGGAACGGGATGATGGCGCAGCCAACCAGCAGCGGGATGCGCCATCCCCAATCCTGCATGGTGTCGGCGCCGAGCGTCTGGTTCAGCAACAGGCCGAGCAATGAGGCGACGATCACCGCCACCTGCTGGCTGCCGGATTGCCAGGAAACGTAGAACCCCTTGTGGCCCGGCGTGGCGATCTCGGACAGGTAGACCGACACGCCGCCCAGTTCCACGCCGGCGGAGAAGCCCTGGATCAAGCGGCTGACCACGACAAGGAACGGCGCGACCACGCCGATGCTGCCATAGCCGGGCACGACGGCGATGGCGAAGGTGCCGACCGCCATCAGCGCCAAGGTGAGGATGAGGCCGGCCCGGCGGCCATAGGCGTCGATATAGGCCCCGAGCACGATGGCCCCGAGCGGACGCATCAGGAAGCCGGCGCCGAACGTCATCAACGAGGACATAAGCTGCACAAAGCTCGCGTTGGCGCCATGGGCGGGGAAGTAGGTACGGCCGATCGCGGCGGCGAAGTAGCCGAACACGAAAAAATCGTACTGCTCTAGGAAATTGCCGCTGGTGACGCGCAGAACGCCCATCAGCTTGGATTGCCTGCCCGCGAGCATCAGTTGTGCCTCCCCCCTCGCCTTGGGGGCGGAGCATAGCGGGCCAAGCGGGGTTGGATAGGGTCCGAAGGCGTTAGCGCGGCGACAGCACCATGATCATCTGACGGTTTTCCATGCGAGGCATCTGCTCGACCTTGGTTTTCTCGTCCATGTCGCCGCGTATGCGCTCGAGCACCTTGATGCCAATGTCCTGGTGCGCCATTTCGCGGCCCCGGAAGCGCAGCGTCACCTTCACCTTATCGCCTTCGTCGATGAAGCTATGCATCGCGCGCAACTTCACCTGATAGTCGTTCTCGTCGATATTGGGGCGGACCTTTACCTCCTTGATCTCGACGACCTTTTGCTTCTTCTTGGCTTCGTTTTTCTTTTTCTGCAGCTCATATTTGTATTTGCCGTAGTCAAGGATCTTGACCACTGGCGGATCGGCATTGGGGCTTATTTCGAGCAGGTCAAGGCCAACCGCCATGGCCCGGAGCATCGCATCCCGCGCGCTCATGACGCCCTGCATTTCGCCCTCGGCATCAATTAGGCGGACTTGGACGCTGCGGATGTCTTCGTTCACGCGGGGGCCGTCGCGGCTGGGTGCGGCGGCGGGCATTGGGCCTCTGGCTATTGTGCGCTCCTGTGGTGGTTCAAATAAGTATCGTCAGTGTTGCCGGACGGGTGCCGCAAAATCAAGCATTTTGACTGCTAACGCCGCCAGACCGGGCAATATCGGGCGGCTGTGCCTCGCTGGCAAGGCCCTCGATGGCTGCGTCCAACGCGAGCAGCTCCTGCGCCTGCCCGCCCAGCCGGCGCAGGGCCACCGAGCGCGTGTCTGCTTCCTTGCGCCCCACCACCGCGATGACCGGAACATGCTGCAGGCTATGCTCGCGAATTTTGGCGTTGATCTTCTCGTTACGCGTGTCGGTGATGGCCGCCAGGCCCCGCGCGGTCAGCAAGGCGGCGACCTCCTCCGCATAGGGCGCTGCGTCCGTCACGATGGAGGCGACCACCACCTGAACCGGGGCCAGCCAAAGCGGGAAACGGCCAGCATAGTTTTCGATCAGGATGCCCAGGAAGCGTTCGAAACTGCCCAAGATGGCCCGGTGCAGCATGACCGGGCGCTGCTTGGAGCTGTCATCGGCGATGTAGCTGGCGTCGAGCCGTTGGGGCAGCACGTAGTCCACTTGCAACGTGCCGCATTGCCAGTCGCGGCCGATGGCGTCACGCAGCACGAATTCCAGCTTGGGCCCGTAGAACGCACCCTCCCCGGGATTGATCTCGTACTGCACGCCGGCCAAGCGGCAGGCTTCCCGCAGTGCCGCTTCGGCGCGGTCCCAGTCGGCGTCATCACCGGCCCGGCTGTCAGGGCGGTCGGCGAACTTCACCTGGAAGCTGTCGAAGCCGAAGTCGCGGTAGACCGAGGCCAGCAAGTCGACGAACCGCGCTGTCTCCGCAGGGATCTGCTCCGTCGTGCAGAAGATGTGGGCGTCGTCCTGGGTGAAGCCCCGCACCCGCATGATGCCGTGCAGCGCGCCCGAGGGCTCGTAGCGGTGGCAGGCGCCGAACTCGGCCATGCGCAGCGGCAACTCGCGGTAGGAGCGCAGGCCATGGTTGAAAATCTGCACGTGGCAGGGGCAGTTCATCGGCTTCAGCGCCAGCGTGCGCTTCTCGTCCTCCACCTGCGCCACAAACATGTGCTCGCGATACTTGTCCCAGTGGCCGGAGCGCTCCCACAGCACGCGGTCGACCAGTTGCGGCGTGCGCACCTCCTGGTAGCCGGCGGCGTCCTGGCGGCGACGCATGTAGCTTTCGGCGGTGCGATACAGCCGCCAGCCGCGCGGATGCCAGAAGATCGACCCGGTGGCCTCCTCCTGGATATGGAACAGGTCCATTTCACGGCCCAGGCGGCGATGGTCGCGGCGCTCGGCCTCCTCCAGTTGGTGCAGGTAGGCGTCGAGTTCCTTCGTGTCGCGCCAGGCGGTGGCGTAGATGCGGGTGAGCATGGCGTTGCGGTGGTCGCCGCGCCAATACGCGCCGGCCACTTTCTGCAGCTTGAACGCCGGGCCGATGTCACCGGTGCTGCGCATATGCGGGCCGCGGCACAGGTCGATCCAGTCGCCCTGCTTGTAAAGCGTGATCGTCTCGCTGGCAGGCAGGTCGCGGATCAACTCGGCCTTGTAGCGTTCGCCGCGTGCCTCGAAGAAGGCGATCGCACCGTCACGCTGCCAAACCTCGCGCTCGAACGGGGCGTTGCGGGCGATGATCTCCCGCATGCGCGCCTCGATGGCGGGGAAGTCCTCGGGGGTGAACGGCTCGTTGCGCGCGAAGTCGTAGTAGAAGCCGTTTTCGATCGGCGGGCCGATCGTCACCTGCGTGCCCGGGTAGAGCGACTGCACCGCCTCGGCCAGCACATGGGCCGCGTCATGGCGGATCATCTCGAGCGCTTCGCTGTCCCTGCGGGTGACGAACACCACGGCCGCGTCACGCTCGATCGGACGGGCGAGATCGACCAGCTCGCCGTCTAGCTTCATGGCCAGGGCCGCGCGCGCCAGGCCCGGCCCGATCGCGGTCGCAAGCGCGGTGCCCGTCACCGGGGCATCGAACTGGCGTACGGAACCGTCGGGCAGGGTGATGGCGGGCATGGGCGTTCCACTGTGGAGTTTGCGCGGACAGGTGGAATGGACCCGGGTGCTGCGGTGCGCAAGAGTTGAGTATGGGCGACAATCTCCGTGCATCTCGCAGCGGGCCGGCGCTAAACTCGCTCACAACGAGGACCGGCGAGCGGCAGCGCTGCGGTAAGGTCGTGCGCAGCCAACAGACCGGACCCCGAACATGGGAAGGAAGGGTCTTGCTATGGCTGATGTTGTTGTCGGCGGGCTGCCCGGGCGGGCGGCTGAACTCCCTATCATCAGGCGCATCGGTGTTGCCGACGTGCGGGCGGCGTTTGCTGCCGGGCTGGATGATTTTCTCGCCACCCCGACCCAGCTCGTCTTCCTCTGTATCCTCTATCCTATCGTGGGCTTCGTGGCAGCGCGGGCGACCATGGGCACAGACCTGCTGCCGCTGCTGTTCCCGCTGCTGGCCGGCATCTCGCTGCTCGGCCCCGTGCTCGCCGTGGGCGTTTACGAGTTGAGCCGCCGGCGCGAAGCCGGCCTGCCGGCTTCCTGGCTCAATGCGTTCGACATCCTGCGCTCGCCCGCCATCCTCAGCATCGCCGCGGTGGGCGTGGTGCTGCTGGCGGTGTTCACCGCCTGGATCGGCGCGGCCAAGCTGATCTACCTGGCGACCATTGGGCCGATGGACCCTGCCAGCATGGGCAGCTTCGCCGCCACCCTGCTCGACACGCCCGCCGGCTGGCACCTCATGCTGATCGGCAACCTGGTTGGGCTGGTGTTCGCGGTAGCTGTGTTGATGCTCACAGTGGTGTCGGTGCCGATGCTGCTGGACCGCAACGTCTCGGTGCTGGTGGCCATGCAAACATCGGTGCGTGCGGTGCTGGCGAACCCGGCGGCGCTCGGCTTGTGGGGCTTGGTGGTGGCTGCCACCTTGCTACTGGGTTGCCTGCCCTTGTTCATCGGGCTGGCGGTCGCGATGCCGGTACTCGGGCATGGCACCTGGCATCTTTACCGCCGCCTCGTGGTGTGACGACTCGCGTTGCACTTCTATTTCACTGTTCACGCATCCGATTGTACGAGCTCCTGCCCCTCACCCCTACCCTCTCCCACAGGGAGAGGGAGAGGAGGGGTTTATCAGACGTGTCCGATGTCGACTTCGACGATGCCGCTGTGTGCGAGTTGTGTGGTTGG
>CAXTRX010000003.1:45708-46134 GCA_964246785.1 uncultured Acetobacteraceae bacterium | reverse complement strand
CGGATCTGCTCGGGGTGCCGTATGGGTCGCGGGCTCGCCTGATCCTGCTCTACCTGCAGACCCGTGCGCTGCGCTCACCTGCTCGGCTTCGAGCTGGCGCCGCGGCTGAAGGCGGAAGCGCGGCAGAAGCTCTATCTTCCGGACGCGGAGCTGCGCGGCCTGCTCGACAACCTGGCGCCGGTCCTCAGCCGAGTGATCGACTGGGCGCTGATCGAGCGCCAATACGACGAGATGATCAAGTACGCCGCCGCGCTGCGGCATCGCACGGCAGACGCGGAGGCGACTCTGCGCCGTTTCGCGGGCACGGCAGTCCAGCACCCGACCTATGCCGCCCTCGGCGAGCTCGGCAAGGTTATCAAGACGATCTTTCTATGCGGCTACATCGGCTCGGAGGATCTGCGGCGCGCACTCCATGCCGGGCTCAAC
>CAXTRX010000003.1:44382-45698 GCA_964246785.1 uncultured Acetobacteraceae bacterium | reverse complement strand
CCTGGAGGACCAGGAACTCTCGGTGCTGGCGCTGCATCTGTTGCAGAACTGCCTCGTCTACATGAACACGCTGATGCTGCAGCGCGTGCTGACCAAACCTGCGTGGCTCGCGCGCCTGACGGCGGAGGACCACCGCGGCCTGACGCCTGCCATCCACGCCCACATCAACCCTTACGGCCGCTTCGACGCCGACCTCGACCTGCCGATGGCCGCATGACGAAGCGCGCGTCGCCGCCTGCGGGGCGCGCGCAAACGATCGTTAGTAAGGCATCGAAGGCAGCCCAGGAAAAACAACAGGGTGCCCGTCGCACAAAGCTGTTGCCAAACAAAGCGCAAACGCAACAGAGAAATGCAGCATCTCCCCTTCTGCTCGGCTATGCCCGCGTGTCCAAGGCCGAAAACCAAGATACCGCCCTCCAGATCGAAGCCCTCGAAGCCGCCGGCTGCCAGCGCATCTACGAGGAACGCATCTTCGGCGGCCGCTGGGACCGCCCCGAACTGCACCGCCTGCTCGACCGGCTTGGGACCGGCGACGTGCTCACCGTCTGGAAACTCGACCGGCTGTCGCGCTCGCTCAAGGATCTGCTGCTCATCCTCGACAAGGTCGAAAAAGCAGGCGCCGGCTTCCGCTCGCTGACCGAGAACATCGACAGCACAACAGCATCGGGCCGCATGATGATGCAGATGCTCGGCGCTTTCGCCGAGTTCGAGCGCGCCATGGTCCGCGAACAAACTCAGGCAGGTCTCCGCTCAGCACGCGCCCAAGGCCGCCACGGCGGCCGGCAATCCAAGCTCTCTCCCCAGCAGCAAGCCGAAGTGCTCGCCATGCTGAACGCAGGCCGCTCCGCCGCAGACCTCGCCAGGCTCTTCCGCGTCCATCGCGCAACCATCAGCCGTGTCGCCAGCAGTGCAAGGCTATGAGCCCGGCACCGCGTCCACCTTCTGTTACTCAAGTTGGCCGCTTTCCGAGCTATGAGGTGACTGGGCCAAGATGGAGGAAATCGGCGACCGCACGACGGTGTTCGAATTTGGCGGCCTGCGTGATCGCCAGCGCGACTACATCGACTGGGTGCTCAAGAACAGCGTCGTCGCGAGTGATGTAATTTAATTGGCTTGCTTTCCCCCTGATCGTGCGACCGGTGTCTCGGCCGAGAACGTGCCAACGATGCAAGCGTCGGCCCTCGCGCAGCCGAGTGCGATCGGCCAAGCCGCCCTGGAAGCCGCGCACGCGTTGGGCCGCAAGGCCGCCGCACCTGCCACGCTGCGCGCCTACAAAGCCGACTGGACGCACTATGCCGCCTGGTGCGCCGCGGCCC
>CAXTRX010000003.1:42149-44372 GCA_964246785.1 uncultured Acetobacteraceae bacterium | reverse complement strand
CCGCAGCCGGCTTCACCCTGGTGCCGGCCGAGCGGGCGACGGTGGGCGCCTACCTCGCCAGCCTGGCGGAGAGCCACGCCCCCACCACGGCGCGCCGTCGGCTGTCCGCCATCGGCAAGATGCACCGCTTCAACGACCTGCCGTGGAACACCGTGCACCGTGACATCCAGAAACCACTTTAAGGTCTGCTGCGCACGCACGGGCGCCCGGTGCAGAAAGCCGCCGCCCTCACCCTGCCCATGCTGCGCCAACTGGTCGGCACCTGCGACCGCAGCGCCCGCGGCCGGCGCGACCGCGCGCTGCTGCTGATCGGCTTTGCCGCGGCGCTGCGCCGCTCCGAGCTGGTCGCGCTGCAGGTGGAGGAGGTAGCCATCGTTGCTGGCGGGCTGCGGTTGCGCATCGTCCGCGGTAAGACCGACCAGGTAAGGCAAAGCGCCGAGAGCGGCCTGCCGCGCGGCCGGCACGTCGAGACGTGCCCGCACCGCGCGTTCGACGACTGGCAGGAGGTCGCCATACGCAAGGCCGGCCCGCTGTTCCGCCGCATCAGCACCGCCGATCGGATCGGGGAGGCAGCGCTGCACCCGGACGCAGTGCGGCAAATCCTGAGCTACCGGGTCCGCCTCGCTGGTCTCACGGTGGACGGCTTCAATCGGCTGAGCGCCCATGCGCTGCGGGTCGGTTTCATCACCGAGGCGTACGGCAAGGGCGTCCGCGACGAGGACATCATTCGCCACACGCGGCACCGCGACCTGCGCACCATGCGTGGCTACGTGCAACGTGCCGGCCTGGTGGACGAGAGCCCGGCCGGCGCGATCGACCTGTGACGGCGCTGCGCTTCCCCTGGGAGAGTGACCCGGCAATCGTTGAGGTAGCGCCACCTCTGCCAGTGTTCGAACCGCCGCCAGAACCCCGTTGTCGACGACCGAAGGCAACCATCGCTGCCTCGGCTGCGTCGTCCTGGCTCTACCATCACCTCACGATCAGCGGACCATCAGCACAAATTGCCGATTTCGCCGAAGCGGCGCGCGGATCGGGCGTGATCGCCTGGCGATTGGATACGACGGCCGTCGAGGAGGACGTTTTCAACCTGGCCGTCTTGCAGCCGCTGCACCGTCGATCCCTAAGCGTAGAGGGATGCCGCATCCTCGCCCGCCAGTTCCGCCACCGGGTCGAGGCGCGGCAGGCTCGAGCGGCGGCCCTGCTCGGCGTCAGCCGGGCGTGTCCCTTAGACCTGCACACGCTGCTGCCGGTTCCGGCCGCCCTCCTGCAACTCGGTCCTGATTATCCGCAGACCCTGGCGTGGCTGCGGCAGAACTGGGGCACGACGGACAAGCCACGTCAGGTCGTCGAGCGGCCGAAGCCGTCCATCGGGCGACGGCTTCCAGCCGGGCACTCGGTCGTCTCGTATGGTTTTTTCACCCAGGGGGACAGTCCCGTCGCCGCGGTCCGGCAGGCCGTCGAGGCTACCCTCCACGCCGAGGTAGACACAGGATGGCGGAAGATTCCAATCCTGGAGGCCCACCTCGACGCCAGAGCAGCGGCACAAGACGACAGCTTCGTGATGTTCTCCGGCCATCACGACACCTACTACTAGGGCGTCATGGACAACGGCGGCGCCAACGCCACGATGCTCGAGGTCTCCCCAGACCATGACTGCCTGTTTCATGCCCTTATTGCGATGGCGAGTAAGGCGCTTACTTCGTAGAACACTCCTTGCAAGACGTAGCCTGTCAATCTGGTGGTATGACAAAATTGCCGGCTCTACGTTGGTTGCAGGCGTATCGCGCGGCAGTCGCTCGCGCACATGCGGTTGCCGCTTGCCTCGGTTGAACTGACCAGAGGATATCGGATGGACATTTCTCGCACTGCCGCGATCCAGGCAGCGAAGGCCTCTACGACGACAGCACGTTCCTAGGCCTCTCGCGGCGCTGGCCGGCGTTCCAACCGAGAGCAGCCCTCCGGCCCACAAGGCGGACCTGCTGCGCTATTGCATCGACATCCTCGGGCCGATGGTCGAGGAATTGGGCTTCATGGTTTCCGTCCTCGACAATCCTGATGCACGGCACGGGCCGGTCTTGTTGGCCGAGGCCTTGACCAAGTATCTCGGCGAGTGGGTGTCCGAAGGTGCGATCGACCTGGCGATCGCCTGCGAGGGGCCGGTCTCGTCGAACGTCCGCCGCGAGGAGGTCTTGCGCGAGGCCCTGTACCTCGTCCAGCCGGCGG
>CAXTRX010000003.1:27363-42139 GCA_964246785.1 uncultured Acetobacteraceae bacterium | reverse complement strand
CGATCGGCAGGCCGATCGATTTTGCGGACCTCGCCGACATGCCATTGCTTGTCGCCGATCCCCTGCTGACGCGGCGGCTTGTCGACAAGCTCCAGTCGGAGGCCGTGATCGCCGGCATCAGCCTGCAAATTCGCAGCGTGCTGCCTTCAACGAACCTCGTGAAGGAGTCCGTTGAGGACGGGGAAGGAGCCACGGTGCTTCCCCTACGCTGTCGTCAAGCGGGAGTGCGAACAAGGACGGCTGCGCATTTGGAAGATCGTCGGACCGGCGCTGACGCGGAACGCCTACCTGCTCTCGCACGTCGACAGGCCACAGCCGCAAGGCGTGCTCGACCTCATCCGCGACGTCATCTCCGAAGAGATTTGCGGGACCCCGGAACACGGACACTTCGTTCCGGCCGTTTGCTGACACGATGCGTGCAAGCTCGGATCCGGATGGTTCGGTCCAGGTTCAGGGGGCCGCGTTCGTCAGCGCCGCCGGATCGACATGCCGGTCGTACTCCTTCCCGCTCAACAGCCCGAGCGCGATCGCGGCGTCACGCGGCGTCGTCCCGTCCGCGAGTGCCCGCTTCGTAATGCGGGCGACCGCGTCGTAGCCCAGCACGGGATTGAGCGCCGTCGCGGGGAGGATGGCGCCGGCAACGTTCTTCTCGATCTGCGCAGCGTTGACGGCAATGCCGTCGATCATGCGCACCGCGAAGCGTTCCGTCGTCTCGGCCATCAGGCGGATCGATTGCAGCAGGTTGTAGGCGATCACCGGCTTGGCCACGTTCAGCTCGAAGCTGCCGGACGCCCCGGCGACCGTAATCGTCGCGTGGTTGCCGATCACCTGGAACGCGGCCTGCAGCACGACCTCGGCGACGGTCGGGTTGGTCTTGCCCGGCATGATCGAAGACGTCAGCCCGTCGGGCGGGAGGATCAGCTCGCCTAGCCCGCAGCGCGGTCCGGAGCCGAGCAGGCGCAGGTCGTTGGCGATCTTGACCAGCGACACCGCGAGCACGTTCAGGATGCCGGACAGTGCGACCAGCTCGTCATGCGCGGCCATCGCCTCGAACTTGCTCGGAGCAGGCGTGTAACGCTGGCCGGACAACTCGCTGAGCGCCGTGCAAAACGCGGCGTCGAAGCCCGGCGGAGCGTTGAGCCCGGTGCCGACCGCCGTGCCGCCCTGGGGCACGACGGCGAGGCGGGGGATCGCGGCGTCGAGCCGCTCGATCGTCGCCCCTATCTGCCGGGCGAAGGCGTCGAAGCCTTGACCGACCGTCATGGGGACCGCGTCCATCATGTGGGTGCGGCCGATCTTGACGACCCCGGCGAAGTCGCTTGCCTTCCCTGCAAAACTATCCCGCAAGGTGAGGAGCGCCGGCCGGAGATGGCCGACGGCCTCCTGCAGGGCGGCGATGTGCATCATCGTCGGGAAGCTGTCATTGGAGGATTGGGACCGGTTGACGTGGTCGTTGGGGTGGACCGGCGACCGCGTGCCGAGAGGTTGGCCGAGAAGCTCGTTCGCCCGGTTGGCGATCACCTCGTTGGCGTTCATGTTGGTCTGCGTGCCGGATCCGGTCTGCCAGACGGGTAGGGGGAAGTGCGCGTCGAAGCGGCCCTCCCACACCTCGCGGGCAGCCCGCTCGATAGGGCCGGCCAGGGCCGGGTCGATCGCGCCCACGGCCCCGTTCGCACGCACGGCTGCGAGCTTCTGCAGCCCGGCGGCGTGGATCAGGCTCGGGGGCAGGCACTCCGGGCCGCCAGCGCCGAACACGTCCAGCGCCCGCCTCGTCTGTGCGCCGTAGTAGTGGCCGGCCTCAATCTCGACCGGGCCGAACGCGTCATGTTCCTGCCGTGTCGCCATCCGCTCTCTCCGTTGGCTGGAACTCGCCGCACACCTTCGCTGTGACCACGGCGGCGATGCCGTTGCCGATCCCGTTGGTCGTGGCGACCGCGATCGAAAGGAACCGGTAGATGCCGAACAGGACCGGCAGCCCCTCGATCGGCAGGACCCCCGTGGTGGTGATGGTGGCCGCGAATACCATGAAGCTGCCGCCGGAGACGGTCGCAGCGCCCTTCGAGGCCAGCAACATGACTGCGACGAGGCGCAGCTCCTGCGCCCAGCTAAGCGGGACGCTATAAGCGTTGGCGAGGAAGACCGTGCCCATCGTCATGAAGATGGCCGTGCCATCCAGGTTGAAGGCGTAGCCGGTCGGGAGCACGAGGCCCACGGACTGCCGGGAGCAGCCGAGTTGCGGCAGGCACGGGACAGCCGCAGGATGGCAGCCCCGAAGATCAGCGCGATGACCAGCACCTGCAGCAACTCGCCGCGGGTGAAGGCGCCGATGAAGTTGTCGGGGAAGATGTTGAGGATGAAGTCCGCCGCGCTGGGAAGCCCGGCGGTGCCCGCTGCAGTCTTTGAGGCCGCCACAGGCGGCAGCGCCGTGCCGCGTCCCACCCCGAGCACGTGCCCGGCGACGAGCCCGCAGCCGAGCGCTACCGTCGACACGAGCTCGAAGTACACCAGCGCGACCAGGCCCAGTTTGCCGACACGGCGGAACTCACCCGCCGACACGATCCCAGCCGCCACGCACAGGAACACCAGCGGCGCGATTGCGGTCCGGATCAGCCGCAGGAAAATGTCGCCCAGGATCTTGCACTGGAGCGCCGCGGAGGGCGCCAGCAATCCCACAGCAATCCCGAGGGCCATTGCCAGGAGGATCTGCGCGCCCAGGCGCCAGGCCGGCCGTTTGCGAGTGGGGGCGGCTACCGTGGCGCTCAGAACGCGCCGTCCGGCCGCGGAACCGAGCGCAACACGCGGTCCACCATCGCGGGCGCGGCGCCCAGGTAGTTGGCCGGGTTCGTCAGCCGCGCAATCGCGGCGGGATCGAGGTGGGCGGTGATGCCGGGCTGTTGGCTTAGCGCATCAGCAAGGCTCACGCCGGTGTCATGGGCCACGCGGCAGGCGGCATAAACCAAATCGTGCGCGTCCTGCCGGCCGGTATTCGGGGCAAGGCCCATCATCACCGCCTCCGCGGTGATGAGACCTCGGCTCATGCCCAGGTTCTCAGCCATCCGCCCGGCATCCACCACAAGGCCGCCCAGCGCAAACCTCGCCTGGTGCAGCGCGGCCGCGGTGAGCATGAAGCTGTCGGGGATCGCGAGCCATTCCGCGTGCCACGGCCCGGTCGCGCGCTCCCCGTCCTGCACCATGGCATCCATCATCAGACCGGCATGGCGCTGCACCGCCTTGGCGCAGGCCAGCATCAGCTCCGACGAGATCGCGTTGCGCTTCTGCGGCATGGTGCTGGACGCGCCCCGGCCCGGCACGAACGGCTCCTGCACCTCGCCGAACTCGGTCGAGGACAGCAAGACCAGGTCGTAGGCGACCTTGCCCAGCGAAGCCGTGATGAGCGCCAGCAGGTTGACGGTCTCGCCGAAGCCGTCTCGGGCGACGTGCCAGGTCGCGACCGGGGTGCCCAGCCCAAGCTCCTCCATCAGCGCCTGCTGCACCTCCAGGCCGCGGCCGCCGAGGGAGGCGAGCGTGCCTGCGGCACCCGCGAACTGGCCCACCAGCACGCGCGGCTTCAGTTGCTCGAGGCGGCCCGCATGGCGGTCGAACATCGACAGCCACACTGCGGCCTTGTAGCCGAAGGTGATGGGCAGCGCGTGTTGCAGGTGGGTGCGGCCCGCCATGGGCGTGTCGCGGTGGCGTTGCGCGAGGCCGGCCAGGATTGTCCGCATGGCCCCGACGTCCGCCTCGACGAGCGCCAGGGCGTCGCGGATTTGCAGCACCACGGCCGTGTCCATGATGTCCTGCGTCGTGGCACCCCAGTGCAGCCACCTGCCCGCCTCGCCGCACTGCGCCGCGAGCTGGTGGACCATGGACAGGATGGGATAGCCGACGTTGTCCGTTCCACGCCGCAGCTCGTCCAAGTCGAGCGCAGCCGGATCGGCCTTGGCAGCAATGTCCTGCGCTGCCGCCGAAGGGATCACGCCGCACCGGGCCTCCGCCCGGGCGAGTGCCACCTCCACCTCGACGTAGCGTCCGATCAGCGCGCCGTCTGCAAAGATCGCCCGCATGGCGGGGGTGCCGAACGCGTCACAGTACAGTATCGAGTCAATGGCGGTAGCAGCGGATGAAAGAATGGGCATCGACGCAGTCCGGGGTGAGAAGCCAGCGGAGAAACCGACGCTATATATGTCCGGACATAAAGGCAAGGCCGGCGGGGGAGCGCCGGCACCGAGGCATGGCGACATCGCACGCGATCTTAGGGAAGCGATCGCGGCTGGGTCGCTGCCTGTGGGCAGCGTGCTGCCAACGGAGATCGAGCTGTGTTCGCGCTACGGAGTCAGTCGGCACACCATTCGGATCGCGATGGCCGATTTGGCGGAAGGAGGCTTGGTCACCCGGCGCAAGCGGGCGGGCACCGTAGTGCGGGCCGCCGAGCCGACCCGGAGCTACCGCCAAACGGTCGCCTCAGTGGACGATCTGGTGCAATACGGGGTGGACCATGTACGGTCCGTCCGCAGAACAGGGCTGATCACGGCCAACGAGGTGCTCGCGCAGGATCTGGGCTGCCCGGCCGGCACACGGTGGTTCTGCGTCTCGAGCCTGCGCTACGATCGCGCTATGGGCACCGTGCCCTTGGGATTGACGGACGTCTATGTCGATCCGGTGCACGCCGACGTGGGTGACCTCGCTCGGCGGTCTCCAGACCGGCTGATCAGCAGCTTCGTCACCGAGCGCACGGGTCAGCATATTGCCCGGATCAAGCAGGACATCACCGCGGTGCTCATCGACCGCAGGCTGTCGTCGCTCCTTGTCGTGGATGCGGGCTCGGCCGCGCTGCGCATCGTCAGGCGCTACCTCGACGACAAAGGCTTACTGTTTGTCGGGGCTATTTCTATTCATCCCGCTACCCGATTTCACGTTTCCTCTAGCCTGGAGCGTATCGATCGGGGTTGATCATGCGGTCGTTGGTGATTGGCCGATTGTCTTCCTAGTTTGGCTGATCCTGATAGCCTGTTGAGCGGTCCGCCACATCTCGTTGCTGATGTCAACGCGGTCCGGCTCACAGGGCGTGGTGGAGAGAGATGCAATTTGGGCGGTATCGGACGCGCTAGGAGGGCGAGCCTGAAGCAGGTAGCGGGACGCTGGCTGGAGCGCGCTGATTTGCCCCTGAGTGCGGGAGCAACACCGGCACTGTAGCAATTCGGCCACCTTACGCTCTACTATAGCAGACACTGTGACCTACAACCTACGACCTACAACCTACCATGGGAGAGGGGCGGGACGCCGCAGACTGGACGCGAACCACAACTATACGAGGTGATTTTCGAGCCGACTTGCCGTTTTCATCAAAGATCGGAAAGCTCGACGGTCTGCTCGAGCAGGTGGGAGCTGACTGGATAAGCGTGAGGATCTGGCTACAGTCGCAACCTTGGCACATGGTTTCCGGCGTGATCGCGAGATGCGCCCTTGCCGCGTCGACACTCGAGCCAGGGAAAGGCCGCCGTTGCCGCACATCGGGATGAGTTCAAATTCGACCATCATTGCAACGGGCCGAACCGACGCGCGATACCCAACGACATCATCGCCACCAATTAAGGAATACAACAGTATCGAGATTAAGCGTGCTTTCGCTAATCAGGAACTGAATCGAGAGATTAAACTTCACTACATGCGAGTCACAACGGTGTCCATGACTGCCCCAAGTTCATGATAGACGGGTTGGTGCGTTCGGATATGAGCAGCGGCGACGCGCCCGGGGTTTGCGTGGTCGAGATATAATCAGACAGTCGGGATTATGTCAGCTCTTTGCCCACCAGATGCTGGTACAGCGCAGCCAATCCGTCATCCAGGCCCACCCCCGGTCGATAGCCGAAATCAGCTTTGGCTGACGCGGTCACCAGAGGACCAAGATGGCCCTCGTTCCAAGCCGGTGGCCCGTATTCGATCGCCAATCCGGGGATCAATCGCTGGATCCGTTGCGCGAGCTCCGCTTCCGACACGTAACTGTCCCCGGTCACGTTGTAGACCCAATGCGGTAAGTGTTCTCTGGCCAAAGCAAGCATCACCGCGCGCACAGCATCCTCCACGTGGATGTATTGGCGGAAACTACTTCCCTGCGCTGCCACGTGCGCCGGACGTCTCGCGAGACCGGCCTGGATCACCCCCGTCAAGGCGCAGGCGGTCTGACGTCGCTCGCCGAACACCGAGGATAGCCGGAGGGCGACGGCGTTGAGGCCATGGCGTTCGATGTAGCCCCGCAGCAATGCTTCTCCCGCCAGCTTGGTCTGGCCGTAGAAGCTTCGTGGGTTGGCCGCAGCGGTTTCTGCCACCGGGTCCAGCGTCGGCTGATCGCCATAGACAGCGATGGAGGACAGCCACACCAGTCGGCGAACCTGCGCCTGCCGCGCCGCCTCGAACACGGCCAACGCGCCGCCAAGATTGATTGTCGCAATCCTAAACGGATCGTCCAGCATGAGCATTGGGCCGGAAATCGCCCCGGCATGCACCACCTCGCCACGCCCGTCCATCGCCTTACAAACGGTCCCGAGCGAGGCCACGTCGCCGACCATCGATGGGAACGGCGCCCGCTCCGGCGCTGGCCGCACATCCAACCCTAGGACGTCCCGCCCTGCCTCATGAAGCCGTAGCGCAACCTGATAGCCCACGAGCCCGCTGCTGCCTGTGACGAGAATTGCCTCCATTGTCCGCTCCCCACCTGCCTAAAGACCCTGCTCAAATCGCAGGCGCATGCAGGCCGCGCTTGCCCGCAATAGAGGCGGTATGCATCTCTTGTTGCAAGTGACGCAACAGACTTGCAGTGTCGCCGCGCCTTGTTAAGGAACGCTGGCATGCAAGCAATGGACCTACTCGAGCGCTCAGCCGTCGCAGCCCTCAACCGTCCCGTGGACAGTGCCGTCGGTTTGCCCCGCCACGCTTTCACCGACTCGGCGTTTCTCGCATTGGAGCGGCAATACGTGTTCGACGCGAGCTGGGTGTTTGCCGGCGCTGCAGCCGCCATTCCGAACCCGGGCGACATGGTCCCGCTCACGCTCATCGAGCGGCCGATCGTCATCGTGCGCCAGCGCGACGGCGGCGTTCGCGCGTTTCATAATGTCTGCCGCCATCGCGGGGTGATCCTGGTGGAGACACCGCAGTCGGGGCAACCGACCATGGTTTGCCCCTATCATGCGTGGAGCTACGGGCTGGACGGGGCGCTGCTGAAAACGCCGCACTTCGCAGGCGATGGCAAGCACGACCACGGCGGCATTCCGCGCGACTGCCTCGACCTCAAACCCGTGCGCTGCGAAACCTGGCACGGCCTAATCTTCCTCAACCTGTCAGGCGATGCGCCACCGCTGAGCGGGCACATGGCGCCGGTCGCCGCCCGCTACGCCGATTTTAACTTCACTGAGATGCGGCTCGCCGCGGTGCAAGAGTTTGAAATTGCAGCCAACTGCAAACTGCCAATCGAGAACTTCATCGAGGGCTACCACCTGCCTTGGACCCACCCGTTCCTGAACTCCGTGTCCTCTATGGCCAACCATTACAGCGTGATCGAGGAGCCGATCGCAGGCCAAGGCAGTGACCTCTACGAGCGCGACAAGGCCGGCCACGACGCGCTTCCCACGTTCTCTGGGCTTAGCGAGCATTGGCGGATGCGCGCGGAATATCCTTCGCTGCTCCCCAACATGCTGCTGGGCGTGCACGTGGACCACATTACCGTATGGGGCATCTACCCGGTCGGAGTCGACCGCGCGCTGGAGCGGGTGTTCTTCTTCTACGCCGGAGACGCGGCTCTTGCGCCCGAGTTCGCCGCAAGCCGCGCCGTCGTCGAAGCGAACTTGCGTTCCATCAACCTTGAGGATGTCGGCGTGGTGGAAAGCATGCAGCGCGGCCGCGCCTCACCCGGCTATGTGGAAGCGCATTTCTCACCCTACCATGAGGGCTGCATCCACTCGTTCGAGCGCCGTATCGCTAACGCCATCGGTGCGGGATTAGGATATGCCTGAGGCGGCGGACGACCGCGACTACGTCGGCTACGGCGGCTTGCCGCCCCATGCCGCGTGGCCGGGCGGTGCGCGCATCGCGCTGAACATCAACGTGAACTTCGAGGGCGGTGGCGAACGGTCGATCATGGATGGGGACGCCGGGTCGGAAAGCGTGCTTAACGACATCGGCGCGCCCTGCTACCCGGGGCTGCGCAGCCCCATGGTTGAAAGCGTTTTTGAATATGGCTCTCGGGTCGGGGCGTGGCGGCTGTTGGCGCTGTTCCGCCGCTTCGAAATGCGGGTGTGCCTGCTGACCGTGGCGCGGGCGGCGGAGCGCAATCCCGCCATCGTGCGTTCCTACCTCGCCGATGGGCATGAAATCGTCAGCCATCACTACCGCTGGCTCGACTACCACACCGTGCCTGAGGAGGAGGAGCGCCGCCACATCGCGCTCGCGTTCGACACGATCGAGGCGGTCTGCGGCGTGGCGCCGGTCGGCTGGATGACGGGTCGGCCCAGCGGCAACACCCGCCGCTTACTCGCCGAAACCGGGCGCCTGCTATACGACCGCGACAGCCTCAACGACGAGCTGCCGTATTGGCGCCGTGTCGCAGGCAAGCCGTATCTGGTCATACCATACTCGTTCGAAACCAACGACAACCGGTTCGACGAGAACCGCGGCTTCTCGACCGCGGCAGACTTCGCCACGTACATGATCGACGCATTCGATACGCTCTACGCGGAGGGCGCCGAGCGCCCAAGACTGATGTCGCTGGCCCTGCACGACCGGCTGATTGGACGCCCCGGCCGGATTGCCGGGCTGGTGCGTTTCCTGGAGCATGTCGCCCGCCACAAGGACGTCTGGATCGCCACCGGCAAACAGATCGCCGAGCATTGGCGCGCCCACCATCCTCCACTGGCATAAGAGTTGCTGCTCGAGTTGCTGTTGCCTTGGCGGCCTTATCCACGACGATCTTTCGACTGGAGTGCTCCATGAAGACATATATCCTTGGCGTCGCATCCGCGCTGGCGCTGCTCGTGGCGCACACGGCCCAAGCGGAGCCCGCCTGTGAACCGGACAAGCTGGCGCAGAAATACCCCAGCCTAGTGGGAAAGACGATCAAGATTGGCGCCGACCCGCAAACCCCGCCCTACGCGATGCGGGATGGCGACGATTTCAACAAGGTCATGGGCTCGGACGTAGATCTTGCCGCTGCGGTGCTGGATTGTGCCGGCGTAAAGCACGAGATGTTCCTTGGCGGCTGGTCGGGGCTGTTGCCCGCCACTGCAGGCGGCCAAGTCGACGTGTTCTGGGATAATCTTTATTACACCCCGGCGCGTGCCAAGGAACTGGACTACGTCATCTACATGCAGGCCGGCACCGGCGCGCTGACGCAAGCCGGCAACCCGAAAAAAATCACCAGCATGGAGACCTCGTGCGGGAGCACATACGCGGCCGGGCTCGGCACGGTGGAGGCGGTCGCGGCCCAAAAAGGCGACGAAGCGTGCAAGACCGCTGGAAAGCCGGGCATCACCCTCATGACCTACCCAGACATGGCCTCGGGCATCCGGCTGCTGCAATCCGGGCGCGCTGACATCATGATGACCGACCTCGCCGTGGTGGATCAAATGGCCGCCGACAACCCCAAGCTCTACGAACGTGCCTACAAGATCCTGACCGGCTTTAACATCGGGGCTGGCGTGCGGAAGGGCAACACCGACCTATTGCATGCCATCGCCGACGGCTTGCAAGTGGTGCAGAGCGAGGGCAAGGAGAAGGCGATCTTTACCAAATACAAGATCGATCCGGACATGCAGTTGCCGGCTGCGACTAAGACAGAGTGACACCGGCTAAGGCTGCGCCTAAGCAGCTTGGCCTTGCTCTGGCCGCGGTGCTGCTGCCATTTGGGAGCGCCCGCGCCGCCCCGGCGGCCACCGGGGTCGGCCCCTGGCTGTCCGACTTCGTCACCTACACCACGTCTGGCTTCCTCTGGGATGGCGCGTTGCTGGCGGTCGAGATCACCGCCGCGGCCATGAGCCTGGGCCTGCTGCTGGGGCTTGGCCTGGCACTCATGCGGCTTTCCCGCGCGCGTGTACTACGCGGCTTTGCCGGTTTCTACATCTTTATCGTTCGCGGCACACCGCAATTGCTGCAGCTTGTCTTCATTTACGACGCTCTGCCATACATCGGCGTTCGGCTCGACAGCTTCACCACGGCGCTGATCGGCTTTGCGTTGAATGAGGCCGCGTTCAGCGCGGAGATTGTTCGCGGCGGCATTCTTTCGGTGAACGCGACCCAGTCGGCCGCTGCCGCCTCGCTCGGCATGGGGCCCGCTTTGTCGCTGCGCCGCATCATCCTGCCCCAGGCGATGCGCGCGATCCTGCCGGGTCTCATCAACGACACGATCAGCATGCTGAAGCTGACCTCGATCGCCTCGGTCATCTTTGTCAACGAACTCACCTTCCGGGCGCAGCAGATCGTCGGGCAGAACTTCAAGTTCTTCCAGGTGTTCATCGCGACGGGGGCGATCTATCTGGCACTCACCAGCGCCATCACCGCGGCGCAGAGCGTGCTGGAGCGTCGCTTCGATCTCGACCGCGTTCCAGCCCGCAGCGGCGCATGGCAACGCATGCTGGGGTTCGGCAGCCGCGCTGCCCCCGGCCCCCGACCGACGGTGGCGCCCGCCATACCAGCGGTCAGCCACATTCGATCCGACCCGGCATGGGTGCGCAGCTTGATCGGTGCGGCGGACGGCGTGTCGGGCAAGCCCTTCGTGATCGGCCGCAACGTGCAGAAATCCTATGGCGAGCGCGACGTGTTGGCCGGTGTTGATTTCGCTGTCGCCGAAGGGGAAGTGGTCGTGATCCTCGGCCCCAGCGGCTCGGGCAAGAGCACGCTGCTCCGCATGATCAACCATCTCGAGGCAATGGATTGGGGCGAGATCACCATTGCCGGCCGGCCGATTGGCTACCGCCCGCCCGATGGAGGCGTGCCCCGCCCGGTCCGCAATCTGGCCACCGCGCGGGCCGACGCGCGCATCGGCATGGTGTTCCAGCACTTCAATCTGTTCGCCCACCTCACGGCACTCGAAAACATTGTCGAGGCGCCAGTCCGCGTCTACGGCATCTCGCGTGCGCAGGCCGAGGAGACGGGCCGCCGCCTGCTCGCCGCAGTGGGCTTGGGGCAGCACGCCGACTATTTGCCGCATCGCCTCTCCGGCGGCCAGCAGCAGCGCGTCGCTATCGTCCGCGCGCTTGCGATCAAGCCCCGCCTGATGCTGTTCGACGAGCCGACGTCGGCGCTGGACCCGGAACTGGTTGGCGAGGTTCTGGCCGTGATGCGCCTGCTGGCCGATGCCGGCATGACCATGATTGTCGTCACCCACGAGATCCGGTTTGCCCGCGAGGTGGCGGACCGGGTGATCTTCATGGATGAGGGCCGGGTGGTCGAACAAGGACCGCCCGCCAGCGTGATAGACGCCCCCGAGCACGACCGCACCCGGCGCTTCCTCCGCATGGTGGAACAGGATGTTCCTAACGATGTCATCGCCTAAAGCAGTATCGGCCCATACGTCTATGGTAGGTGATGGGACTGCTCGCCAAAACAATGGCTAGATCTGCTGCAATGGCCGCTCTAGGCGGACCCTTGGATTGCAGCGGAGCTAGAACGTCGGCGGCGTGTTGACCCACATCACGCGGCATTCGATGTCGCCATGAGCACGGTAGCTGTGCGGTCGGCTCGACTGAAGGAAGAAGCTGCTATGCGCCGGCACCAAGTGGCTGACTCCCGTGACGATCAACTCGAGCGCACCCTCCAGCACCAGGCCGACTTCTTCGCCGTCATGCACGAACGGCCCGCACGGCGCACCGCCGGCCGGCAGCGACACAATCAACGCCTCCAGCCGCCGATGCTCGGCGAACGGCACCAAGCTTTGCGCGGAGGATCCGTCCCCTTCCGCAGCGCCGGGCATCGAGGTCGGCGGTCGCTGCTCCGGCCGGTAGATGGTCAGCGTTGCGTCCTGCTGCGGCTCGAGCAGGGCGCCCACACTCACGCCCAGCGCCTTGGCGATGCGGTGCAGCGTGCTGAGTGACGGCGTCACCAACCCGTTCTCCACGCGCGACAGCAGGCTTTCGGAACAACCCGCCTGCGCCGCCAACTCACGCAGCCGCAGCCGCCGCAGCTTACGCTGGCCACGGACGCGCAACCCGATCCCGCACTCTTCAGCTTCGACATCGGTATCAGACTCGGCCATCGACCAGAACTCCTGTCACACTTGCGCGAAATGCAACATTGTTGCACCACAGGCAAGTGAGCCACGCGGCCGTTGGCCACGGACCATCACCCCTTCCCCTGCCACTGAAATGGAGCTGCCATGTCTGGTGTTGATACGTTTGGTCGTCAGACTTCGGGTCGCGAGACGTTCGAGATGCGCGATTTCGCTCTGCAATCTGGCGAGATGCTGCCTCACGCGCGCCTCGTCTATCGCACGCTCGGCACGCTGTCCGCCGCCCGCGACAATGTTGTGCTGATCCCGTCCTGGTATTCCGGGACCGACCGCGAGGCCGAGCTCTGCCTCGTCGGCTCCGGTCGCGCGATTGACCCGGCGCGCCATTTCGTCATGTTCACCAATCTGCTGGCGGGCGGGTTGTCTTCCTCCCCCAGCAACACGGCCGCGCCCTACGAGGCCGCCCGCTTCCCCCGCGTGACCCTGCACGACAACGTTCGCCTGCAGCGTGCCCTGCTTACCACCCTAGGCATCGAGCACATTCGCCTGGTGGCAGGCTGGTCCATGGGGGGCTGCCAGGCCTACCAATGGGGCGCGCAATACCCGGACATGATGGATGCTATTGCGCCGCTGTGCTGCTCGGCGCGCACGGGGCACTTCAACAGGATATTCCTGCTATCTCTGCGCCGCGCGCTCGAGCTAGACCCGGCGTTCGAGGATGGCTTCTACAAGCGCCCGCCAGTGCGCGGCCTTCGGGCGTTTGCCACGATCTATGCCGGCTGGGGGTTTTCCGAGCCGTTTTATCGCGGTGAGGAATTTCGTCAGTTTGGCGCCAGCACCGCCGCCGAGTTCTCCTCACGCTTCTGGGAAGCAAGCTTTTCGCACCACGACGCGAATGATTTGTTAGCGCTGCTCCGCTGCTGGGAAGACGGCGACATCAGCGCCGGCCCAGAGTATGGCGGCGATCTTGGCCGCGCGCTGCGCGCCATCAAGGCGCGCGCCATTGTCGTGCCTTGCGAGCACGACAGCTACTTTCCGCCGGCGGACAATCACGCGGAGGTGGCGCAAATGGCCAATGCCGAGTGTCGCCCGATCGCCTCGACTTGGGGCCACATGACGCTTTGGAACCCGGCGGATCAGCCCTTCTTCGACGCGGTCCTGGCTGAACTGCTGTAGTTGCCGAAGCAGTATCGCCGGCGTTGCGGATACAACGCGATGACCCTTGTTCAAGACGAACATCAGGCCGAAAGCGCGCCTGCGACTCCCACAGCTCTTCCTCAATCTATGTGAGGGTTGTCCGTCCCGGGCAGCGGCATGCGGCAATCAAGCCTTGTACATCGTCCGGTAGTCGAGGTGGGTGTGGAACCAATAGACATAGCCTTTCACGTTCTTCTGCATGGCGACGTCGAAGAACAGGCGGGCCAAAGGGATGCGCGGCAGGTCCGCCATGACGATGTCGTTCATTGCGACCAGGTCTTGGTCGTATTGAGCCCCACTGGTCTCGAAGCGGGCGGCTTCAATCGTCGCATCGAGCTTGGGGTTCTGGTAGTTGGCCGTGTTGAACACCGCATCGTTCTTGCCGTAGAAATTCCAGTAGAAGAAGTACTCTTCCGGCACCAGCCAGCCATAGAACTCGGTGATGACGAACGGCATTGTCTTGGATGCCATCTGCGCAAACCAGTTGGCGCCCGGCACCTTGTTAAGCGTGACCTGCACGCCGATCTTGGCGAGCGACTCCTGGACGAACAGCGCGATCGGCTCCCGCGTCGTCGCCGTGCTGAGATCGTAGGAAAGCGTGGTCTGGAAGCCGTCGGGGTAGCCGGCCTCGGCCAGCAAATGCTTGGCCTTGGCCAGGTCAGTCGTGTAAGGCGAGACCACCGGCCAACCGGGCGGGTAGGGCTTGGACGGGTCACCGCCCCACATTGGCACATCGCGGTTATACAACGCGGTATCCATGATCGACTGGTAGGGGATTGCCCAGGCCATCGCTTGCCGCACCTTGGGATTGTCGAACGGCTTGATCTTCACGTTCATGTCGAGGAACAGCAGATCGTTCTGCACCGGCGTGCCAATGACCTGGAGCTTTCCCGCCGCCGCCAGCTCGGCATAGTCGCGCGGCGGCAAGCCGACGGAGATGTCCACGTCGCCGTCTTCAAGCAACGCACGCCGCGTGCCGGGCGAGGCGATCTGGCGATAGATCACCCGCCGCAGTTGCGGCTTGGACCCTGAGGTCCAGCCATCGAAGCGCGTGAACACGATTTCCGTGCCGGGCTGCCAGCTCGCGACCTTGAACGCGCCGCCGCCGGCATCGTTGTGCTGCATCCAGTCCAGCGCCCAAGGGTCGCTCGCTGTGGCATGCTGCTTGGCAAGCTTGGCGTTCACGATGACCGGGATCGGCACGACCAAGTCGGGCATGGTAAGCTTGTTGTGTTCGTCGAATGTCATCTTGAAGGTGTGCGCGTCAACGACCGAGAACTGGTCCGGATGCACCATCGACCCGGCACCCATCTGGACGGTGGCGAAGCCACCCACGGAAACCCCCCGCTAGAACGACCACATAACCTC
>CAXTRX010000003.1:0-27353 GCA_964246785.1 uncultured Acetobacteraceae bacterium | reverse complement strand
ACGTGGGCCGCCCCCACCAGCCACCCGCCACCCCTCTGTCGGGGGCCTACCCCCCCGACGGAAACCGCACGATCGAACGACCACTTCACGTCGTCAGCGGTGACCGGGCTGCCGTCGTGGAAGGTGGCGTCCTTGCGCAGGTGGAACACGTAGCTCTTGCCGTCGGCGCTAATGTCCCAGCTCTCGGCGAGCTCAGGGACCATCACCGTCACGTCGTAACCGGTGGCGCCGTTCGCCATCGTCATCGTGCCATGGCTGACAAGCCGGTCATAGACGTTCCAGGCGACAAGACGGCTGTAGTCGTTCGCGACCGGCACCATGGTATCGAGCGAATTCGGCCCCTGCTCGCCCACCACGACGAGCACGTCCTGGGGCGTGGCGGCCGCCGCAGGCCCGTTGAGAGACGACGCGATTGGGGTGAGGATCGAGCCCGCGAGAAGCATGCGGCGGCTGACGGGTGTCATGAGCGGAGTTCCTTCTGGGTGGACAGTGCGGGAGGTGGATGGCCAGTTGCGCCGAGCTCGACCCCACGCCGACGGTCCCAGGTGGCGGCAAGGCCCGCGATGCCGCGACGGTGAAGGTTGTGGGCATCCTCGGCGTCACCAAACCCGCAGCACATTGCGATCTGGTCATAGACGGCACCGACCACCTGGCTCGGCGTCAACTGGCCGCTGGCGTCGGTCCGCTGCACGGTCTGGAAATCCAGGCTGCCGTTGGCCGGCGACCATGTCCCGCTCACAAGCCCAACTCATCCAGCAATGCCGGCCAGCGCGCCGCCCAGGGCCGCGCCGCCTCGAACGCCGCGGCCGCGGCGAGCACCGATGCGTCCGCAAGATGCCGCCCCACGATCTGCAGGCCAACGGGTAGGCCATCGCGTGTGAAGCCCGCCGGCACGGACGCCGCCGGCTGACCGGTCAGGTTCATCGGGAACGTGAAGCAGAGCCACTGCGTCGCGCCAACCATGCGACCTTCGATCACCTCAGGCCCCTGCATGTGGACGGGAAACGGCGGCACGGCGAGCATCGGCGTCAGCAGCAGGTCATAGGTTTGCATGAACCGCCACATGTGGTTGCAGACCGACTTGCGCACGACGTTGGCGTTGGTGAAGTCAGTTGCCTTCCAGTCGCGCTGCAGGAACGCCAGCAGATGCGGCGACATGCTGGCGCCATGGGCGTCGGCCAGGCGCCGCATGCCCGCAAGATCGCTCTCCTGCGCGACCAGCGCCCAGAAAGCGTCATACGGATCCTGCCAACCCGGATGCGCTTCCTCGACGATGCAGCCGAGTTCGGTCTCGAAGACCCGAACCGCCTCGCCGACGACGCGGCGCACCTCTGGGTCTACGGCGGCGTATCCCCAGTCGGCGCTGTAGGCGATCCGCTTGCCGCTGAGATCACTGACCCGCGCCGCCCCGCGCCAATCGACGTCGCCCGCCGGGATGGAGAGCCGGTCGCGCGGATCGGGACCGGTGATGACGCTAAGCATCAGCGCCGCGTCGGCGACCGTGCGACTCATCGGCCCGATATGCTCCAAGCTCTCCCAGGAGGAGACACCGGGATAGCGCTCGTCCCGGCAGCCCGGATACAGCGCCACCCGGCCCATTGACGCCTTGACGCCGACAAGCCCCGAATGCGCGGCCGGGATGCGAACCGAGCCGCCGCCATCGCTGCCAATGGCGAATGGCGCAACGCCGGCGGCGACCGACGCGCCGGAGCCGGCGCTCGATCCGCCGGGCGTCAGGGCAAGGTTCCAGGGATTGCGCGTAGTTGGAAAGATCGGGTTGTGGCCGACGCCGCTGTAGCCGAATTCGGGGACGTTGGTCTTGCCGATGATCACGGCATCGGCGGCACGCAGACGCTCGACACAAATGTCGTCCTCGTCCGGGATGAAGTCGCGATAGGCCGGTGAACCCATGGCCGTAAGGATGCCCTTGGTCGCGACCAGGTCCTTGATGCCGATCGGTACGCCGGCAAGCGGCCCCACCGAGCTCCCGGCGGCGATCCGGCGGTCGATTGCCGCCGCGGTCTCGCGCGCCAGGTCCGGCGTCGGCGTGCAGAACGCATGGATGTGCGGCTCGAGAACTTCCATGCGGCGCAGCACGGCCTGCGTCACCTCGGTCGCCGAGAGTTCCCGGGCACGGATGCGGGCGGCGAGCGTGACCGCATCGGTGCGGCAGATCGTATTGTCATCCTTTGGCGTTGTCATGCAGCGACCTCCTCGGCGAAGTGGCAGGCAGCCCAGTGGCGCGGGCCCATGGCACGCAGCACCGGCATCTCGCGCAGGCAGCGCTCCTGCTGCTGCGGGCAACGGCCATGGAACCGGCACGCGTTCGGATCCGGGTCAATGGGGCTGCCCGCCGAGCCATCCAGTCGCGGCGGACGCCGCCCGCGCCGCGCCGGATCGGGGATCGAGGCCAGCAGCCCGCGCGTGTACGGGTGGCGCGGCGCGTGGAACAGCTCCCTCGACGGCGCTTCCTCCACGACCCGGCCCTGATACATCACCACGATACGGTCGCAGAGCAGACGCACCACGTTGAGGTCGTGCGAGACGAACAGGTAGCTCATCCCCAGTTGCGCGCGCAGCTCGGCGAGCAGGCGGAGGATCACCGCCTGCACCGACACATCAAGCGCGGATGTCGGTTCATCAAGGATCAGCAGCGGCGGCCGCAGCACGATCGCGCGGGCGATGCCGACCCGGGCTTTCTGGCCGCCCGAGAGTTGGTGCGGGTAACGCCCCTCCATCTCCGGCGGCAATCCGACGAGCGCGATCGCCTCACGCGTCAGGCGCCCAAGTTCGGCCCCGCTGTCCGGCGGCCGCAGCCGGCGCGGCGGATCGGCCACCGCATCGAACACCGTGAGCGTGGGGTTGAGGCTCTCGGTCGGGTCCTGGAACACCACCTGAATACCGGCCCGCGCCGGGTGATGCACGAAGCGGCGGAGCGGGACGGGCGTGATGTCCTGGCCATCAAAGACGATCGTGCCCTTGCTTGGGTCGATGAGCCGCGCCAGCAGCCGCACCATCGTCGACTTGCCGCAGCCGGATTCGCCGACCAGACCGACGCTCTCGCCATGGTGGATGGTGAGGTCGACCCCATCGACCGCATGCAGCAGGCCTTGCGCTGTCGGGTATCGCTTGGAAAGCGCAATCGCCTCCATCAGCGCGCTCACAGCGGGTTCCAGCAGCGTAGGCTGTGACCGGGCCCGATCTGGGTCAGCGGCAGCGGCCGGGTGCCGCACCGCGTGTCGCTCCGCTCGCAGCGGTGGAGGAAGCGGCAGGGTGGCAGCTCGCCGCGCAGGTCGGGCAGGCTGCCCGGGATGGAGGCGAGGTCAGCAATGCTGGTCTCCGCGCCGGGCGTCGCCCCGATCAGCCGAGCCGTATAGGGATGCGCGGGACGTCGCAGCAGTTCCCCGATCGGCGCCTCCTCGACGATGTGGCCTGCGTGCATCACGAGCACGCGGTCGCAATACTCGCCCGCCAGAGCGAGATCGTGCGTGATGAGGATCACCGAGGCGCCCGAGGCCCGGACGTGGTCGGCGATGAGGTCCATCACGACCGCCTGCGTCGTCACGTCCAGGCCTGTCGTCGGCTCGTCGGCGATCAACAGCCGTGGGCTGCAGGCCAGCGCCATGGCGATCATCACGCGCTGGCACAGTCCGCCGGAGAGTTCAAACGGGTAGGCGTGGTAGCGGCGCTCGGGGTCGGGGATGCGCGTTTGGCGCAGCGCCTCCACCGCGCGGCGCCGGACCTCCCGGGTCCCGAGCTTGGCGTGCCGTCGCAGGACGTCCTCGATCTGCAGCCCGACCTTGCGGATTGGGTTGAGGGCGGTGCGCGGGCTCTGGAAGATCATCGAGATGTCCCGGCCCCGCGTTTGCGCCAGGTCCGTGTCGCTCCCGCCCAGCATGTCCTGGTCGAGGAACCGCATCGAGCCTTCGCGCACCATGGCCGCTGGATCCATCAGGCCCATGATCGCATAGGCGAGCACGGACTTGCCCGAGCCGCTTTCGCCGACGATGCCGACGATCTCGCCGGGCGCCACGGAGACGAACACCGCGTCGAGCGCCTGCACCCGCCCAGTCCTGGTGCGGAAGTCCAGCGTCAGGCCGTTCACCTCCAGCAGCGGCCGCGGCGCCGGGTCGAGGATGGTGGCGACGGCGGCGGTCATGTGCGTCGGCGCGGGTCGGTCATGTCGCGCAGCCCGTCGCCCATCATGTTGAAGCAGAAGACGGCGACCACCAGCGCGGCGCCAGGGAAGACGAACGTCCACCACTCGCCGGAGATCATGTAGCTGGCGCCTTCCGAGACCATGATCCCCCACTCCGGCGTCGGCGGCCGGACGCCCAGCCCGATGAACGACAGCCCGGCCGCATTGAGGATGGCCCAACCCATGTTCAACGACGCCTGCACCATCATCGTCGGCAGTATGTTGCGCAGGATATGGCCCCAGATGATGCGCAGTCCGCCGTTGCCGCCCATCCGCGCCGCCTCAACGTAGGCCAGGTCGCGGCGCACGTTGACCTCCACCCGCGCGAAGCGGCCGTAGAACGGCAGGTTGATCACCGCCGTCGCCAGGATGATGTTGATGACGCTGTTGCCGAGCGCCGCGACGATGCCCATTGCCAGCACGAACAGCGGGAACGCCATGATTGTGTCCATAATCCGGCCAAAGATCGCATCGGACCAGCCGCCCCAGTAGCCGGCAACCGCCCCGAACGCGGTGCCGAGGATCAATGAGAGCGCGACGGCCGACAGCGCCATGCCGAGATCGAGCCGGGTTGCGACGACGACGCGGCTGAAGATATCCCGCCCCAGCGCATCGGTTCCAAACCAATGCGCGCCGTTCGGCGGCTGCAAATGCCTGGCCGAGTCGGTGGCGAGCGGGCTGTAGGGTACGATGTCGGGGCCGACGATGGTGCAAGCGAGCATGACGACGAAGATGCCGACAGCGGCCAGCGTCAGCCGGTTCTCGGCAAGCACGTAGCGCGCGCTGCGCACCATGGTGGCGCCCGAAATAGCTCAGCCCTCGAAGCGAACGCGCGGGTCGACCGCCATGCTGGCTAGATCGACGACGAGGTTGAGCAGGATGTAGAGCGTTGCCATCATCAGGATGAAGCCCTGCACGGCGGCATAGTCCGACTGGATGACCGCCTTGACGGCATAGGCGCCGACGCCGGGCCAGCCGTAGACATCCTCGATCAGCACGTTCGAGCCGAGAACGAAGGAAAACACCAGGCCGAGCACGTTGACCACGGGCAGCAAGGCGTTTCTGAACGCGTAGGTGATCAGAATCTTGCGGCGCGACAAGCCGCACGCCCGCGCGGTGCGAACGAAGTCGCTGCCGAGCAAGGTCAGCATCGCCGCGCGCGTGATGCGGGCGATCGGCGCCAGCGCGAACAGGCCGAGCGACACCGCCGGCAGGATGATCTGCGCCAACGCGCCGCGGAAGGTTGTCCATTCACCCGCGACAGCCGCATCGATGAGGTAGAAGCCGGTGATCGTCGGCGGTGCGTCGTAATTGATGTCGTTGAGCCGCCCCAGCGGTTCCGGCGCCAGGTGAAGCAGGAAATAGCAGACATAGACCATCAGGAGCGCGACGAAGAAGGTGGGAAATGCCGCCGCAATCGTTACCGTTGCACGGCAGAGATGATCGATCCAGGAGTTGGGCCGCGTGGCCGCCAGGATACCGAGCGGCACGGCGACCCCGATGGCGAATACCAGCGCCACCAGCGTCAGCTCCAGCGAGGCCGGCAATCGCTGGACCAGGTCGGTGAGCACCGGCTGCCCGGTGCTCAGGGACTGGCCGAGATCACCCGATAGGAGGGCATGGACGTAGCTTAGGAACTGCACCGGCAGGCTGCGATCGAGGCCAAGATGAGCCCGCACCTGCGCGACCGAGGCCGCATCCGCGGCTGGCCCGGCGAACAGCACGGCGGGGTCGCCCGGGAGCGCATGCGAGAGCAGGAACGTGACGACGACGACGCCGATCAGGCTGGGGACCGCGCCGGCCACCCGTCTTAGCGCGATTCGAAGCGTCGTTGGAAGCTTCACCGGGCGGATCATCAAGCCAGGCCGCACGATACCGACGCAAACGGCTCGATGGTCGTTCGCCAACTGACGCGAATCGAGGTCAATATTTTCCATTCAGAGTGAGTAGTTGGCAGCACCGAAGCGCCAGTGTCTTTCAAGACTTGTGCCAGCGTCGATCAGCGGCTCCGACTTGGTCGGCAAGAAATCACGAGTTTGCGCACCAGCAACGCTTCATCCGCCGCGAGGATCGCGTTTTCCTGCCCTTGGCTTCCAGCCCGCACGCCTCCCTGATGCAGCCGTGATCACCACGGACACGTCGGCAGAGCCGTTCGAAAGGATGGAACGCCGTGCACTCAATGAGCGCCCATGAACGATTTTGCGCCCTGCATGATCGGCTGGGTGCGGTCATTATGCCCAATACCTGGGATGGCGCCTCGGCCATGCTGCTCAAACGGTCAGGATTTGAGGCGCTCGGCAGCTTTCCCTTCGCCATCGCCGCGGCTCGCCGCGGCGGGCGTGCCAGCCGGTCCGGTCTCTGTCGGATAGCGCCAACAGCGATCGGCACGCGGAGGGGCGTTGGAACCGAGGGGCGGCTGGTGTCCTCAACGCTGACGCGTCTCTACCAGCAGGATCTCGGTGTCACCGTGAGCCACGATGTGGAACTCGGCCAGATCAGTGATGGCGGCGCCGTCCTGCGCATCGAGCGTCATGTCGCCTACAGACACGCGGCCGGTTGTTGTGACGAGATAGGCGCCGATGCCGTCCGCGAGTCGGTGCGAGAGCTGCTGCCCACGGGTCAGCGTCGACCCCAGCAACCTTGCGTCAGCCCGGATTGGGAGCGCGTCCACGTCCTCCGCAAAGCCACTCGCGAGCACGCTGAACCGCCCGGCGCGCTCACTCTTCGGAAATTGCTTCGTTCCCCAATGCGGTTCGCCGCCGGTTGATCGCGGGTGGAGCCAAATCTGGTAGACTTTCGTTCGCTGGTCAGGCGACGGGAGCCCGTCATGCCTGATGCCCGACCCGGCGCTCATCACCTGCACGTCGCCCGCAAGGATCACGCCTTCGTTTCCCAGGCTGTCACGGTGCGAGACGTGGCCTTCGCGCACATAGGTGATGATCTCGACGTCGCGATGGCCGTGCATGCCGAAGCCGGCCGCGCCCGGCGCGATGTCGTCGTCGTTCCACATATAGAGGCCGCCGACCGGCTTGTGACAGGCGTTACCCTGCGGGCGCACCTGGAAATGGTACTTGGCCCGCAGCCAACCGAGGTCTGCGCCATCCAGCTGCGCGAGGGGGCGGTGTTCGATCATGGCGATCTTCCTTTAAGGACGGCCTTTCCTCAGGCCGGCTGCAGTTCCCGAGCCGCGGCAGCGGCGCGCTCCATTGCGGTCGCGCGCGCGTCTGGCCCGGTGGCGAGGCCGTCCACGGCGACGACTTCGAGCTTGGTCACGCCGATGAAGCCGAACACCGTACGAAGGTACGTCTCCAGATGCTCGAAAGCCGACGCCGGCGAGCCCTCGCCGTAGAAGTTGCCTCGCGCAGGCACCAGGATCACGCGCTTGTCGCCCGCCAGCCCCTCGGGGCCTTTCGCGCCGTATTTGAACGTCACGCCCGCGACCACGATTCTGTCCACCCAGGCCTTGAGCTGGCTCGGCACTGTGAAGTTGTACATCGGCGCGTCGACCACGACCACGTCGGCAGCGAGGAATTCCGCGAGCACCTCGTCGCTGCGCAGCCGCTCCGCGGCGAACGCCTGTTTGGTCGCTTCGTCGACGTTGGCCGACGCGGGATGCTTACTTGGCAGCGTCGGCAACGTCAGATGCGGCAGCGGCTCGGCGACCAGATCGCGCTCCACAAGGTCCACGCTGCCTGCGCCCGTGAGCCGTTCGATGACCTGCGTGGCCGCCTGCCGGCTGGCGGAGTGAGCGCCCAGGATACTCGAATGCAGGTGCAGCAGTTTCATGGTTCGCCCCTTTTTGGCTTCGGCCATCGTCGGGGTGACGACAGCCGTGGGTCCCTTTTCGGCCTATCTCGGACTTCGAAAAAGCGGGATAGTTGTGATGGGGTCCATCAGGATTTTTGAACATGCGGGCGCCGCTCAAGCTCGATCAGCTTCATGTGTTCGTCACCGTGCAAGACGAGGGCAGCTTCTCGGCGGCTGCGCGCAAGCTGGGACGTGCGCAGTCGGCGGTCACTTACGCCATCCAAGAATTGGAGGAGGGCCTCCGGGTCGAACTGTTCGACCGGTCGGGCTACCGGCCGGCGCTGAACGACGCAGGTTGCGCGCTGCTCGCACGGGCACGGCGCGTGCTGCGCGAGGTAGGGGCGCTGCAGGACCAGGCGCAGAGCGTGGCGGACGGCCTTGAGCCCTCGATATCGCTCGTGGTGGACGCCATCTTCCCCCCCGAAAACCTCACGGACGCGCTGCTTGCGTTCAAGGACCGGTTCCCGACTGTCGCTACGCGTGTGCACGGGGAGTCGCTTGGCGCTGCCGCCGACATGGTGGTCGGGGGTGAAGCCGACCTAGGCCTGCTCAATGCCTTCTTCGCGCCGGCGGGGCAGCTGGAGTTGCGCATGGCCGCATCCGTCGAGCTTGTATATGTCTGCGCCCCGGGCCACCCGCTCGCGGCGGTGAACAGCACGGCGTCGCAACCTATCCCACCCCATGACGTGGCAGATCACTTGCAGCTTGTGCTGTCCGACCGCTCGCCGCGGACGCGCGACCAGGACCATGGAGTGTGGTCGGCCTCGACCTGGCGACTGGCGGATCTCAGCGCCAAGCACGCCATGTTGCGCGCGGGTTTGGGCTGGGGCAGCTTGCCGCTTCACCTCGCCGCCAACGACCTTGCTGCCGGACGCCTGGTCAAGCTCCATGTCGGCCGTCCATCCGACCCGACTGGCCGCCTCCACCTAGAAATGTCGGTGGCTCGACGCTTGGACAAGGTGCTGGGGCCAGCCGGCCGATGGCTTCTGGAGAGGTTGGCAGGTGGGCTTACTTGACGAGGCTGAACGGCCGGGTGCCGGTTGTAACGGCACCCGTCTCGGGCGGGCGTGACACGAGGTCGGACGAACCACGCGCTGGCGCCCGCTTGCCATGGTTGCCGACATGGAAGTGATGCCGCGCGCTAAGCCCGCCGAAGTCGCTGCCGCCCAATTCGGCCGTGGGCCGGTGCTTTATGACAATCGACCTGCTGCGCTCCGGCGGGCGTCAAGGCTGAAGGCCCCGGCGCCGAAATGCACGATCTGGAGCAATCCGCCGGCGATCATGAGGTTCTTGAGGAAATGGATCATCATGTTCTGGTCGGCGAAATTGCGATGGAAGAGCACGGCCGTGACAAGGCACCAGAGCGCAAGCGCGGCCGCGGCCGGGCGGGCGCGCCAGCCCAGCAACAGCAGCAGGCCCAGGCCGATCTCGACAGCGAGGGCGACGGCCCAGCCCAAGGGCGCGAACGGGAGTCCGACCGCCGCGATGGCCGCCGTCGTCCCGGTGTAGGCGAAGGCCTTGGTGAGGCCGCTCATCGCGAAGATGGCACCGATCAGGATGCGGCCGATGGCGGGAAGGTAGCGGGTGTTGTCCGTGACTGCGTTGGACGGCGCACCGGCCGGCCGCTCGGCGGGGAGGATGGTGGAAGCGCTATTAAGGGGGTTCATCGTGCTGTCCTTTTGCAGGCGCGACCCGCCGAGCCGATCGGGTATGCGCTATCGTGATCTTAGAGTTCGAGGCCATCGGCAGAAGTCAGCAGGGGAGCAACACACTGTTCCCTGGGTGGTCCATTCACTTGCATTTAGGTCGTCTCGTGCGAAAGATGGAGTCGGCTACGAAGGTGACACGGACCGGTGCAGGACTTGAACGACGTCGTCTGTTTCACCGCCGTCGCGAGGCACAACGGCTTCTCCGCCGCGGCGCGCGCGCTGAGCCGTCCCAAGTCGAGCATCAGCCGCCAAGTCGACCGCCTCGAGGCGCGGCTGGGGGTGCGTCTGCTGGAGCGATCCACCAGAAAGGTGCGGTTGACCGAGGTGGGCAGCACGTATTTCGCCCGTTGCCAGGCCGCGCTCGACGCTCTGGAGAGCGCGGGTCGTGACGTCGCGGTCCACCGATCCGATCCGGTCGGCATCGTCCGCGTGACCTGTCCCACCGGGCTCGCGCGCCATGTCATGGCGCGCATCATGCCGGGGTTCCTTGCCAGCTATCCTGCTGTGCGCGTCCAGCTTCAGGCGACCAATCGGGCCGTCGACCTCATTGAGGAAAGGATCGACGTCGCGATTCGCGCCCGCGCCCAATTGCAGGACGAAGCCTTGACGATGCGCAAGCTGGGAGCGAGCAGCCTGATCTTCGTGGCCAGTCCAAGTTTCGTCGCCACCCACGCCCTTTCAAACGACCCGGCGGGTCTGGCCAAGCTGCCGTTCCTCAGTTTCCGGGAAGAGCCGGAACGGCAAACGTGGACAATGAAAGGTCCGGGGGGCGACTCACGAACGATCACGTTCGATCCGGTTCTTTGGACCAGCGAGTTCGACGTCCTGATCGAGGCGGCGTGCGCGGGCACGGGCGTCGCACTGCTGCCGGCCGCGGCGGTGCAGAAGCCGGTTGCCGAGGCGCGGCTCGTCCGCGTGCTGCCGTATTGGCTTTCGGACGATGTGACAATCCACCTCATCTTCCCAACCGCGCATGGGCTGCGACCGGCAGTTCGAGCATTCATCGACTATGTGGCGGCCACCTACAACATCGGTGTGGCCGGGCATGATTGTGATGCGCACAAATAGGCCAGTGACCGCGACGGCGTGCGTTCTGGACTCTTGCCCCTCCTGCCGGCGTAAGAACTCGCCGCGCTGGCAGGCATTGCCATTTGCGCGGACGCGTCCGAAGGATTGCCCGCGCGGGCCGCTCGACCATGCAAGTCGAGCAGGCGGTCGCGCTGATTGATGCAACGGGTGTCGGGACGAGCACGACGCTGCTGGCCAATGCCGAACAGAAACGCGACCGGCAGTTGTCAAAGGTCGCGCGCGAAGCCGTTGTTCGCGCCGCCACTGACCTTTCTACACAACAGCCCGGCAGCCTTATCTCGCTTGCGATCAGGCTTCGCGCGCATCTCGGGGGAAGCAGAAGTGCCGACAAACGCCGCACGGCTGTTGCTGACTGAACTCCCCGAAAAGCTCGCTAAGTCCAGGGCGTCGAGCAGGGGCCGGTGCGTGCCGTTGTTGAATTGCTGTCGGTTAACCTCGACCGCGCGACACAGCTCCGGTGTCGACCGATGCAGGCTGCAGAGATACTGCAGGTTGCTGGCAATTGCGGGCGCAGGGCTCGCGGCTTGCTGCCTCGCAACAGGATGCTGCATTGCCTTGCTGCATTGATTGACCCAGGGACGTCTCCTGATTTTGGCAAAAAGCTTGCCAGCATGAACGCGCTCAAGGTTGAGAACTTGTTGCAGGCAGCCGCATGGTCCTAGGCTGTGCCAGCCAACGGAGCCAGGAGTGGACGTGATGACGTTTGATGCAATCGTCGTGGGCGGGGGAGTCGTGGGATTGAGCGCGGCATGGCGCCTGCTTGAAGGTGGCCTTAAGCGGGTGGCGGTGCTCGAGCGCGGGCTGTTGTCCTCGGGTGCCACAGGGCTTGGCACCGGGTCGGTCCACACGCAGCGATGGCACAACACGGACTCGGCGCTGATCCTGCGCAGCAAACGGATGATGCGAGAACTTACCGAGCGCAGCGGCGGGCTGTTCCAACTGTATTCCGTCGGCCGGTTGACGTTGGTGAGCAAGGCGGACGCCGTTTTGGTGTCCGATTACGGGAGCCATCTGCGGGATTGCGGCGTCGAGGCGGTCGAGCTGTCGGTCGATGCCCTCACCGCCAAGTTCAGCGGCATGAACGTCAGCGACGTCGGACTGGGCCTCTACACCAAAGACGACGGGACGGTCTATCCCTCCGCCCTGGTTTGGGCGCTCGCAGGGCTGTTTCGCAACCGAGGCGGCGTGACATGGGAGGGCTGCGGCGTCTCCCACATCGTTATCCGCGGCGGAGCGGCGGTGGGAGCCGAGTTGGCCAACGGCGACGTGCTGGAATGCAGCCGCATCGTCATTGCCGCCGGATCCTGGACACGGCAGTTGCTGCAAGCTTCCTCGCTGGGACTGGCGCTCAAGCATGCCGTGACCCACAACACGGTCGTGACCGTGGGTGACGTGGAAAGATGGCCGGAGGTGCCGTCGCTCCTGGACGGGGTGCAGGGCGTGATCGCCATTCCACGCAATCCTGGCACCATCATGGCCGCGAACAGCGCCGGCGAGTACGAGGCCGAAGCGAGCACGGCCGAGCGCGTGCTGAGCAGCACGGCGGTAGAGTTGCGTGCTGAAGGTGACGCTTTCGCCCGCAAGGCGGCAGCACAAAGCACTCAGGTGCTTAACCAGTTGCGGCACCGCTATCGCGACTACGATATACGCGGCATCGTCGGCGGCTGGGCCGGGCTGCTGGACGGCACGCCAGACAGCCACCCTTACGTTGGCCCTTACCCAGGCGTCGAGGGCTTGTGGGTCGGCTGCGGCCTCACCGGGTATGGCGTGCAGCGCGGACCCGGTGTCGGTGAGACGCTGGCGAACTTCGCCCTGCAGCAACCGCTTGCCGTCGATGTGGACGACTATAGGCTAGACCGCTTTGATCCGAACATGAGCTTTACCATCAACATGAATGGCGACAATCCGTTCATCGGCTTCAACCAGGAAGCGGCATGATGCGAGTTGTTCAGCAAGCGAGGATGTGTCTTGCGGCCGCCGGGATAGCTGCCTTCCCAGCGGCTCATGCGGCCATGGCCGAGCCGAAGCCCGCCAGCATCACCATCGCCTACCAGCCGCTGGTCGCGATTCCGGAAGGTGCGATGAAGCAGCAACACTGGTTTGCGGACGCGGCGGGCGTGCCTGTAGAGTGGAAGGGCTTTAGTTCGGGCGCCGACGTGAACACCGCGTTTGCCGCCGGCGCCGTGGATATCGGGCTGGTCGGGTTGCCAGTGTTCGTCTCGGGCTTGGCGCAGGGCATCCCCTACCGTCTGGTCACCATCTTTGACATACCAGGGTCTGACGACGGCCTGGCAGTACGGGCCGGCAGTGGCATCACGACCTTCCAGGGTCTCAAGGGCAAACGGATCGGCGTCCCGTTCGGGTCCGGTGCCGACTACATGCTGCAGGGTGTGCTGAAGGAGAACGGGCTTAGCCCCGACGACGTGAACTTGGTCAACCTGCAGCCGCAGCCCATTGTCGCCGCCTGGAGCACCGGGCAGATCGACGCAGCGCAAATTTGGGCACCGACTTTGACCAAGTTGACGGAGAGCGGCGGCACGCTGCTGACGGATGACGCGGAGATGGCGAAGAAGGGATATTTTGCCGGGGACGTGGCGGTCGTGTCCAATAAGTTTGCGCAGCAACATCCGGACTTGGTCCGCATCTGGGTCGAGCAGGACCAGCGCGCGGTCGACTGGGTCAACGCCAACGGACCCGGCGCCTACGACGCCATGAAGCGAGAATACGAGTTGAATGATGCTGAGTTAAAGGCGGGCGCGCTTCCCCCGGCGATCAGCTTCCCGAGCCGCGAAGAGCAGCTGAGCGAGCAATGGTTGGGGGGCGGCGACAAGGCGGGGCTGGTAGACTCATGCGTCCGCATCGGCCAATTCCTACAAACCGCCAAGCTAATCGATGCGGCGCCGACGCGCGACCAGATCGTTGCGGGCATTGACGCCAGCTTCCTGCGGCAAGCGACCGTTCCGTCCGCACCGAAGTGAGCAGCACAGGCGTATCTGAATCGCCGCCCGCCCAAGCAGGCCCGCGCCGGGGCTGGTTCTCGGGCACCGGCCGCATCGCGCTTCGGCTGGTTGGTCCCGCCTCCGTGCTAGCGGCGCTTGCTGCATGGGGCTTGGCAGCGGATTTGCGGCTGGTCTCGCCGACATTCCTGCCGTCGCCACTCGGCGTATGGCGTGCGCTCATTGCCGCCCAGATGGATGGCTACCGTGGCCACAGCTTACTGATACATACCGCCTATAGTTTGTTCCGCGTGCTAGTCGGGTTTGTGGCTGCGGTGATGCTGGGCGTGCCGCTGGGGCTGCTGATGGGACGGCACAAGATGCTTTATGCCGCGATCGATCCATTCGTCCAGTTCCTCCGCCCTCTGCCGCCGCTTGGCTACTACATGTTGCTGGTGCTGTGGCTTGGCATCGGCGAGGCGTCGAAGATTACCTTGCTGTTCCTGTCCGGTTTTCCCGTGATGGTCGTCTCCGCCGCCTCAGCTGTCCGAGGGGTGCAGGAAGACCGGCTCCGCATCGCCCGCGCGTTAGGCCTGTCCGAAGTTCAGCTGTTCTGGTCGGTGATCTTTCCGACGGTCCTTCCCGCCTTGTTTACTGCCGCGCGGCTTACGGTCGGCGTCACCTTCGGGTCGCTGGTCGCGGCCGAAATCGTGGCGGCGACCAGCGGGCTGGGCTTCCTTATCCTTAATTCGAGCCAGTACCTGCGAACGAACTACGTCTTCATGGGTATTGTCGTCATCGGGGTGATCGCATTTCTGCTCGACCGCCTGACGCTCGCCTTGGAGCGGCTGTTGGTGCCTTGGGCTGGCAAGGCGTGACTTTCGCCCTCCGGCAACCCAAGGCATCCCCCACCGCGCGACCGCGCGAGCCGCTGCTCGAACTGCAGGATCTTTCCGTGGTATATGGCAGCGGTCATACCGCAGTGCAGGCGTTGGACCGCATCTCACTGCAGATTGAGGCTGGCGAGTTCGTCTCGGTCGTGGGCCCCTCCGGTTGTGGCAAGAGCACGCTGATGCACGTGATCGCCGGCTTCGTCCCGGCCACGCATGGGCGCGTTGTCCTGAACGGCAAGCCGGTGACGCGCCCAGGAGCAGACCGCGGCGTGGTGTTGCAGCAGGCAACGCTGTTTCCTTGGCTGAGTGTGGCGCGCAACGTGGAGCTCGGACCACGCGCGCGCGGCGTGGAGCAAGCGGACCGGCGCCGTTTGGTGAAGCACTACCTTGAGTTGGTCGGGCTTTGGGCCGAGCGCGACCGCATGCCATACGAACTCTCTGGCGGCATGCAGCAACGGGTTGCCCTTGCCCGCGCATTTGCCAATGACAGTGAGATCCTTCTCGTCGACGAGCCGTTCGGCGCACTCGATGCGTTGTCGCGCGATCGAATGCAGCGGGAGATCGTGCGGATCTGGCATGAGACGGGCAAGACGATCCTGTTCATTACGCACGACGTTGATGAGGCCGTCTTCTGCAGCACGGATGTCGTCATTATGGGGGCAGCACCTGGCCGCGTGATTGACCGTATTGCCGCACCGTTCTCGAGGCAATTTGCATCGGGGGAACGCAAGAGCCGCAGCATCAAAACAAGTGGCGACTATCTCGCGGTGCGAGAGCACGTGCTGGGTAAGGTGATGCCGGAAGAGGCGCTCGATTAGATTGCCGTCTGCCTGGTTTGCTACTCCATCTGCCACACTGTGCCGGGAGCTCTTGCCCCTACCGGCTCGCACGATGCCGAAACGCCTCCTGAGGTGATAGGGCGCAAATACCTCAGCGGTTATACTCAAACGCTCCGTCCAGCCGTTCACGAGCATGGTGGAGTTGTCATCCGACCGTCATGCCGTGATACCCCAGCAATGGCTCACGCGGTGGTTGATCACGCAGCCGTCAGGCATTGATCATGCGTGTCCTAACACGTATGACGATCGGGCGGGCCTTGAGCGGCGCTCGGAGCATTGCCACCGGGTTGCGATCGCTCCTGTTCGGCATAAAAGCCAATGATGGCGGCCGCGAAGCCCGAAGCTGCACCAATGCCTAGCGCCCAGCGTGGCCCGAAATGGTCGGCCACCCATCCGACGACCGGCGCACCAATCGGCGTGGCCCCGAGCGCGATACCGACACGCAGCGCCATAACCCGGCCCCGCATGGCGGGCTCCGTCGAAAGCTGCATCAGGCTGTTCGTCGTGTTGGTGAAAGTGAGGGTCGCTGCGCCGATGACGACGAGCGCAGCTGCAAAAAACCAGTAGCTTGGGGCGAGTGCCGCCAGGCTGCAAGCAATCCCGAAGACGCCGGCACCGACAAGCAGCAAGCCGAACTGCGGCTTGTCACGGCCGGCGCCCAACAACGCTCCTGCCACCGTGCCGATCGCCATAATCGATGAGAGTAAGCCGTACCCTCGGGCGTCGGCATGGAAAATACCGATGGCCATCGTCGAAATGAAGATCGGGAAGTTCAAGCCAAAGGTTCCGATCAGAAACAGCATGACCAGGATCGCCTTGAGATCTGGACGCCGCCAAACATAACGGAGCCCTTCGGCGAAGCTTCCTTTGGTGCGGCGAGCCCTGGCGTTTGGACGAAGATCCGAGATGCGCAGGAATGCCAGTGAGATCAGCACGGCAACGAAGGAAGCGCCGTTGACCAGAAAGGCCCAGCCGGTCCCGGTCGCGGCGATGACCATGCCGGAGATGGCCGGGCCGACCATCCGCGCAGCATTGAAAGAGGTCGAATTGAGCGCCACCGCGTTGTACAGGTCGTCATCCCCGACCAGTTCCGCGACGAAGGTCTGGCGTACGGGCGCATCGAAGGCGGCCACGCTGCCGGACAGGCATGCGAAAACGTAAACGTGCCAGAGTTGCACGACGCCCAACACGGTCAGGACGCCCAGTGCCGACGCTAGGCCGCCCATCGCCGCTTGCGTCGCGATCAGGAGCTTGCGCTGGTTGAAATGGTCGGCGGCGAAACCTGTCCATGGCAGAAGGAGGAGCTGCGGCCCGAACTGCAACGCCGTCACCAGGCCGACGGCGGCAGCGTCGTGATGGGTAAGCTGGGTGAACACCAGCCAGTCCTGGGCCGTCCGCTGCACCCAGGTGCCGACGTTGGAGACGAAGGCGCCGCCCACCCAGACCCGGTAATTGAACCCTCGCAGGGATCGGAGGACGCCCCCTGAGTGACCCGTCATCGACGCTCCGGCGCGTTGCCGCCATGGAGGCGGCCAAACAGCCGCGCGAGAAGGAGCGCCGTCACCAGGATGCCCATTCCGAGCGCGGCAACGTCGTTGGTGTCCCTCGGTCCAAAGTCGCCGACCCGGCAGACCAGGACATAGCCGACGACGAGGTTGATGAAGCCCCAAACCACGTTGACGGTCGACGAGGAGATCCCGTGCCCTGGCGGCTTGGCGAACGGGCTCTGAAACGGCCTGCCCATCACACCACTGACAAAATGGGGAGTGGCGTTCACCAGAAATGCGCTGCCGAAGAAGTACGACAGGAGCGGAAGCCACGGCATCCTAGGCGATCTTTGCCGGCAAAAGGTCAATGATCTCCTTGCTCGTGCCGGTCTCGCCGAGCCTTGGGAAGACATTCTTGATGCTGTAGTCGTGTGCCTCGTGGCGCATGTCCGTCATGGCGTCTATGGCCAGGGTGACGTTGAAGCCAAGCTCATAGGCCTGACGTGCCGTTGCCTCGACGCCGGTTCCAGTGGACACGCCGGCAATCACCACGTGAGTAACTTCTAGCGCTTTCAACTGGACCTCGAGATCAGTATTGGCGAAGGCGCCCCAGGTTCGTTTTGTTACGAGGATATCACCGGGCTGCTGATCAAGCTCTGGGATAAGGTCGGTCCAGCCTCCTGGCCGGGGACCCGGTTGACCAGGAGCCTGTTCAGTTCGCCCTGGCGCCCGGCCCGCGACGTTGACAAGCACGACTGGCAGGCTGCGGGAACGGAAAGCATCGGCCAGCGCTCGCGCATGCTCTACAACATCGGCGATCGGATGGATTGTGGGCAGGTCGATGATGCCCTTCTGCAGGTCGATGACGATCAGGGCTGTGTTCAGGTCGAGCACGGTAAGTGCCATTGCGGGTTCCTTTTCGAAACGGTTCCGGTTGGCTTAGGCCGCAAAACTCTCAGTCTACCAGCGACGACTTGCCTGGGCAGTTCGACGGCTTCCGCAAGCCTGCCACGCTGGAGCCAAGCCCCTCAAAACAAACGCCAACAGTCTCATCGGGTGCAGTAGTCTAGGGAGGCTGCTTAGCGGCCTGAGGGCTTGACTGCTTGCTTGCAGAGTCTGGCCTGTGACGCGCGGCCGCGTGGTGTTTTCCGCTCGGCCGTGGGAGTGTGACGGCGGCTCCACTTGGAGGCATTGTCGGTGTCGTAACCTGTGCACCGACATCTCCTCCCCCGATTTGTGCGACTGCAGGTGTAACAACGCAGCACGAGGCCGCCAGATATGCACCTACGCTGAAGGCGAGTTGGCTGCGTTTCATCAACTACTCCTAAGACGCTGCAATCCGAGAACACCTAAGCAAAACTACGCAAGCTAGATCGGATTAGAATTTCATTCCGTAGCCGATTATGAAGCGGTCGATATTTATTGTATTGCGAGTTTCTACTGGAACGTAAAACTTTGCTTTGATGGAGGCGTTCCACTTTGGAATGTCATACGCAAGGACTGGGCCAAGATCAAAGCTGATCAGGCGCTTGCCATTGGGCGCGACCACTTCTCCCCCTCTGCTATCGCGGGTGACCTGCTGGGCATAGAAGCCTGCGAGGCCAAACTGGAACAGGCCAAGTCGATTGGAAACAGCGAAATCGGTGTTGACTACAAGCCCGGTAAAATAGTCTGTTTCCGTATTGCGTGCGGCGAAATCGAGGAAAACACGACTGCTTAATTCTATCCCGTCCCCAATGACATTGGGCGATGTAAGGTAGGTAGCCGCGAAATTAGGTATAAAGAAAAAGTCGTTATGACCCGGCGGCACAATAAGTTTTGGTGAATAAACGCCTGTAGCGAAAATCATTGAGTAAGATGCTCTAAGGGTTAAACCATAGGGCAACCGCGGTGTTCCACTAACCGGGATCTGCGAATTGTCGCCGAACAATGGCCCTATGTATCGACTATAGGCAAGGAACTCAACATAGGTATCACCTAAGCCTGACGAGTAACTTCCTTTCGGGCCAACGGAGATGTTGCCGTCGACATATGACTGCTGGAGCGAGCTGCTGAGCGTACCACCGAACGGCTTGAACGGGTAGACGTAAGTGAGCGACCCGGCGACCACCCCGTATTCGCCGGCCACCGGCGCGACAACCTGGCCTTGATCACCGAACGCACTGCCGCCCGAAAACTCGTAAACGCCTGTGAGACCACCATAGATACCCGGGGCGGCTGGAGTGTAAGCAGACCTTATATCGGTGCCACCAGTAGGGCCGCCGAAAACTGCGCCCTCTGCTGCGAATGACGTGTGGTCAGTCGCCATGCAAAATCCAAATACTGTTAGGTATAGTACGCTCTTTGACCAAGCGGAGCCCCTTTTAGTAATAGAAAGAACATTACTGCAGTAGGCTTTCTCCATAGTTCCACCCTCTACTACGCATCTTCGTTTCTCTGAGAGGCAATATTGGCCGGTTATATTGTCTTTGCTTAGTCTACGCTCGCCAGCGCAAACTCTTGCAGGTGCCCAGACGCGTTCAGCTCCCGACCTGGATCGATCGGCACGTCGATGCTGAACCAGCGCGTCAGCACGTCGGCGATCAGCTCATAGCAGGAGCCGATTCGGACCACCTCCACGCCGTCGGAGAAGTTGATGATCGTCGCCGAACGATTGTAGGTGTGATACTTGCGCAAGCCGTAGTCGACGATGAGGTCGGCAATGGCGCGTATCTCCGGCTGAATGTCCTCGACGCGGAATTTTGGCCCGGTGCCAGTCAGGTTGGCGGACGAACCGAACAGCGGTAGCACCGCCTCCCGGCTCAACCGGGTCAATTCATCGTAGATCGGGCCCGCGTTCAGAAGCATCCCGATCGTGCCCCGCGCGGTGCTGGCCTTCAGCATCTCCGAGTCGACCTTCTGCAGCAAAGGGTGATCGGGCCGGTAGCGACCGATAACGCCCAGCGGCAGGTTGAAGTCCTGTGTGATGGCTTCGAGGATTTCCTGCTCGCGGCTGCCGAGGACGTGGATTTCCCGCTGGGTTTCGGCGCTACACAGGCTAGCGTGACGCTTGTGCCCGCCGCGCTGCTTGGTGTCGAAAATTGTCTGAAGAGCCTGCGGAGTCGCACCCATGACCGCATAGCCGACGTCATTGGGGAAAATCGCGATCCCGCCCGCTTGGACGGTTTCGAAAACCCGCCGCGCGTCGCCGGCGATGTCGAGTGTTGCCATGGTCGTGTTCTTGCTCCTGTGAAGAAGGCGGTCGTTACCGGCCGCTGGTGGCCGCGTGCGGGAGCAGTGCGGGCACCAACATGGGCATATTCAGCATGGTCGGGCGCACGGCTTAGCCCTCTCGGTTGTCGGAAGTGCGCCAGCATCGGGCGCCGTGCTCGCGCCGAACGAGGCCGCCGGATGCTGCGTCAGCCGGCATGATGCCCCCGTGCTTCCGATTGGGGAGCAGGGACGACACGAGGGAGGAGGCGCCTGGCAGGCCGCAGTGGGACGAGCGCTAGGGCGCAAACCGCGCCGAGGCAGAGCGCGGCGCCCATGAGGACGAAGCCGCTGGCGAAGCTACCCGTTTCACTGATCAGGTAGCCGATCAGAACCGGGGCGAGCACCGCACCGACTTGTCCAATCGTGCTGACGATCCCAGAGTAGGCTGCCCGCATGGTCTCGGGGGCCAAATCGAGCACGATCGTGCCATACATGCTTAACCCGCCGTAGATGCATGCCGCGGTGCAGGATAGTGCCGCGATCGACCCAGTCAGGGTTGCAGAGGCGTAGGCAAAGTAGAGCGAGACGGCGCCGAACCCATACAGCGCGGCAAGGAACTGCGGCCGATGGCGGAGCAACAGGCCGCAGCCCAGCCAGCCAGGGGCGACTCCGCCGACCAGGCCGAACAGGTACGGAATGCCTCCCAGCACCCCGCTCGCCTTCAGGTCGATATGCCGCTGCAGCGCCAGGTAGCTCGGCATCCAACCCAGGAATCCCCAGTAGGCGATGTTCCAAAAGCCAAAGGCGGACGCGACCAGCCAGAGGGACGGTTCACGCAGCAGGTCCCGGAACAGCGGGCCGTTCCGGCCAAGGGCATCGGCTAAAGCGTTTGCCGCACCTACCGGCTTGGCGGCAGGGATGAGCACGTAGTTCACCAGGGACACGGCCAGCGCGGGGATGGCGAGCAGCAGGAACACCGGCTGCCATCCGTAGGAGACCACCAACATTCCGACAGCAGGCCCTGCCAGCGCCGGCGCGAGCGCGAATGCCGTCACCCAGACCGACACGGCCCGGGCGCGGCCCTTGGCGTCGAAGCTGTCGCCGATCACCTTGTATGTGGCAGCGTTGGCAACGCCCTCCGCCATGCCGAAACACAGCCGCACGACGATCAGCGCCGCGACGCTTGCCACCAGCCCGGTCAGGCCGGTGAACAGCGCCCAGAACAGGGGACCGATGATGAGCATGGGGCGGACCCCGCAGCGGTCGGCAATCATGCCGCCCGGGATTTGCGAGACGAAGTAGCCGACTGCAAATGACGACAGCAGGACGCCGAACGTCTTGGGCTCGATCTGGAGCGACTGCATCATGGACGGGCCGGCGAACCCGATCACCACGCGGTCGAGGTAGTTGACGACCTGGAGCAACCAGATGGCCACTACGATTTGATATTTCCCCCGCATGGCCTGTTCCTTGTTGGTTGCGGCTTTACGCAGTTGGTCGAGTCACAAAATCAGAGCGCTGGCCTGGCCTCCTCGGTCAGCAGGGCGAGGAGCGGCCGAAGATCGGCAGCCCGCTCGATGCCCAGCACGGCCTCCGCGATGCGGTCCCGCCGTTTGGCTGGGATGGTCAGGTCGGCCAGGGTGGTGAACTTGGCCGCGATCTCGTCATTCGGGATCGCGTCGGACAGGCGCACATTGCGCTCCGCCTCGCGCTCCGAGCCATCGGTGAACCTAATCCGGACCCGGACGCGGAGCCGCTGCTCCGGACGCCCGCTGATGGACGGATCCTCGTGGATCCTGATCCGAGGGATCATTGCCCAAACGTCGTCGGCGTCGATGCGGGCGGGGATGTACTGCGGCACCATGGCGTCACCGTCGATGGCGGCGACGGCAGCCGTGTAGGCCAGGCTCATCTGTGCACCGATCGCCGTCAGAGGGCGCTCCACGGGGAAGCCGCCATGATGGAACACGGCATGCCCCACCCAAATGTCGATGCCGGCGACCTCCTCCGGGCGAAACGGGCGTTCGGCCCGCAACGCTCGAATGGCGTCCACCGGGGCGTGCAGCCCGCCCATGGCGGCGTAAGGCTTCATCACGATGCGGTCGGTTTCCCACCGCTCGCCCAGCGCGTCCGCAACCTGGGCGACGTCTGGAGCGTGCCCCTCGCCGAACACGGACAGGAAGCCGCCGTATTCACGCTCATAGACGCGCTTGATGCCGGTGTAGCCGTCGGCCGCGAACCAGGCGGCCGTCAGCCCAGCACGGGACGCGAAGCCGTGGTGCATCCGCTTGGACATCGCCTCGAACTGCGCCGCCATCAGCCCGGCGGATTGCGTGCCCGCCATTCCCAGCGCGTCCTCGAACCCGGCCGCGTCAAGCCCCAGCAGCGCGCAAGCCGCCGCGGCGGCGGCGTGGGTGCCGAACACGGAGCCGGAGTGCCAGCCGCGCGACAGCATCTCCGTCCCGTGCAGCGCCAGCCCAATGCGCGGCCCGACTTCGAACCCCGCCACCGTCGCGCGCAGGAAATCCGCGCCGCTGACGGGAGCTCCGGCCTGCGTGCAGGCCAGCAGTGCCGGCAGCACCAGGGAGGCGCTGTGCAACGGCGCATACGGATGGAAGTCGTCCAGCTCGAATCCCTGGATGAACGTGCCGTTTAGGAGCGCCGCAGCCGATGGCGGGACAGAGCGGTTCCAGCCGATCAGCATCGCACGACCCGCACCATCCAACCGGCAGACAGACTCCACGGCTGTGACGGACCAGGGCAGGCGCGCGCCCACCAGGGCGCAGCCCACGCCGTCGAGCAGCAGATACGCGGCGCGCTGCCGGGTCGCTTCAGGGATGTCTTCCAGCCGCAGGTCAGCCAACCAGTTGGCCAGGCGGCCCGTTGGCCCTATTGGGTCGGTCGGGCTTCGGCGGGATTGGACTGGTACAGTGAGGGCGACGTTCATGCCGACACCCCCTTTCGCCTCGGCACCGCCCAAGGACGCCGGAGGGCGTCCGCCTGCTGCCAGGCGTTGATCTCCGCCCCACGGCGCAGGGTCAGGCCGAGTTCGTCGACGCCCGCCAGCAGCATGTCCCGCCGCATGGGGTCGAGCGTGAAGCCGTGGCTGGTTCCGTCAGGCGCCACCACCACGCCCAGGCGCAGGTCCACCGTGACCGGCGCGCCATCGGCCGCCTGCCCGGCAAGGGACTCGACCAACGCCTCCGGCAAGGTGACAGGCAGCATCCCGTTCTGGAAACAATTGGAGAAAAAGATGTCGCCGTATGAGGGCGCCACCACGCAGCGCAGCCCGGTCTCCTGCAAGGCCCATACAGCGCCCTCGCGGGAGGAGCCGCAGCCGAAGTTCGCCCCCGCCAGAAGAATGGGCGCGCGGTGGAACCGGGGCTGGTCCAACACGAAGTCCGGCCCGCGCATCGCCTCCAGCGCGTAGGGGCCGAGTTGGTCGCGCGGCAGTTGGGTCAGCCGCTCGATTCGAATGATGACGTCGGTGTCGATGTCGCGGCGCAGCAGCGGTGCCGCCGGGCCAGTGACCACGGTGAAGGGCTGCATGGGTCAGAACCCCCGCACGTCGGCGATGGCGCCGGTGACCGCAGCGGCGGCGGCCATGGCCGGGCTGGCCAGATGGGTGCGCGCGCCCGGCCCCTGTCGGCCGACGAAGTTGCGATTGGAGGTGCTGACCGAACGGCTGCCAGGCGGCACCTGCTCGCCATTGGCGGCGACGCACATGGAGCAGCCGGGCTCCCGCCACTCAAACCCGGCGGTGCGGAACACCTCGTCCAGGCCTTCTGCCTCCGCCGCCTGCTTCACGGCGACGGAACCAGGGACCACCCAAGCCCGAACGGAGGGCGCCACCTGACGCCCGCGCGCGACCTGCGCCGCGTCCCGCAAGTCGGACAGGCGGGAATTGGCGCAGGACCCGATGAACACCCAATCGATAGCGGTGCCGCACAGGCGCTGGCCCGGGGAGAGTCCCATGTAGTCGATCGCGGCCTGCCACGCTTCCCGCCGCGGCGCGTCAGGAGCGGTGCGAGGGTCCGGCACGGCCGCATCGATGGCGGCGGCGTGCTCCGGCGAGGTGCCCCAGGTGATGGTCGGCGGCACGGCCGCCAGGTCGAAGCGCGCTTCCTTGTCGAAGGCAGCGCCCTCGTCTGTCCGTAACGCCGCCCAGTCGCCCAGCGCCTGGTCCCAGGCGGCACCGATGGGGGCGAACGGCCGGCTATGGACGTACTGAACCGCCACGTCGTCCGGAGCGCACAACGCCATCTTGCTGCCCAGCTCCACGGACAGGTTGCATAGCGTCAGCCGCCCCTCGACCGGGAGGGCCGCGATGCCTGGCCCGGCATGCTCGATGGCATGGCCGACGCCCGCAGCGGCGCCCAGCGTTCCGATGACGTGCAAGGCCAAGTCCTTCGCGGTGACACCCAGGGACAGGGCGCCCTCGTAGGTGATCCGCATCTGCCGCGGCTTCTTTTGCCGCAACGTCTGGGTCGCCAGAACGTGCAGCAACTCGGACGAGCCAATGCCGAACGCAAGCGCGCCCAGGCCGCCATTGGTGCAGGTGTGGCTGTCGCCGCAGACCAGCGTCGTGCCAGGCAGGGTGATGCCGAGTTCCGGCGCCATGACGTGGACAATGCCCTGGCCCCGCCGCCCGACGTCGAAGAACGGAATGCCAGCCTCGCACGCGCCTTCGCGCAGGCTACGATACAGGGCGGCCCCTTTCTCGTAGGTTTCCCCTGTGCGGCCCGGTGCGCTGCTGACGGCGTGGTCCGCCGTGGCGAAGCACAGATCGGGGCGGCAGACCGGCAGGCCGCGCCCGGCCAACTCTGCCAGCCCGCTGGAGCCGGACAGGTCGTGGAGCAGGTGGCGGTCGATATGCAGCAGGGCCCAGCCGTCACCGAGGTCGGCAACCACGTGCGCGTCCCAGATGCGGTCGAACAGGGTTCGGAGCATCGCGGCTACTCGGCAGCCTGCGGCAGGGTGCGGCGCAGCGCATCCCACTCGTCGGCGCCGAAACGGCGGAACTGCTCCCGGATCGAAGGGCCGCCGGCAGAAGACGGTGAGGAGCCGGTGTCGCGTAGCTTGGCAAGCGCGGCGTCGCAGGCCTCGAGCACAGCCGCGAGCAGCAAGCCGGGCAGGATGGCTACACGGAAGCCCATCTCGGCTACGGTCTTCAGCGGCAGGTCGGGCGTCCTGCCGCCGGGCACGATGTTCAGCAGGCACGGGCCACGCACCAGTCGAGGGATCGCGGCGATCTCCTCGATCGATTGCGGCGCTTCCACGAAGGCCATGTCGGCACCCGACGCGAGCGCCAGGTTGGCGCGGGCGATGGCCTCGTCCAACCCGGCCACTGCGCGAGCGTCCGTGCGCGCGATCAGGACGAAATCAGGGCCGCGGCGGGCCGCGGCGGCGGCGGCGATCTTGGCGGCGAACTCCTCCCGCCCGATCACCTCCTTTCCCTCCAGGTGGCCGCAGCGCTTGGGTGCGACTTGGTCCTCGATATGGATGGCGGCGACGCCACGCATCTCATACTCGCGCACTGTCCGGGTCGCGTTCAGTTCATTGCCGTAGCCGGTGTCGGCGTCCGCAATGACGGGGATGGCGACGGACTGCGCAAGGACCCCGGCGGCTTCCGCCATCTCGCTCAAGGTGAGCAGCCCGTAATCGGGATAGCCGTGCGCTGCCGATACGCCGGCTCCGGTCATGTACACCGCATCGTATCCAGCCTGTGCGACCAGGCGCGCGGTGATGCCGTCATAAGCGCCGGGTGCTGCAAGCAGGCCGCCCCCTTGCAGATGTGATCGCAGGTGCCGCGCTGGCGTCATGACAGTGTCCCCCCGGTTAAGCCTGATCTACCTGGTAGGATGCGACCTGTCAAAGAGAAGTTATAATAACTTGGGCGTGCACGCTTACAGGTTGGTTGGAAGCGCTTCCCGGCTACGTATCTGCTGCGCCGATCGCCCGGCCGGCTTTCCCTGCTCAGGTCGAGCCACTGAGAGATCAACAGGGAGATCGTAGAGGCGATGTGCTGGCTCTCCAGAAGTCGCCCACTACGTGGTATGCTCATGCTCGACGGCTGAGCATACTAGGGAGATGGCCATGCAAGCGTCTGACGGTCTGGGGCCGCTTTACCTCCAGGTTCAAGAAGCGATCCGCAACGCGATCCGCAGCGGGCAGCTTGCCGCCGGCTCCACGCTGCCCAGCGAAAAAGAGTTGGAGGACGCCCATGGTGTCAGCCGCATCACTGTACGCCGCGCGCTGGACGGGTTGGAACGTGAGGGGCTGGTGTTGCGCGGCCGTGGTCGCCAGGCCCGCGTGGTGGAGCCGTTGGTGTCAGTCGTGCGCACGGAGATCGAGGGCGACCTGGCTCGGACATTGGAACTGGTCCGGGGCACCCAGGCCAAGGTGCTCTGCTTCAAGTGGCGGCTGGCCAACGAGGCGATCCTTGCTAAGCTGGAAGGGGAAGAGGACGAGCCAGTACTGCAAGTGGATCGGCTCCGCAGCAGCGGCGGCAAGCCGATCCTGCACACCCAGGCCCATGTGCCCGCTTGGGTGGGCGCTAAGTTCAATCGAGAGGCGCTGGCCAAGGGCACCATGCTTGACCTGCTGGCGAACTCCGGGGTCACGATCGCCAGCGCCTCCCAGGTCATGCGCGCCGCGGCGTGCCCAGTGGCTATCGCGCCGTTGATTGGCTTGGCGGCAGGCGATCCGGTTTTCCTGATTGAACGGCTCGTTCGAGATAACAGAGATCGACCGATCCAACACTTGCAGGCGACGTTCCGGTGGGACTGCTTCAACTACCGCATTTCGTCCACCAGCTCCGAAACCAGGCAGCTCGTTGAGATCACCGGCGGCGGCCGAGTAACAATGCCCAGGAACGCGCCCGCGCCGTAGGGAGGAGGCAGAAGCGGGCGGCGTTTGCATCATGGGGCACGCTGGAAGCGCACCTGGCTTAGCGCGTGGCGACCTGTCCCTGCGCGAAACGCTGGCCCTGCTGTGCCGGGCCGAGGTGTCGCATCATGACGAGCGGCCAGTCCAGATAAGCACGTGGATTGAGAAGTTTCCGCACCAGCGCCCGCTGGAGGGTTCGACTTTGCCGCCCAACCCTCAATCGACGCCAAGCAGCTACGAAGTTGCATTGATGAATTTCATCATGCCGCCCTACCGTTCAGATGCTGCTTCGGCAGTGCCTGACGCCGTGATCTT
>CAXTRX010000002.1:40048-46676 GCA_964246785.1 uncultured Acetobacteraceae bacterium | reverse complement strand
TTTCTATGGCAATGCGCCGCCGCCACCTTCATTCCCGTCGTTTTCGACGCCGATGTCCTCGGCGCCGCAACTGCAGGCTTCGGTCAAGTGGTATAACCCGGACAAAGGTTTCGGCTTTGTCGAACTCGCGGACGGCACAGGCGACGTGTTTTTGCATGCGAACGCACTACAGGCCTCTGGCTTCCAGCAGGTAAGCCCGGGCGCCACCTTGCAGGTTCGCGTCGGTCAGGGGCAGAAGGGCCGACAGGTGGAGCAAGTCGTCTCGGTCGACGAGAGCACCGCCAGCCGCACACAACCGCGTGGTGGCAGCAGCGGGGGCGGCGACAGTTTTCGGTCTCCGCGGCCGCCCCGTCCGCAACAGGACACTGGTCCTGGCGTGGAAATGACGGGCACCGTGAAGTGGTACGATCCCAACAAGGGGTTTGGTTTCATCTCGCCTCAGGACGGCGGCAAGGACGTATTTGTTCACGCCACCGCCCTCGAGCGGGCCGGCCATCCGCCCCTGACTGAAGGCCAATCGGTCCGTGTGGTCGTGGGACAAGGCATGAAGGGCCCGGAGGTCCGATCGATCATCGCTGACTGACGTGACGGCTCACCGTCGCCGGCACGTGAGATCAGTCGTCTGCGAGCGGCGCCGAGAGCAGGGCGCTGTATCGTTCAGGGTCAGGAAGATGGCGACCATGGCGATACTATCCGCTCTTCTCACAACCGGGTGCTCGGTGGTCGGTATCCGTTCGGGCACGGAAGAACCTAGCTACACCGTGGTGCAAACGCTCGGCCGGCTTGAGGTTCGCGACTACCCACCGCGGCTGGTCGCCGAAACTATCGTGCCGGGGGATGCATTTGCGGCTCGAAGCAGTGGGTTCCAACGTCTGGCACGCTTCATTTTTGGCGGCAACCAAGCTGGCAGCAACATCGCTATGACGGCTCCGGTGGGGCAGGATCAATTGCCGCCGGGCGAGTGGCGGATTTCGTTTGTCATGCCGAAGAAATACACGCCCAGCAGCCTTCCCCAGCCCAGCGACCCGGCGGTTCAAATTGTGACCGCCCCCGAACAAACCGTCGCTGTCTACCGCTATACCGGTTCTATTGACCCGGCTGCCACCGCCTCAGCGGAGCGCGAGTTGCTCCGCCTGCTCCAGGGCAGCAGTTGGATTGCCGCTGGCCAGCCTGTCACCTGGTTCTACGATCCGCCATGGACGATACCATTTCTCCGGCGCAACGAAGCCGCTGTTCCTGTGGCAAAGCCTGACTGACCAGGGCATCGTCCAGCGGAGTGCAACAGCTGCGCAATAGAAGCAGTTGCCAAGCAAGAGCTTGGTCGTTTGCGTGATGGCGGCACGCCATTGCTGTAGACAAAGCTGACGGCTGAGTATGGGTCTGCGACTGGTGGCTAAGCTGCTTAAGCCAGGCCGCTGGCATTTGGCGAGTTACGGCGACGTGGCATTCCCGCCCGAGAAACTCGATCCACACACCGCTATCCGCCGCTCCGATTAACCCCTTCTTCAACTCCTAGTGGCATGCTGACCTCGTTCGCTGTTCGTGCCGCTTGCGTCTGCGGCCACGGCTGGGGGGTGTCTGCGTGTCAAGTTCAACTGCCTTCATTCCACAACTTCGCCGGGCAATTGCGCGGTCATTTCGCTACCGTTTCGGGGGAGCTTGAGGCATGGCCAAGCCCCCTCGTCGGCGTGCGGCCTCGTCACCGCCGGCCATCCTTCTTCCCGTGCTGGACCTACGGGCAGCCGCACCGCTTGCCGCGGATTTGCTGGCCCGGCGCGGCAAGCCATTGATGATTGATGCCGCCGCCGTGGAGCGCATGGGCGGCCTTTGCCTCCAGGTCTTGCTATCTGCCCGGAACACTTGGGCTGCGGATAATCAGCCGTTTCGCGTGCAAAATGCATCAACTGCCTTCACCGACTCACTGGGAGCACTCGGCGCTGCCGAACTTGCTTCATCCTGTGCTGGGGAGTTCCTGCCGTGACCAAGACTGTTCTTACCGTCGACGACTCCCGAACCATGCGGGACATGCTGCACATGGCCCTTTCAGACGCGGGCTACCGGGTCATTCAGGCTGTTGACGGCGTGAACGGCCTTGAAGTGCTTGAGGGCGAAGCGCCAGACGTGATCGTCACGGACATCAACATGCCTCGTATGGATGGCTTCGGCTTTATCGAAGGCGTCCGACGTGATGCTCGGCACCGCGCTACCCCAATCCTTGTGCTGACCACGGAAAGCGACGCAGCCAAGAAGGCCCGGGCGAAACAGGCGGGTGCGACCGGCTGGATCGTCAAGCCGTTCAATCCGGTCAAGCTTGTGGACGCGCTCCGTCGCGTGGCTGCGTAGCCGTCACATGGACCCGATGGAAGCCATCAAGCAGACCTTTTTTCAAGAATGCGAGGAGCAACTCGCTGAGTTGGAGACTGGGCTGCTCGCTCTTCAGGCTGGTGAAGGCGATACCGAGACGGTCAACGCCGTTTTCCGCGCCGTTCACTCCGTCAAGGGTGGAGCCGGTGCATTCGGCTTGGAAGAATTGGTACGTTTTGCCCACGTGTTCGAGACCACGTTGGAGGCCGTCCGATCCGATCGGCTAGCTCCCTCCCCAAACGTCCTGAAAGTCATGCTGCGTGCTGCGGACGTCCTTGCTGACCTGGTCCGCGCTGCGCGTGATGGCGGCGAGATCGATCAGATAAGAGCTCAAGCATCTGCCGAAGAGCTGAGACTACTACTAAGCCCGGCGGAACCATCGCTCACCTCGTCGGTCGTGGCGCCGGTTATAGCAGCTTCATCGGACGGAATGGACGGCTTTGTGTTTCAGCCCGTTCAGATCAGCCTCCCCGAACCAACGTCGCTTCCACTATGGATCATAAAGTTCCGCCCACACGCTGCGCTTTACGCTAAAGCCAATGATGCTAGTGTATTGTTGCGTGAGTTGGGCCGGCTCGGCTCCATGGTAGTTGCGGTTGATGCGAGCGACTTGCCCGACCTCACAGCGCTTGATCCTGAAAGCGCCTATCTTACCTGGACTATCGAGCTGTCTACTGATCAACCCGAAGCTACCATTCACGAGGTCTTTGAGTTTGTCGATGGCGATTGCGACCTGGACGTCAGACTGGCGGTTAAGGTCACCCATGACGGTATCACGCCGGACATAGCCCAGTCCGTTCCGTCAGAGGCCACGGACAATACCCCATCTGATGCCGACGTGCTTGCCTTGATCCAGTCGCTGCAAAGCGACGTGCGGCCTGCAGTCATGCCTCAGACTGTCCAGACAGTGCAACCTAGTAACGCCCCAGCTAAGCGAGAGGACCCTGCCAGCACGGCCAAGCCAACTATTCGGGTAGACCTTGACCGGGTAGATCGCCTCATCGATCTCGTTGGCGAACTCGTCATCAATCAGGCAATGCTCGCGCAACGCATGCTTGAGTGTGGAACCGGCCGGTCGTCAACGGTCGCCGTTGGGCTCGACGAGCTCGAGCAACTGACTCGAGAAATCCAAGACAGCGTGATGGCCATCCGCGCTCAGCCGGTTAAGTCCGTTTTCCAGCGCATGCCGCGATTGGTTCGCGAAGTGGCGGCGATGACGGGCAAGCAGGTCCGGCTCCTCACGGAAGGGGAGGGCACTGAGGTCGACAAGACGGTTATTGAGCACCTTTCCGATCCGTTGACGCACATGATCCGCAATGCAATCGATCATGGTCTCGAACGGCCGGACATACGGGTTCGAGCTGGCAAGCCGGAGGAAGGCACAGTCCGTCTGGCGGCCCTCCATAGATCGGGCCGGATCGTTATCGAGGTTACAGATGATGGTGCAGGCATTGATCGCGCACGCGTTAAAGCCAGCGCCGTCGCAAAGGGCCTGGTGTCTGCTGAGACGGCGCTGAGCGACGATGAAATCGATAATCTCATCTTCTTGCCCGGATTTTCCACCGCAGAACAGATTTCCGACATATCAGGGCGGGGGGTGGGCATGGATGTGGTTCGAAGGTCCATTCAAGCCCTTGGTGGTAGGATCGCAATCTCATCCCGCCCGGGGATGGGCTCCACCTTCACTCTCAGCCTGCCGCTCACTCTTGCTGTCCTGGATGGGATGATCGTGACCACTCATGATCAGACGCTTATTGTTCCTCTAACCGCGATCGTTGAGACACTCCAACCGAATGCCAAGGACGTCCACAGCATGGGCGATGGCGCCATGGTAATCGCGATCCGAGGCACTTACGTCCCACTTATCGATGTGGGTGCTTCGCTCGGCTGGCACGCGCCCCAGAGGCCTTCGGCAAGCAGCGTTGCGTTGTTAATCGAGTGTGAGGGCGGTAGTCGTGCCGCCCTAATGGTCGATGGCATCCAGGGCCAACGACAAGTTGTGATCAAGAGCTTGGAAGCCAATTACAGGCACGTTCCCGGCGTCGCTGCGGCCACGATCCTGGGCGACGGTCGAGTAGCTCTGATCCTTGATGTAGACTCCATCGTCTCAGACGCGCGCCTTGAGCCAGCCCCGAGTCAACCACGTGCGGAAAGAGGATTGGCTTATGCTTAACCAAACCGAAATTGCCGGCCGTGAGTGCGAACTCATCACATTCCGCATCGGTGCTCAAGAGTTCTGCGTGAATATTATGACAGTGCGGGAAATACGTGGCTGGACTCCAGCGACACCTCTGCCGCGTTCGCCACTATTTGTGCGTGGAGTGATAAACCTCCGGGGTGCTGTCCTGCCCATCATAGACTTGGCGGCGCGTCTTGGTTTTGAACCAACCCAGCCCAGCCAACGTCACGTGATCATTGTGGCACAGGTTGCCCACCAAGTGATTGGCCTCTTGGTTGATGCCGTTTCCGATATATTGACGGTGAACGATGACGCAATCCAACCGCCCCCGGAGGTTGCGTCAGAGATGGTCCGGACGTTTGTGCAAGGATTGCTCGCCATCGAAGGACGTATGGTCAGCCTGATATCGCTCGACCATGTACTCCCTAAGATCGAGCTGGAGGCTGCATAATGTCGAGACCATCCGGAGTTGATACAAGCTCGATTGTTCAAGGTGAGTTCACACTTACTTCGGACGACTTTCGGAGCCTTGCAGGTTTGCTCCACGCTGACACGGGCATCACACTGCACGAAGGTAAGGCGACACTGCTTTACTCTAGGCTTGCCAAGCGGCTGCGTGCCCTCGGCATGACAGGCTTTACTGACTACTGTGCGCTCGTATCCAACCCGGCACACGGCAGCGAAGAACGCGGTCTAATGGTTCGTGCCTTGACTACCAATGTCACACGTTTCTTTCGCGAGCCGCACCACTTTGATCATCTTCGCGACGCGGTTCTACCACCGCTCCTCAAGCAGGCTGAACGCGGCGGACGGATCAGAATATGGTCGGCGGCATGCTCAAGCGGGCAAGAACCTTATTCCATTGCTTTGACCATTCTACGACTGTTGCCGGACGTTTCCCGGCTCGATGTTAAAGTTCTAGCCACTGACATAGATAGCACTGTGTTGTCGCAGGCACGTGCTGGCATCTACAGCGCAGAGGCGGTGGAAGCCATACCAGCAGACCTCCGCGGCCGCTGGTTGCAGCGAGTAGCCGACGGATATCTAGTCAACGACGTCGCACGGCAGCTTATTACGTTTAGAGAGCTTAACCTCATCGGTAACTGGCCGATGCGAGCGCGTTTCGACGCCATATTCTGTCGTAATGTCGTTATCTACTTTGCTGATGATACTCAGGCCCAGATTTGGCAACGTTTTACGCCGATGTTGAACCCAGGTGGCTTCCTATATATTGGCCATTCAGAGCGTTTGTCTGGTTCCGCACTTTCGGATTTTACGAGCGAAGGCATCACTACTTACAGACGCAAGGTGGCGCCATGATCCGTGTCCTCGTCGTCGATGACTCAGCCACGATGCGCGCGATCATCATCCGGGCTCTAGCCCGCGACAGCGGTTTGGAGGTGGTTGGTGAGGCCTCTGACCCGATTCAGGCACGAGCGTTGATCAAGGTCTTGAATCCGGATGTGCTGACCCTCGACGTCGAAATGCCGCAAATGAACGGTCTGGATTTTCTTGAGCGCCTCATGCGCCTCCGCCCTATGCCGGTCGTCATGGTCTCCACTTTGACCAGTCGTGGTGCTGAGGCAACGCTGCGTGCATTGGAACTTGGCGCAGTGGAGTGCGTGGCCAAACCACAGCTACATGATGCTGGTAGCTTCGATCGCATCGCCGCTATCGTTCGCACCGCGGCGGGAGCACGCCCTCAAGCAATGCGCGGCGCCTCAGTTCTAGCCCCCGTCGTGGCTAATTTCACGCCGGGTGAGCGCTTGCTTGCGATGGGCGCGTCAACCGGTGGTGTCGAAGCCCTTCTTGCTATCCTATCGAGCTTCCCGGAAAACTGTCCGCCAACGGTTATTACGCAACATATGCCTGCGGCATTCACTCCGTCCTTCGCCAGGCGTCTAGATCGAGCTTGTGCTGCGACAGTGACGGAAGCTTTTGATGGTGCGCCACTCGTCGCTGGTCAAATTTATCTGGCGCCTGGTGGAGCAAAGCATCTTGAAGTGGCCGGGTCGCAATCCGGTCCATGGCGTTGCCGTCTCATCGAAGCCGATACTGTGAACGGGCATCGTCCATCAGTCGACG
>CAXTRX010000002.1:29000-40038 GCA_964246785.1 uncultured Acetobacteraceae bacterium | reverse complement strand
CCTATTTACGTCGGCGGCGTCAGTCGCGCGAAATCGGGCCGTCGGCGTTATCCTGACTGGTATGGGTCGGGATGGTGCTCGTGGCCTTCTAGCTATGCGCGAAGCCGGCGCACAGACGTTCGGACAAGACGAGGCAAGCTCTGTTGTCTATGGTATGCCAAAGTCCGCGTTTGAACTCGGTGCTGTCAACACGCAAGTGCCGCTTCAGTCTGCCGCGGCTGCCATGCTCGCTGCTTGTCACGCAAAATCCGGAGAACGTACATGCCGTCCGCAGCTAGCCTCAAAGTATTGATCGTGGACGATCAGCAGTCGATGCGGCTCTTAATCAGAGGCGGGCTGCAACAACTTGGCTTTCGTGAGTTTGATGAGGCTGCTGATGGCGAAGCCGGCTTGAAGGCGCTCGTTGCCAACCCTGTCCAGCTCATTATCAGCGATTTCAATATGCCAAAGTTGGATGGCCTTGGCCTGTTGCGCGCCGTCCGAGTGTATCCTCCCACGGCGAAAACGGCTTACATCATGCTGACTGGCCGAGGCGATATGGAGTTGGTGCAGCGCGCCGTGCAATTCGGTGTGAACAACTTCTTAGTTAAGCCTTTCACCGTCGCTACATTGCGCGAGAAGATCGAAGCCGTTTTCGGACCGTTGCAATGACGCGCGTCTCAGATCTGGGAACGGCTGAGCGACGGCTTAATATCGTGCAAGGCGAATTTCATGTCAGCGACGATGCGGACCTGGTACTGACTACTATTCTTGGCTCATGCGTCGCAGCCTGTCTACATGACCCGGTAGCCGGCGTCGGCGGTATGAATCACTTCCTTCTGCCTGGAGACGACACTCCTCGTGCGAGTTGTGACCGATATGGCGTCCACGCGATGGAACTGCTCGTCAATGGCCTGCTGCAGAGTGGTGCACGCCGCGAGCGGCTCCAGGCAAAGCTCTTTGGCGGCGCTAGGATGCTGCAGGGCCTGACGGATGTGGGCACGTTGAACGCGGAGTTTGCAGAGCGCTTTGTAAAGCGCGAGCGCATTGCTTACACAGGTGGAAGCCTGCGTGGCGAGCGCGGGCGCAGGCTTCAATTCTGGCCCGTGGCCGGGAGAGCGCGTCAACTAACCATCGCTGGTTCGGATGCTGCCGTCTTCGCTGCCGAACGGGCACGCCCGGTGGTGCAGCCAGACCAAGAGGGGTTGGAGCTATTTTGATGGAAGAGTTACCGGGGTTGCATGCTCTGCTAAACGCCACTGCCATTGAACTGGCCGAGCTCGCCCTATTAACGGATGACCTTGGAGGCGCACGGACTGTTTCCGCAGAGCAGTGGCAGGGCCTTGACTTGATCAGTCAGCGTCTTGCCGGTCTAGGTTCATTCCTTCATGCGCTTGTGCCCGAAGTTCCTGATTGTCGGCCAGAACTGCATGCTGCGTTAGCAACCGTGCGAGTGGGCGGGCTAGTTAGCCGCCTGCTTGGCCGCGTTGAAGAAAGCGCGTCAGACTCCGGCGAACTTGAGTTCTTTGAGACATGACAGAGAACCCGCCGGAGTTTGACACACGCGTCTACTTTGGCAAGCTTTCCGTTTTACTCGTTGAGGCTAACGCGCTTGAAGCCGAGATTATCATTCAAGTTCTGACAGGCTTTAAGGTACGTCACGTGACTCGTTTCGAAACGGCTGCACAGGCTCGGGAACACCTACAGCGTGCTCAAGCTGAGCTTATCATTGTAGGCACGTCCCATTCGGGTGACGGCGAGATGGATGAATATGACTTCATCCGTTGGTTACGCCGAAGCAAAGTTGAAACCACTCGGACCGCGGCCATAATTCTGCTTGCCGGGCATACTTCGGAAGCAAATGTGTTACGTGCACGGGATTGTGGAGCCAGCTTTATAATTGCCAAGCCAGTCCGGCCGCGCATCGTCTACGACAGGGTAGTATGGCTCGCTAAAGATGCTCGTGCCTTCATTGACTCCGAAACGTATGCTGGTCCAGATCGACGTTTCCAAAAGCTCGGGCCGCCACCCAATACTGAGGGCCGCCGAAAGGACGACCTGTCGCTTAAAATCGGTGACGCTAAAGAGCCTAACATGTCTCAGAACGAGATAGACGCATTACTTAACGCAAAAGGGGCGCCACGCTGATGGCGAAAGCTTTACCAAACCACACGCGACGGATGGCTGAACTGGTGAACCAGCCGGGTGGTCTGACCGCGAGAGAGGCTGTGAGCTCGGCCGAAGCACGCTTGGAGACGATTCGCGACTCTAGCTTGAAAGAGCTTGCGGCAATGGTAGAAACAATGATTGCGATGGGCGACCAGCTCTCACAATCTAGAAGTGTTGCTATATGCCAGGAGCTTTATACGACGAGCAATAGCGTTGTCGGCGTTGCAGGGGTATTTGGCATTCCCGAGTTAGGAGAAGTTGCCTTAAGCCTTTGCACACTGCTTGACCGGCAAAGCTCGGCTGGCTCGTGGCATCGAGAAGCGGTCGAATTGCATCTGAACAGTTTACGGCTCATGTGCCAAGGAGGGACAACGGCTCTCAATCGCTCAGTCATTCAAGCCTTGCATCAGGTGGTTGCCCGTATAACTTAGCATCCGCCCTACATCCGTGTGAAACGAGCCATTGACGAGCAGCATGGCTGAGTGCCGGTCCCGGCTCATGTTGTATCGTAATAATCGTTTGTAACTCCTTGCCGGCTGTATCGTTTGGTCGGAGCTGCACAATTCCGACTACGAGCACCGTGCCGGGTGTGACCGCAGCAAATTGCGCTATCCGGGTAACCTAACTGATGAAGATCGAAGCTCGGCTGAGGCAGGCCTCTCGCGGTCCAAGCCTGGCGGTGACCTGAGCCCCTTCTTTCCCTTCATTCAGAAGTAGAGTCTGCGGTCTCCGCCCCGCCAATCGTGACGATGTTTCTCAGTTCGGTTGAGCGCCTTTTCTCCGGCCCGGCCACGCTCTCTCTGGCTGTCGCGCGGAGCGTGGCTCAAGGCTGTAAGCGGTGCGGGACCGACCTTCTGGCGGCGTGCTGCTGTTTGGTGATGGAGGGGAGGGATGGATGTCCACCCTGTTGCCCTGCCGACCGAGGATGCCACTCTTACGACTGGTCGTAAGAGTGGTCGCCTGCCATAGGTCGAGGTCCTGGTTCGTGCCGACCGTCGTCGTAGGTGGTCGGCCGAGCGCAAGCGGGAGATCGTGGCCCAGAGCCTGGAGGCTGGATGCAAGCCGGGCGAGGTGGCGCAGCGGCACGGCATCAGCACGGGCTAGCTCTACAGCATTGCCGAAACCGGAGATGGCCATGGTTCCGGTGTGCTGCGCGGGCTTGATCGAGATCCTGCTGCCGAGCGGCGTGTCGCTGCGGGTGGACACCGAGGGTCGACGCCCGGGCACTGCGTCGGGTTCTGAGCGCGTTGATCGAGCGATGATTGCGCTGCCGTCCGAGGTGCGGGTGTTCCTCGCCTGCGGGGTGACGGACATGCGCCAGGAGATGGTGGGCTTGGAGATGCTGGTGCAGCAGGGCCTGGCGGCCGATCCGTTTGACGGGGCAGTGTTCGCGTTCCGGGGCCGCCGCGCCGGGCTTATCAAGCTGATCTGCACGACGGGGTCGGCCTGTGCATGTTGACCAAGCGGTTGGAGCAGGGCCAGTTCGTTTGGCCCTCCGCGACGTCCACAGGCCGGTTCGCGTTGTCGGCGCCACAACTGGCCGCCCTGCTCGACGGATTGATTGGCGAGGTGCGCCGTCCCGCCCGCGGCCGCAACTCGCGGGATAATTTCGTGGGCCCGGCGCACGATAGTTCTGGCTGCGACGCGGCGGCGTCGGTCATCATGCCCTGGTGCAGATCGACCTCGACGCACTGCCCGACGACCCGGCGACTTTGCAGCAGATGCTGCGCACGGTGCTGCACCAGCAGGGGGTGCTGCACGCCGAGAACGACAAGCTGCGGCTGCTGATCCAGCGGCTGACGCGCCACCAGTTCGGCCGCCGGTCGGAGCAGCTGACGCCTGAGCAGCTCCAACTCGGGCCGGAGGCTCTGGAGCAGGCAATCGCCGCCAACCAGGCCGCCCAGGACGCTGCCGCCGATGCCGTGGACGCCCCCACGCGCCAGCCCCGGCCCGAGCGCCCGGCGCGCAACCACGGTGCCTTGCCAGCGCACCTGCCGCGCTACGAGATGGTGGTGGACATTAAGGACCGGGCCTGTCCCTGCTGCGGGAAGACGCTGACGCCGATCGGCGAGGTGCGCACGGAGCAGCCCGACATCGTGCCGTCGCAGCTGCGGGTGCGGGTGACCCGGCGTCCCTGCTACGCCTGCCGAGGCTGCGACGAGGCGGTGGTGATCGCCCCGGCGCCGGACCGGCCGGTGGAGGGCGGGATGCCCACCGAGGCGTTGATCGCCCACGTGCTGGTCAGCAAGTACGCCGACGTCCTGCCACTCTATCGGCAGGCGCAGATCCTGGCCCGCCAAGGCGTGGCGCTGGACCGCTCGAGCCTGGCGAACTGGGTGGGACGCGCGTGCTGGTGGCTGACACCGCTGCACGACCTCATTCTGGGCACGGCGCTGTCCTCGCCCAAGCTGTTCGCCGACGACACCACGCTGCCGGTGCTTGACCCCGGCCGGGGCCGGACCAAGACCGGACGGCTCTGGTGCTATGTAGTCGACGACCGGCCCTGGAGTGCTCCGGGCCACCCGGTTGCGGCCCACGTCTACACGGAGGACCGCAAGGGAGAACGTCCGGCCGCGCATTTGGCCGGCTTCCGGGGTTTCCTGCAGGTGGATGGCTACGCCGGGTTCAAGCGCCTGGCAGGCGATCGGACGGATGGTTCGATGACCTTGGCGTTCTGCTGGGCCCATGCGGCGAGGGTTCTACGACTTCCACGTCTCGATCCAGTCGCCGCTGGCGGCCGAAGTGCTGGCGCGCATCCACGCCCTTTACGCGATGGAGGCGGAAATCCGCGGGTTCCCCGCCGAGCACCGGCAGCAGGTGCGGGGCGAGAGAAGTCGGCCCATCGTCGAGGATCTCCATGCCTGGCTGCTCGAGCATAAGAGGCGCGTGTCGGGCACCTCGGACCTGGCACGGGCGATCCGCTACGCGATTTGGCACTGGGCGGGGCTGGTCGTGTTCCTTGATGACGGCCGCGATGGAGATGGACACCAACGTGGTGGAGCGGGCGATCCGGCCGAGCGTGCTGACGCGCAAGAACGCGCTGTTTGCCGGGTCCGCCGATGGTGCCCGGCACTGGGCGATGGCGATGACGCTGATCCAGACGGCCAAGCTGAACGGAGTCGAGCCGATAGCTTGGCTGACCGACGTGCTGGAGCGGGTCGTCTCCGGCCGGACCCGGACACACGAGTTGCTTACGCTGCTGCCTTGGACTTGGCGGGAGCGGATGGCTGCTGACCCGGCCATACCGTCACCGGCCTTGGCCGCCTGACGCCGTGATCGACCGACCCGACCAGGTCGAACGCCTGCTGGAACGTCTCGGCGCGGCGCTGCCGATTCCGGCACGGCCAACCCCGGAACTCCAGGCAACGCTCCAGAAGCGGAACGGCATCCCACTGCCCGCGGACTGCCGCGTGACCTGGGTCAGCTACGCGGGCGACGAGGGCGGCATCGTCTGCAAGCTCGAGGGGACAGCCGAGACGGCCGAAGCGGTGGTCGCCTCGATCACCCACCTGCGCTTCGACCCGCGCCTGCCCGTCACCCGAGAGATCGTCACCTACCAGAAGCACCGGGTGAAGCGCCTGCGGCGCCAATAGCCGAAACGCGCTGGAGCAACGTCGCCCGATCTCCGCTATGTGGCTCAGTCGTGTCCGAAACCCCTCGGCGGCTCGACCGCCTGGAACTCGCTGAGGTCCAGCTCGCAGATCGTCCGGAGCGCCTCCGCCGTGGCCGTCTCCGCGAGCGTTTTCGGCAAGGCGTTCAGCCAGGCGTCATACTCGGCCTGCAGCCGGACCAGCTCGGCCACGGTGTCCTGCCATCGCTTGGCACGGCTCCGGTGGTCCGCAGGGCGTCGCGTCCGGATGATCGGACGGGCGGCGGCGCGAGCGGCGCGATAGCGGGCCTGGCGCACGGCATCGGTCATCGCCCTCTCGCCCAATGAATGGCGCGGCATGCTCAACTCCCAATCGTGACGTCACGATACTCAGGCGAAAACCCGAACGCTTCGCCAGGAGGTCGGCCCCGCACCGCTAACTCAAGGCTGACCGCAGGCCATTGCCGAAAGCAACGCAGCGATCTCGAACCAGGCGAGCACGACAGCAGGCTGATTGAGCCGGGTGTTCGTCCGCCCAAGGCTGAGTGCGGGCGTGGTTATAGTCCTGCTGCGACGCCGCCAGCACCGCCCGAACGTGACGCAAAGAGGTGAACACCGTCTCGTTCAGGCACTCGTCCCGCAGCAGCCCATTGAAGCTTTCCACAAACGCATTCTGCTGCGGCTTGCCCGGCGCGATATAGTGCCAGGCCACTGCACGGTCCTGCGACCAGCGCAGCACCGCCACGCTGGTCAGCTCTGTGCCGTTGTCGCTCATCACGAGCAGCGGCAAGCCCGCCGGGCGGCAATGCCGTCCAGCTCGCGCACAAGGCGCAGGCCCGACAGCGACGTGTCTGTCACCAGCGCCAGGCATTCGCGGCTGAAGTCGTCCACGACGCACAGCATGCGAAACCGCCGACCGTCCGACAGCATGTCCGATACGAAATCAAGCGACCAGCGCTGGTTCACCCCATCGGTGATGCGATCGGCGCCCCTGTGCCCAGCGCCCGCTTGCGGCCGCTCCGGCGGCGCACCTGAAACGGCTTCTCGGCGTAGATCCGGCGTAGTTTCTTATGGTTGAGACGCACGCCCTCGCACGCCAGCAACAGGCCAAGGCGGCGGTAGCCGAAGCGTCTCCGCTCGCCCGCCAAGGTTTGTAGTCGCGCACGCATAGCCGCATCATTCGGTCGGATCGACCAGTAGCGAACTACCGTCCGGTCGGCTCCCAACACCTGGCGCGCCCGACGCTCGCTCACCGCGTGATGCTCTCGCAGGTGCGCCACGGTCTCGCGCCGCGCGTCACCACCGTTTTTCCGACCACGTCTTTCAGCAAGCCACCCGGCCACTTGCAGTAGCAACTACCGTCCGCAGTCGGTAAGTCGCTTGTGCCATTGCTCACAATGACATGCATAGCGTGCGGAGAGCGGCCTTGCGGTCAAGAACGGCGAACCTCACACCCGCCCTGCGAGGGTGGTCCCGGGCAGCAACATGACCGAGAGCCAAGACAGGCCAGCCGCCTTGAAAATGGTCGCGCGAAGACCGGGTCGGATTTTGCCGCTCCAGGTTGGAGCCTCGTCACTCCAGCCGACACCAAGTCTGATTGGCCAGCACCTGTATGCCCGATCGCGCAAGCCAAGGTCATGATCGGCCTGAATGCCAGTTTGTTCTAGGCAGCACAGCAATGATCGACGATTGTTTCGTAGCAGGTGAAGACCCGGGAGAGCCAGTTCACGAGCATGGCCGACACGCGCCATCTGGGCTGATGAAGCTTCGATCGCCGCGGCGACGAAACAATGATTGCTCAGTCGCACGGTGGGCTTGCGCAGTCTCCCCGATGGCCGGCCTGACGAGAAAGTCCACACTTCTGCGGTCGATATCAGCCGCCCGTGACGCCTTGCGTGTTGACATAAACGGCGTAAAGCCCATGGCTTGCCGCCATGAACAGGCGGTTCCGCTTGGCGCCGCCGAAACATAGGTTGGCGCATCGCTCCGGCAGGTCGATGTGGCCGATCGCCTCGCCGTTCGGATTGAAAACTCGCACGCCGTCCAGCTCTGGAACACCCATGCCCCAGCCACACCAGAGGTTGCCGTCCACGTCGCAGCGTAAGCCATCCGGCGTGCCCGGACCTGCATCTATCAAAACACGGCCGTTGGCGAGACTGGTGCCGTCCACCACGTCGAACACCCAGATCTTGCGGCTCGGCACGCCGCGGGACTCGACGAGGTAAAGCTTTGTCTCGTCTGGGGAGAAACATAGCCCGTTTGGCCCCAGCACGGTATCCTGCACAACCGCTGCACGGCCAGTGGCCGGGTCCAGGCGATACACTTGGGCAGGAAGTTCCTGTTCGGCCTTGTTGCCTTCGTAGTCGGTATGGATGCCAAATGGCGGATCAGTAAACCAGATGCTGTCATCACTCTTGACGACGACATCGTTCGGCGAGTTCAGCCGCTTGCCCTCCCAAAACTCAAGCAACACCGCAATGCTACCGTCGTAGTTCGTGCGGGTGACCCGGCGCCCGCCGTGCTCGCAGGTCACCAAGCGTCCCTGACGGTCCCGCGTGTTGCCGTTTGCATAGCCGGCTTGATGGCGGAACACTCCGACTGTCCCGGTCTCCTCGGCCCAACGCATGATGCGGTTGTTAGGGATATCGCTCCACAGCAGGTAACGCCCGTCACCGAACCAGACTGGCCCCTCGCTCCAGCGGCACCCAGTGGCAAGCTGCTCGACCGTGGCGTTGAACGGGCGGTAACGCAGGAAAGACGGATGCAGTATGCGCCATGCTGGGTCGGGATAACGCTGGTTTGGCTGCCACATGCGGGGTCTCCTAAGTACAAGGCCGGTGAGGTTCGGCGGGAACGCCGCCGGACTCAAGACCAGGAACAGAAAGCCGAGGCCAAATGCCGCAGGCATGGCCGTATCGACCCGGCGAATGGAGAGCCATGGTTTGCTGAAGGCGTTTGCACCCAGCGAACGATACGACCAGGTGTGCCAGGCCGCCGATCCACGGGCAGTGGCATTGTTCGAGGACGCATTGGTGTGGGACACGGCGCTGCCTTGGGGCGCCATGGACCAACTACGATAGCCTGCTGAGCCGCTTTGCGATTGCAAAGCCTGGGCGCCATCAGCCTATCGGTGAGGTGGCCGGAGTTGATGCCGGAGGGGACCGTCCGCCAGGTCGCCCGCGTGCGCGCCGTTATCCGCTCGCAGCCAGACCGCATGGTGCTATGCGGCACGCTGGACGACATCCAGGCGGCCAAGGCCGCCGGCAAGCTCGGCCTGATGGTTCAACTTCCAGGAGACCGACATGCTGCAGGGCAAGCCGGAGATGGTGCAAGCCTTCTACGACTTAGGCGTGCGCCATATCTGCTCGCCTATTAGGCGCGCAACCAGGTTGCCGGTTGTGCCGAGCGCATCGATGGCGGCTTGCACGTCCTTGAGGTGAGGTCAACCGCGATCCCTAAAGCCAGGCCGCCCCGCCCACGAGCACGACAAGCAGCACGCAGGCTCGGCGATACAGCATGAGGGCGCGAGCAATGTCGGCAGCCGTCGCGTCCGCCCGGCCGCGGCGCATCCAGGGGTCCTCCACCCGTTCGCCTCCATACACACGCGGACCGGCCAGACGCAAACCGAGCGCACCCGCCATCGCCGCCTCGGGCCAGCCGGCATTCAAAGACCGATGGTGCCCGGCGTCGCGTGCCATAGCCCGCAGCGCTGCTCCCGCGGCGCGCCCCGACGCGAGTGCCAGCAGCAGCCCGGCCAGGCGGGAAGCGGGCAGGTTCACCACGTCGTCCAGCCGGGCCGCCGCCCAGCCAAACGCTTCGTGACGCGGCGTGCGATGGCCTATCATGCTGTCGGCGGTGTTGATCACCTTATAGAGCACGAGCCCGGGCAGGCCGAGCAGGCCGCACCACAGCGCGGGAGCAATCACGCCGTCGGAGAAGTTTTCCGCCAGGCTTTCGATGGCGGCCCGCGCGACGGCGGCTGCGTCAAGCCGGTCTGGGTCGCGCCCGACGATGTGCGACACGGCCGCACGCCCGAGGGCCAGGCCGGCCGGCAAGGCGCGGGCGACCGCCTGCACGTGATCCCACAGGCTACGTTGGGCGAGCAGGGTGGCGGCCATGGCTGCTAAAATCACCACGGCAAGCGGAGGCGGCAGGGTATGCAGCAGGGCCGCTTGCAAGGCCCAGGCTGGCAGGCCGAACCCGGCCAGCAACAGCATAAGCGCCAGAACGCCGCGCCCGCGCCGGAACCCACCGCAGTTCAGCCGCGTGTCGAGCCAGGCCACGGCGGCGCCCGCCGCCATCACGGGATGCCGCAGCCGCGCAAAGAGCCAGGCCGGGTAGCCGGCAGCCGCCTCGATCAACAGGGCGGCGGTCGCGATGGTGGCCGAGGTGAGCATGGGCAAGCGGGGAAGTAGCATGGCAGCAGCAGCCGTCTAGGGCGCCAAGCAAGGCGACGGTGGTGGCTATGTCGCGCTGGGCGCGCGGGCTATGCTGCCACCATGCTGCACTTGCGAAGAACACGAACAGGTTGGGCGGCCAAAACCATCGGCTTGGCCGTGCTCGCGGTGTGGGACCGCATCGTGGCCGCAGACCCCGGCATGCTGCGCTTGCTGATGGCGGCACGCGGAACGGCAGCCGTGTCGCTCACCAGCCTGGCGACGTTGCTGGCGGCCCGGGCGATCGGCGCCACGCCGCTGACGGCTGCCCAGGGGATCACCTTCAGCTTGATGGCTGCTTTCCTGATGCGAGAGCCGACCCGGCTGCAGCGCGAGCGAACGCTGCTGCTGCTCGTCCCGCCGGCACTGGCTGCGGCGACCGCAACCACCCTGCTGCGCGGCGAGGCGCTGGTGGGGGATGCGTTTTTTCTGGTCCTGGTGTTCGCCTGCTTCCTGCTGCAGGGGCGCGGGCCTAGGGCAATCGGCATCGGCCTGATGGCGGTGATCTGCTGCTATGTCGGCCTGTTCCTCAACTTGCCATTGGCCACGCTGCCGGCACAACTGCTCTCGATTGCCTTGGCGATGCCGGTCACATGGTTTGCCTGCTTCATGCTGCTGCCGATGCGTCCCGGCGCGCAGCTCCGCCGCACCATCCAGGCCGTGCAGGGCCGCGCCGCTGCGGTGCTAGATGCCGCAGGCGCGCTGCGGGCGAGCCGGCCGGACGCCGCGCGGCGTTTGCAGCGCCGCCTGGCCCGGCTGAATGAGGCAGCGCTGGCGGCTGACGACCAGCTCGCCATCCTTGACCCGGTCGGCAGCATACCAACCCGGGTGCGCCTGTTGGATTTGGAGCTTGCGGCGGCACGGC
>CAXTRX010000002.1:11437-28990 GCA_964246785.1 uncultured Acetobacteraceae bacterium | reverse complement strand
ACCACGAACTAGGCCGCCTGCCGCGCGGCCTCCGCTCTTGGCCAGGCGGCGCAGGGTCTGGCAGCCTTGCTGATGACGCCCGCAGTGCCTGCGCCGAACGCAGCGCCGGGCCCACTGGCGTGGCGCTTTGCCCTGCGCGTCACCTTGGCATCGGGCCTTGCCATGGTCGGCGGAATGGCGGTTTCGCCGCAGCGCTGGTTTTGGGCAGTGATCTCCACCTACGTCGTGTTCCTCAACACGCGGTCACGCGGGGATACCGTGTTCCGCGGCTTCCAGCGTGTGAGCGGTACGTTGCTTGGCCTGGTAGCCGGCTTGCTGCTAGTGGACACGTTTCATGAAACAGGGCTGATCCAAACCGTTCTACTATTCGCCGCGCTGTTCGGGATGTACTACTTCTTCCTGGTTTCCTACACCTTGGGCATCTTCTGGGTCACCGTGCTGCTCGGCCAACTTTACGGCCTGTTGGGCGGCAACACAGGCTCCTTGCTGGTATTGCGGTTGGAGGAAACTGCGGTGGGGGCCGGCGCTGCAATCTTGGTCGCAGTCTTCGTCTTGCCGCTCCGTACACGCGACCAGGTGGCTCGCTCGGGGTCGGCCGTGCTGCGCGCGCTGGCCGACGTGGTAGGGGCATGCCGCGCGGTTCTGGCCGGAGAGCCAGGAACGGCCACCATCGCGGCGCTGCGCATGGTGGACCGGCAGCTTGCGGACCTGCGTTTGGCCCTGCTGCCGCTGACGGTCGGCCGTTTTGCGCTGCACCGGACGGACATGGAGCGGCCGATCCCGGCATTGGTGGAATGCGTGCACTGGGCGCGTTTGCTGGCGATTGCGGCGGCTGAGCCCGACCTGGCTGCCGCGGCCCGGGCGCAGGCACTTGAGCAACGGCTAGCAGAGCTTGCTGCAGGGCACCGGCCGCAAGTGCCGCCGCCGCCGCGCGCGGCGAGTACAGGCAAGGTGTTGGCCGCACTCGATGGGCTGGAGCGGGCGACGGCCTATCTCAGCGAGCGATTGACCATCAGTGAGCTGCATGGCTTCAGTCTCGAAGGTTAGGCATGTTGCGTGACGCCGGCTCGCCGCTCCGCCACGATCGCGAGGTTGCGTGCATGCCGCTGCCGCGTGACCCGCACATAGATTGCCGAGACAATGCCCGCCGCGTTGAGGAGCATGGCTGTTGCAAGATAGAGTTCCGCCCGGCGGTCAATGATCGGCCCGGTGATAGAGGTCGCGGAGGCACCTGCTCGATCCCATGACATTCGACGAGCTTTTTTCGTTGACCCCGGCTCCCGGGACGCTCGGGTGCTGGATAGCACCGGGCGCACCCCAGACAGATGAGCCGCGTCTATTCGGCGGAATGCTGATTGGGCAGGCAATCGTCGCCGCGTCGGCCGGGACGAAAGCCTGTCACTCGCTGCATGCGCTCTTCATCAGCGTCGGCAAGAAGGCAGCGCCATTTGACATCAGCATCGAGCCCACGCGCGACGGGCGTAGCTTTGCCACCAGACGGGTGGAGATCCGCCAGCGCGACCTGCTGCTGCTCGCCGGGCACACGTCCCACCATGATGGCGATGAGGGCCCGGACCACCAGTTTGCCATGCCCGACCTGCCGCATCCCGAGTCGCTGGAGGATCAGCGAACCATCCGCGCCAGGCACGCGGCGGCACGCGGCGAAACGGCGCCGCGTTATCTCGCCGAGGACATGCTGGATGCACGTCCGGTCGAGTTGCCGCCCAGGCCCCCCGGCGAGCCCGGCCCTGCCCGGGCCATTTGGTTTCGCCCGCGCAGGCCCATTCAGGGCGGTCCGGCGATCCATCGTGCCGCCATTGGTTTCGCCTCCGACTTGGGCCTGGTCCGCGCTGGGCTGGTTGCGCACAGGCGCAGTGGCGGTGGCGGAGTGCAGGCTGCGAGCCTGGACCATAGCCTTTGGTTCCACCGGGAGGCTTCGGCCAACGATTGGATGTTGCACGTCCAGCGTTCGCCCAATACTGCGCACGGACGCGGATTATCGAGTGCGGAAATCTACAGCCGCGACGGCACCCTGGTCGCCAGCGCGGCGCAGGAGTTCTTGGCACGCCATCTACGCGGCTGACATCCTGAACGATCGCGTTGGCCCCGCCGGCCCGCGCCGTCACGATCGTGCCAGCGCATGACCTTGGTCGGCGGTGCAAGCAGCGGTTAAGGTTTCTGCCTTGACAGCCGCTGCGGTCTGGGTTTCTGCCTTGACCGCCATTACCATAAGCGCGTTATCAGCGCTCACCGGCAGCAGCCGTCGTCAAGCGAGGGATTTAGCATGAGCGGGCGTCTGGACGGCCAGACCGCGATTATCACCGGCGCAGGCAGCGGCATTGGCCGGGCGACGGCGCGGCTATTCGCCTCGGAGGGAGCCCGGCTGCTGCTTGTCGACCGGAACGCGGCCGGGCTCCAGGCGACGTCTGCCCTGATCGCCGGGTCGGGTATGGCTCCGCTCACAGCCACGGCCGACGCAGGCGACGAGGCCGATGTCGCGGCGTTCGTGAGCCAGGCCATGGCTGAATGGGGGGCGGTTGACGTGCTCTATGCCAATGCCGGAGTGAGCGGCGGGACGGTGCCGTTCCTCGAGACCTCGGCGTCGCTGTGGATGGACGTGCTGCGGACCAATCTGCTGGGGCCGTTCCTCGCGATCCAGGCCGTGGCCCCGCACATGGTGGCGCGCCAGCGTGGCTCGATCATCTGCACCGCCTCGGTGGCCGGGCTGCGGGCCAATGCGGCGGGCGCACCCTACAGTGCGAGCAAAGCCGGGGTGATCAGCTTGGTACAGACCGCCGCCGACGCGCTCGCCGGCACCGGGGTGCGCGTGAATGCGATCTGTCCCGGGCTGATCGACACGGGAATGACTGCCCCGATGTTCGAGCGGGCCCGCGCGAAGGGTACCGAGGGCAAGATCGGCCAGCTCAACCCGTTGCGCCGCCCCGGCGTGCCGGAAGAAATCGCGGGCGCGGCGCTGTTCCTGGCAAGCTCGGATTCGTCGTACGTGAACGGGCAGGCGATCGCCGTGGATGGGGGCTTGTCGAGTACCCATCCGTTTGCCAGCCGCCGAGGCTGATGTTGCGCCGCAGGCAGCACAATGTTCAAGCTTGCCACGCAGGGCACTGTGCGCAGCGCGCAGGGCTGCCGCTTCAATACTTCAAGAACGGCAGTTCCTTTTGCAGGTCGTCGCGCGATGGCAGGTCGCTCGTGGTCCAGCCGCCGCCAAGCGCCTGCACCAAGGTCACACTTGCCACCAGGCGTTGCGCCTGCACCGACAGGGCCGCTTCCTGGTTGGTGAGCAACACTTCCTGCTCGGTGATCACCGTGGTATAGGCCACAGTGCCTGCCAGATATTGGTTGAGTGCCAGCTTGACCGAAAGCTCTGCTGCCTTCACAGCCGTTGTCTCGGCGCGGGACTGCTGCTCCAAGATGCGCAAGGCCACAAGTTCGTCCTCCACCTGCTGAAAGGCGGAAAGAACGGTCTGGCGATAGAACGCGACCTGGGCATCGTAGGTGGCACGGGCCAAGGCCACATCGGCATTGCGCAGGCCGCCCTCGAACACGACCTCAGTGGCCGAGGCACCGAGCGACCAAAAGCGATTGGCAACCTGGATCAGCGATCCAATTGGATTGCCGGCATAACCATAGAGCGCAGAAAGGCTGACGTCGGGGTAGTAGGCGGCAATTTGGACGCCGATCAAGGCGTTCTCCGACTGCATCCCGCGCTCGGCCGCTGCCACATCCGGGCGGCGTTGCAGCAGCGTCGACGGCAATACGGCAGGCGCAATCGGCACGTCGCCCGCGAGCGGGCCGGGCGAGATCGAGAGTTCGGAGGGGGCCACGCCGGTGAGAACCGCAATGGCATGTTCGTATTGCGAGCGCAGCACGCCGACATTGATCAGCGAGGCCTGTATGGTGTCGAGTTGCGTTTCTGCGGCGGCGACGTTGGCCAGCGGCTCGGTCCCGGCATTGTATTGGTTGCGAGTGATGCGCAGGGCGTCGGCATAGGCCTTGACCGTATCCGTCAGCAGCTGCGCCAAAGCGTCCTGACTGCGCAACTCGAAGTAGTCCGTCGCGAGCGATGCTTGCGCTGACAGCGCCGCGTTGGCCAGGTCCGCGGCGTTCACCTGAGCCGCTGCCACGTTACTCTCAACCTGGCGGCGGATGCGTCCCCACACGTCGAGGTTCCAAGTCGCCGTGCCTTCCAGGGTGTACTTGGTGGCGGCTGGGGAGGTCTTGCCACCCCCCAGTTGCGTCCGCACATCGCTGGCTGTCAGTCCGAGCCCGGGGAACAGGGCCGAGCGAGCGATGTCGACGCTGGCCTGCGCCTCTCGGTATATCGCTTCATATTGCCTCACTGTCTGGTTGGACACGACGACGGTCCGCTCCAAGCGGTCGAGCAGCGGGTCGTGATAGATGTCCCACCATTCACCCTTCGGCGACGCGTCAGCCGGATTGGCAGTTGTCCACCCTGGCGGCGCTTCCTTGAAAGGTGCCAGTGAGCCGGCCGAAGCGGCCCGATGATAGTCCGGACCGACCATGCAGGCTGTGAGGGGAAACAGGAGTAAGGCCCAACCGAAACGCGCAGAGTTCATTCAGCGGCACCCAGAGCAGGCGCCACGCCGCGGCGCCACCGCAACCTGTCGAGCAGAAGATAAACCGCAGGCGTCGTGTAAAGCGTCAGCACTTGGCTCACGATCAAACCACCGACGATTGAGATGCCGAGCGGACGGCGGAGTTCGGCGCCATTGCCATAGGCCAACGCCAAAGGCAGCGCACCGAGCAATGCTGCCGCCGTGGTCATCATGATTGGGCGGAAGCGCATCAGACACGCCTGGAAGATCGCTTCCCGGCCCGTCATCCCTTCGATGCGCTCAGCATGAAGGGCGAAGTCGATCATCAGGATGGCGTTCTTTTTGACAATGCCGATCAGCAAGATCACTCCGATGACCGCAATCAGCGAGAACTCGGTGCCGCAGATCAACAGCGCCAGCACTGCGCCGATGCCCGCCGAGGGCAGGGTGGAAAGTATCGTTATGGGATGGATGAAGCTTTCATACAGCACACCGAGGACGATGTAGACGGCGAGCAGCGCTGCGAGGATGAGGATTCCTTCGGTGTTGAGCGACTGCTGAAACACCTGCGCCGTCCCGGCAAACCCGCCGATGATGTCCCCTGGCATATGAATGGCAGCAATCGCCCGGCTGACCGCGGTTTGCGCATCGGAGAGTGAGCGGCCCGGCGCCAAGTTGAACGAAATGGTGGACGCCACGAATTGGCTTTGATGATTGACGGAAAGCGCAGTCTTGCCGGGGCTCAATCGGGTGATCGCAGACAGCGGGATCATCGTCTCCTGTCCCGTGCTCACCGCCGCTCCAGCCGACGCACTGCTGCCGCCACTGACGGCCAGGGCGTTTTGTGCCGCGTTGCGCGCCGAGTTGTTGAAGCCATTGGCGTTGGAACCGGTGCTCGCCGCAGCGGTGGTGGTTGACCTGGTGGAAACTGTCCCGGCGGGCAAGTCTGTCGTCGAGGTTCCGGTTGGCGTGCCGCCGGATGTGCTGATCCAAATCTGACTGAGGATGTCCGGCGATTGCCAGTATTGCGGCGCAACCTCCATGACGACGTGGTATTGGTTGAGCGCGTTGAAAATGGTCGAAACCGAGCGTTGGCCAAACGCGTCGTAAAGCGTGTTATCAATCTGAACGGCCGTGACGCCCAGGCGGGAGGCCGTGGCGCGGTCGATGGCGATTTCGCTTTCGAGCCCGGCTTGCTGCTGGTCCGAGTTCACGTCCGTCAACGCCGGGTCGTGCTGCAGCGCGTCGAGCAGCTTCGGCGCCCACTCGAACACCTCAGCGGTGCTGTCGCCCCGCAATGTATACTGGTATGCCGCGTTGCTTTGCCGGCCACCAACACGGATGTCCTGCGCCGGCACGAGGAACAGCCGGCCACCGGGGACATGAGACAACTCACGCCGCAGCCGCGTCATCACCGTGTCGAGGTCTTCCCGCTGGCCCTTCGGCTTTAAGGCCACATACACGTTACCGGTATTGGTCTGCGACGCAGCGCCGCCGCTGCCCGAACCAGTGGCGCCGACGACGTTGGCAACCGCTGGGTCGTGCTGCAAGATGGCCATCATCTGCGTCAGCTTCTTGCTCATGGCCTGGAACGAGATGCTTTGATCGGCCTGCAGCGATCCGATAAGCCGCCCGGCGTCTTGGATGGGAAAGAAGCCTTTTGGGATGATGCTGATGAGCACCACGTTCATCACCACGGTTGCGACCAGGGTGCTGAGGACAATCGCGTTATGGTCCAGCGTCCAGGACAAGGTCCGGCCATAGAACTCTTGAGCCCGCTGGCCGAAGCTTTTGCGCCGCCGAAGGAAGTCGGGCTTGGCGGCACTCGGGCGCAAGAACAGGGCGCATAGCATCGGCGTGGTGGTCAGCGAGATCACCATCGAGACCAAGATGGCCATCGACAGCGTCACCGCAAACTCGCGGAACAAGCGGCCCACGATACCGCCCATCAGCAGGATGGGCAGGAACACGGCGAGCAGCGAAAGCGTAATCGAGACGATGGTGAAGCCAACCTCCTTAGCCCCGCGCAACGCTGCCTGGGCTCGAGGTATGCCGTCCTCGATGTAGCGGGAGATGTTTTCCAGCACGACGATGGCGTCATCCACCACGAAGCCGGTCGAGATGGTCAGCGCCATGAGCGAGAGATTGTCGAGGCTATAGCCCGCCAGGTACATCGCTCCGAACGTGCCGATCACGGAGACTGGCACGGCCACGAGGGGTATCAGCGTCGCCCTCAGGTTGCGCAGGAAGATGAATACAACGAGAGTGACCAAGCCCACCGCAATCAGCAGCGTCACCTCGGTATCGGCCAGGGATGCGCGAATGCTGACCGTGCTGTCGGACGCGAAGGTGATGTCGATATCATGTGGCAAGGCTGCCTGCAGCTTCGGCACGGCGGCCTTGATTGCATCGACCGTCTCGATGACGTTGGCGCCGGGTTGCTTGAAGATAATCACGAGCACCGCTGGTTTGCCGTTGGCGAGACCAAGGTTTCGCAAGTCCTGCACGCTGTCATCGACGCTGGCGATGTCGGTTAGATGAACGGCCGCGCCGTTGCGGTAGGCAACGACCAGCGGGCGGTAGTCGGCAGCGTGGTTTGCCTGGTCGTTGGTGTAGATCTGAAAGCGCTGGCGACCGACCTCGACGACGCCTTTGGGCGCGTTCGCGTTGGCCGTTGCGAGGGCGGCGCGCACGTCCTCCAGGCCGATGCCGTACTTGAACAATGCCTGGGGTTGCAGCTCGACGCGGACCGCCGGCAGGGCCGCCCCGCTGATGATCACCTGTCCCACACCGCCAAGCTGCGAGAGTTGCTGCTGCAGCACCGTGCTCGCCGCATCGTAAATCTGGCCGCGGGTCAATGTGCCTGATGTGAGTGACACGATGAGGATCGGCGCGTCGGCCGGATTGACTTTGCGGTAAATCGGGTTGGACAACAGGTTCGACGGCAGGTCTGCGCGAGCGGCGTTGATCGCTGCCTGCACATCGCGCGCCGCACCGTTGATGTCGCGGTCTAGCCCGAACTGCAGGGTGATGCGGGACTGCCCGACTTGGCTTTGCGACGTCATCTCAGTGACGTCTGCGATCTGGCCCAAATGCCGTTCCAGCGGGCTGGCCAAGCTGGTGGCCACCACCTCCGGGTTGGCGCCGGGCAACTGGGCTTGCACGGAGATGGTCGGGAAGTCCACCTGGGGCAGCGATGCCACCGGCAATTCGAAGTAGGCCAAGGCGCCCGCGACCAGGATGGCAAGCGTCAGCAGCGTGGTTGCAACGGGACGATTGATGAAGGGGGCGGAAATGTTCACCGGGAGAGGCTACTCTGCTGGCTCGGCCGCGCCGGCATCCAAGTTGGGCGTCCGCCCCGTCAGCCGCACCGAAAGTTGGTCGAACGCTAAATAGATCACCGGGGTCGTGAACAGCGTCAGCACCTGGCTGACCAGCAAGCCGCCGATGATGGCGATGCCAAGCGGCTGGCGAAGCTCGGACCCGCTGCCGCTGCCAACCATGAGCGGCAAGGCGCCCAGCAGCGCGGCCATCGTGGTCATCAGGATCGGTCTGAATCGGAGCAGGCAGGCCTGATAGATGGCTTCCCGCGGCGGCCTGCCCTGGGTTCGCTCCGCGGCGAGCGCAAAGTCGATCATCATGATGGCGTTCTTCTTCACGATGCCGATCAGCAGGATGATGCCGATGATCCCGATGATGTCGAGATCGTGCCCGGTGAGGTCGAGCGCAATCAGCGCCCCAACACCGGCCGAGGGCAAGGTTGAGAGGATGGTGAGCGGATGGATGAAGCTCTCGTACAGCACGCCGAGCACGACGTAGACTGCGACCAAAGCCGCCAGGATCAGCAGCAGCTCATTGGACAGCGACGCCTTGAACGCCGAAAGCGAGCCTTGGTACGAGGTGGTGAAACTATCCGGCAACCCGATGTCGCGCTCCGCCTGCTCGATCTGCGCCACCGCGCTATCGAGCGAGGTGCCGCTGGCAAGATTGAACGAGATGGAGGTCGCCGGAAATTGCCCCAAATGCTGCACCTGAAGCGCGGTATTGCGGGTGGAGAGATGCACGATGGCGGAGAGCGGAACCTGCCCCGTCGTGGCCGTAGCCGATGCCAGATAGATGCCGTTCAGCGCCTGCTCAAGACTGTGGCTATCGATCACGTCGGCTTGGATGATAACGCGGTACTGGTTGGATTGGGTGTAGAGGGTGGAAGCGATCCGCTGGCCGAACGCGTCGTAGAGCGCGTTGTCGATGGTGGCGACGGTGATGCCGAAACGCGCCGCAGTGGCCCGGTCAACCACCATGTCGACCGCGCGGCCGTTATTGTTGAGGTCGCTGCTGACGGACTCGAACGCGGGAGCTTGCGCCAGTTCGGCCACCAACTTTGGCACGTAGTCGGCAAATTGCGCTGCGTCCGGGTTCTCCAGAAAGAAGTGATACTCGGCGCTGCTCACGGTGGAATCAATCGTGAGGTCCTGCACTGGCTGCATGGCCAAGCGAATGCCGGCCACCGAGGCAGTTTCTTGAGTAAGCCGGCGGATCACGCCGGTGACACTCAGGTCGCGCTCATCCTTCGGCTTGAGGTTGATCAGGAAGCGCCCGTTGTTCAGCGTCGTGTTGGTTCCATCCACCCCGATGAAGGAGGAGAGGCTTTCGACCGCCGGGTCGGTTAGGATCGCGTCGGCCAGCGCCTGCTGATGCGCCACCATGGAGGAAAACGAAATGTCTTGCGCCGCCTCCGAGATGCCCTGGATGGCGCTGGTGTCCTGGACGGGGAAAAACCCCTTTGGAATGACGATATACAACACGACCGTCATGCCCAGCGTGAGCGCCGCCACCAGCAGCGTAAGCGCCTGACGGTCCAGCACCCAATTCAGCCATCGTCCATACCCGGCGATCAAGCGGTCGAACCCGCGCTCGGCGATCAGGTCAAGCCGATTGCGCTGGCTATCCGGGCGATGGCGCACCAGCAAGGCGCACATCATCGGCACCAAGGTCAGCGATACGACGGCAGAAATCACGATTGTGACGGAAAGGGTGACGGCGAATTCGTTGAACAGGCGGCCGACCACATCGCCCATGAACAGCAGCGGGATCAGCACCGCAATCAGCGACACCGTCAGCGAGATGATGGTGAAGCCGATCTCGCGGGAGCCGTCCAAGGCGGCTTGCAACGGCGGCTCGCCCTCTTCGACATGGCGGGCGATGTTCTCGATCATGACGATCGCGTCATCGACGACAAAGCCGGTCGAGATGGTCAGTGCCATCAGGGAAAGGTTGTCGAGGCTGAAGCCCAGCAAGTACATGACGGCGAGCGTACCGACCAGCGATAACGGGACTGACAGCGATGGAATGAGCGTCGCCGGCAGGTTGCGCAGGAACAGGAAGATCACCAGCACCACGAGCGCCACCGCCAAGCCAAGCTCGAATTCGACGTCGGTGACGGAAGCGCGGATGGTGGTGGTCCGGTCGCTCAGCACGGAAATGGTGACGGCGCTTGGGATCGAGGTTTCGATTTGCGGCAGCAGCCGTTTAATGTTGTTGACCACCGCGATGACGTTCGAGCCGGGCTGGCGCTGGATGTTCAGAATGACGGCAGGTGTGCGATTGGCCCAAGCGGCGAGCTGATTGTTCTCCGCCCCGTCGACAACCGTTGCAACGTCGCCGAGGGTGACAGGCCTGCCAGTTTTGTAGGCGATGATAAGGTTCTTGTAGCCAGCCGCGCTGGTGATCTGGTCGTTGTCGTCAATCGTCGTGCTCTGGCTCGGCCCATCGAAGCTTCCCTTGGGCGTGTCGGTGTTCTGGGTTCCGATGATGGTGCGGATGTCGTCGATCGCGAGCCCATAGGCGGAGAGTGCGCGCGGATTGAGCACGATGCGCACCGCCGGCCGGTTGCCGCCGCTAATCGAAACCAGGCCGACGCCGGGCTGCTGACTGATCTTTTGCGCGAGCCTCACATCGGCCAGGTCTTCGACTTGGGTGAGCGGCATGGTCTTGCTGGTCAACGCCAAGGTCAGGACGGGCGTGTCGGCCGGGTTGACTTTGTTGTAGATCGGCGGCGCCGGCAGGTCGGACGGCAGCAAGTTGGTGGCCGCGTTGATTGCGGCCTGAACTTCCTGCTCGGCCACGTCCAGGCTTAGCGACAACACGAACTGCAGCGTGATGACCGAGGCGCCGCCCGACGAAACCGACGACATCTGAGACAGGCCCGGCATCTCGCCGAACTGACGCTCCAGCGGCGCCGTCACAGAGGTGGTCATCACCTCCGGGCTGGCCCCTGGATAGAATGTTTGCACCTGTATGGTCGGGTAATCCACTTCGGGCAGGGCCGAAATCGGCAGGAACCCGTAAGCAATCACGCCCACAAGCAGGATTGCCGCCATCAGCAGCGTTGTGCCAACGGGCCGCAGGATGAAGATACGCGACGGGCTCATTGGGTGGGCGGCGCACCGTTCGGCGAGGCGGCAGGGCTGGCGCGGCGCCCCCGGCCAGCCGGCCGGCTAGCGGCTTCGGGTGCGGCCGGCTTGTTCGGGTCAATCACGCTGATATGTGCGCCATCGCGCAGACGGTCCAAACCATCAATCACAACTTTGTCGCCCGGGCTCAACCCGTCGAGCACTTGCAGGGTTTGGTCCTGCGCCACACCGGTCTTGATCACCTGGACGGCCACTGTGTTGTCGGGCTTGACGAGGTAGACGAAATCGCCCGGCGCGCCATGCTGCACGGCGGCCTGCGGAACCACCACAACGCCGGTAAGCTTGCGCACGATCAGACGAATGTTGACGAACGCTTGCGGAAACAAGGTCTCGTCCTGATTGGGGAACATCGCCCGCAGCTTGAGCGTGCCGGTGCTGCTGTCGATCTGGTTGTCGGTGCTGGCCAGCGTTCCTGTGGCGATCAGCATGGTGTTGGTGCGGTCATAGGCCTGTGCCGTCAACGGACCTGCCTTGGCTTCTTGCTCGACCTCGCTGACGTTGTCCTCCGGCAAGGTGAACAGCACGGACATAGGCTGCTCCTGGGTCAGCACGAACAGGCCTGAGGTCGTGCTGGTTTGCACGTAGTTGCCAGGGTCGACCAGGCGGATACCGATGCGGCCATCCAGCGGCGAGGTGATGTGGCAGTAAACCAGGTTCAACTTTGCGGCGTCCACCACCCCTTGATCGGAGATCACAGTGCCTTCGTACTGCTTGACCAGGTAGGCTTGATCCTCAACCTGCTGCTTGGAAATGCTGTCCTGCTTGTTCAGGGTGACATAGCGGGCGTAGTCGGCCTTGGCTTGGCCCAACAATCCCTGGTCACGGTTCAAAGTTCCCTGTGCCTGCTCAAGTGCGACTTCGTAGGGGCGCGGATCAATCTGCGCCAGGAAATCACCCTTATGGATCACCTGCCCCTCTTTGAAGTTCACCTGAGTGAGCTGGCCGTTGATCTGCGTCACCACGGTCACGGTGGCCAATGGGGTCACGGCCCCGAGTCCGGTCATTACCACGTTCACGTCGCTGACACCGATGGCGGCCACGCCGACGGGCTGCGGCGGGCCGCCGTTGCGCGCAGCGGCAACTGGCTGTGGACGGCTTTCGAGCAGGCGCCACGCAACCAGCCCCGTCGCTGCCAGGATCAGCAAGCCGATGAGCCAGGTCCAGCGCTGGCGGCGGCGCGGGGGCGGGGAGACCAACGGGTCTGCACGCCGGGTCGGCGTCCGGACTTCCATCTGGTCATTCATCCTCGGCCACTCCGAACTGCCCCATGGTCCCGCATGCCTCATAAATGGGCCGCCTGGAAGCGGCGCCCCTGCTCGAACTACTCTGCAAAACGCCGCAATTCATTTGCAACCTGACACCCCGACACCGACAACCAACGCGCTGCTTGGACTGACCGGCTCGAGCCGCCGGACCAGACTGCGAGGAGCCGCGCCAAAGCCGCGCAGGTCGCGGTCTATGGCTGCGGCCAAACTCGTCGCCATTCGAGGCACCTTCGCTTGCGCCGTTACAGAGATAGAGGATGCCTCTAGCACTCGGGCAAGTCTCATAGTGTGACAACAAGTCACCTTCTACCGCGAAGCGAGCGTCAAGGCGACAGATTTGCTCGCGACTTCGTGAAAAAGCTGGACCATGCTTGGGATCAAGGACTACCGTCCTAACCTAGGATGATGATCGTAGCCCGGCGCGCTCAATGCTCGGCAGCCATGGCTACGACCACTCCCGTAATCCCGCAGGCAAGATGGATGTTCAACTCTCCGATCACGGCCTCGCCCCTTTGAGGTCCTGGGCCACCTGCTCCGCCAACCCATGTTCACTAACGTAGGTCCTGCCTAATGGCCGTCTTCGAGGTTTGTGTCGCCTTTACCTTGCGCCCTGAGAATGAGGGCAGTTACGTCAACAACCCGGCCGATCCCGGTGGGCCGACCAACTTCGGCATCACGTTGGATGGGCTGTCGGAGTGGCGCGGCCATCCTTGCTCTGCTGCTGACGTGCAGCATCTCACGCTCGCTGAGGCACGCGAGATATACCAGGCTCGCTATTGGCAGACCATCGCTGGCAGCAATCTGGCGCCCGGCCTCGACCTGATGGTGTTCGACTTTGGCGTCAATCACGGGCCTGGCTCGGCGGTGAAGATGCTGCAGCGGCTAATCGGCGCAAAGCAGGACGGTGCGGCAGGCCCGAACACGATCAAGCGGGCCACTTGCCAGGGCATTGTGCTGCGGGCACGCATCGCAGCTCTCGCCTCTGCGCAGCAGGCCTTTTATGCCGGGTTGAACAATCAGACCTTCGGCAAAGGTTGGGTCGCCCGCACCAAACGGCGTGAAGCCGCCGCACTCTTACTGGCGCCCAGCAACATTCAACAACCCAACACGCCCGCGACGAAAAGCGTCGTTACGGCTGTATAAGGACATAGTCATGCCGATACTTTCATCGACCGCGGCTGTGAACGAGGCGATCGCTGCAGCCAAGTCCCTGCCAAATCTCATTGCCAACCTTTATGCGCTCGACCCGGCGCTTGCCACGCAGTTGGAAACCAAGCCGCTGCTGGCTAGCAAGACGCCTTGGGGAACCTTGGCCGCCGGCGTCATCGCCTGGGTGTCCTCCCGTTACGGCTTTGGATTCGACGAGACGACCTGCGGTCTGCTGTCTGGTATGGCGGTGCTGCTGGGAAGTTACGCGATGCGCGCCGTCACCAAGCAGCCGATCGCGGGCGTGCTGACAACCCCGCCGGTCAACGCCGCCCCACAAACACTGGCCAAGACGGCTTAGGGCAAGCCTTATACTGGCAAGACCGTCATCGCCGCGCCGGGTCATGACGGGCGCAGACGCCCTTTCGTTCGCATCGGCAAGTGTATTCCCACTTCAAATCATTAGGACAATTATGCGCCATATCATTGTCATTGCACTTTTCAGTGCCCTCACCGCCGGCTGCACCAGCCAGAGCGACGCCGTCCCGGCCATTGTGACAGAGGCTGGTCAGGTCGCCACCAGCGCGCTGCAAGCCTACCAAGCAGCACTCGGTGCTGCGGAGCAGGCTGAAGCGGCCAACCCGGCGGTCGCCGCCGAAATCAGCACGCTAGCAGCGAAGGCGGCACCTTATGTGGCCGACGCCCAATCGGTTGCGGCTCAGGCCAGCACAGCCCCGACCCTTGCTGCGCTCTCTGCCGACCTGCTGCTGGACGCTGCACCCTATATTCTCGTTACCCCGAAAGCCCACTAACGCCAACGAAGGCTGCCTCGTAGTCGCGATGGCAGCCTTCAGCCGAGCCGCTGCTTCAAACTCTGATTGATCAGGCCAGGATTGCCTTTGCCTTCCATGGCCTTCATCACCTGGCCTACAAAAAACCCAAACAGCTTGTCCTTGCCACCGCGATATTGCGCCACCTTGTCGGGGTTGGCCGCTACGACCGCATCGATCGCGGCATCAATGGCCGAACTGTCCGTCACCTGCCGCAGGCCGCGTTGGTCCACAATCACGCCCGGCGCGTCACCGGTTTCAACCATCGCTTCAAACACGTCTTTGGCAATGCGGCCATTGATCGTTCCGTCGGCGATCAAGTCCAGCATTTCGCCAAGTGCCGCGGCCGTTACGGGGGATGTTTCTATCGTGCGGCCGCTGCGGTTCAGTGCGCCAAATAGATCTCCCATCACCCAGTTGGCAGCGGCTTTGGCATCCCGCCCGCGAGCGACCGCTTCAAAAAACAGCGCCACGGGCTGCTCCGCGACCAACACACCGGCGTCATACGGCGACAGGCCATAGTGCGCCACAAACCGCGCCTGCTTCGCGTCAGGCAGTTCCGGTAGCGACCCGCGCAAGCCATCGACCCAGGATTGCTCCAGAACCAGCGGCAGCAAATCAGGGTCTGGAAAGTAGCGATAGTCGTGCGCATCCTCTTTGGAGCGCATTGAGCGAGTTTCGCCCCTGCCGCTGTCGTATAGCCGGGTCTCCTGCACCACCGTCCCGCCGGACTCCCAAACGTCGATCTGCCGGCGCGCTTCCACCTCCACCGCGTGGGTGACAAAGCGGATCGAGTTCACGTTTTTCACCTCGCAGCGGGTGCGGAACGGCTCTCCGGGCTTGCGCACCGAAACGTTCACGTCCGCCCGCAAGGAACCCTCCTCCATATTGCCGTCGCATGTGCCCAGGTAGCGTAGGATAGACCTAAGCTTGCGCAAATACGCGCCGGCTTCCTCGGGAGAGCGTATGTCCGGCTCGGAGACGATCTCCATCAGCGCCACGCCCGAGCGGTTGAGGTCGATCAGCGAACGCGCTGGGTCCTGATCGTGCAGCGACTTGCCAGCGTCCTGCTCCAGATGCAGGCGGGTGACGCCGATGCGCCGGGTCTGCCCGTCGATCGCTATCTCAACATGCCCGGCGCCAACGATGGGGTGGTAGAGCTGGCTGATCTGATAGCCTTGCGGAAGGTCGGCATAGAAGTAGTTCTTGCGGTCAAACTGGCTCACCATGTTGATGTGCGCGTCCAACCCCAATCCGGTGCGCACCGCCTGTGCCACGCACTCGCCATTGATCACCGGCAGCATGCCGGGGAAGCCTGCGTCGATGAAGCTCACCTGGCTATTCGGCTCGGCACCGAACTCGGTCGCCGCGGCGGAGAACAGCTTGGCCTTGCTGGTCACCTGAGCATGAACCTCCAAACCGCAGACAATCTCCCAATCGCCGGTGTCGCCGGCAAGGGTGTAGCTCATCTAGAACCGCCCCTCTGCTGCGGCGGTGAACACCTCCGTCTGTTGTTGCTTGAGGAAAGCCTCTGGCTCGGCGACATCAAGCTTGAGCGTGCGAGCCGCCTTGCAGAAGCCGTCAAGCATCGGCTGGTCCATCCCGCCATCGGTCACGTGGTTTTGGCTGACCACGATGGCCGACAGCATCGGCAGCCCTTTGCGGTGGCCATACTCACTCACCGCGGCCAAATGCTTGCGCATGGCGACGTTGGCTTTGTTCCACTCGACGCCGCTCTGCTCGGCGATGTCCTTGTAGGCGATGAACTGTCGGCGCCTGGCAGCCTCACCAATGATCTGCACAGTCCGGTCCAGGCTGAGGCTTGCCGTTTTGCGTCTTCCCAGCTCAGCCAAGGCTGCCTTGAACGAGGCGGCACCCGTCTTTCCGGCGGTCTCGTGGTTGCGCAGGATCATTTCTAATTCGGCCACTGTCTTGGCCGGCAGATCAACGGCCATGATGCGTCTCCCCCGCCAGCAGCCGTGGCCGGGCACTGAACCCGGCCGCCGCTTCAACAGCGCCGGCCACTGCAAACACGGTTTCCTCGTCAAACGGCCGCCCGATCACCTGCAGCCCGAGCGGCAGGCCGGCGTTGCTCAGCCCCGCGGGCAGGGAGAGGGCAGGGATGCCAGCAAGGTTGGCATTCACGGTAAAGACATCGTTGAGATACATGGTAACCGGGTCATCCATCTTATCGCCTTGGGCAAAGGCAGCGTTGGGGGTGGTCGGCGCCAGCAGGGCGTCCACCTGGGTGAAGGCGTCGGTAAAATCCCGCAGGATCAGCGCGCGGACCTTTTGCGCGCGCGTGTAGTAGGCCTCGTAATATCCGGCAGAGAGCACGTAAGTCCCAATCAAGACGCGGCGGCGGACCTCGTCGCCAAAGCCCTCGGCGCGGGTCCGCTCATAGAGGTCGGTGAGGCTCTCGCCTGCGACCCGGCGGCCAAAGCGAACACCGTCGTATCGCGCCAGGTTGGAGGAGGCCTCTGCCGGTGCTATTATATAGTACGCCGCCAGCCCATACTTGGTGTGTGGCAGCGATACGTCCACGATAGTGGCGCCGGCGGCGCGCAGCCAGCCCAGTCCCTGCTGCCAAAGTGCCGCAATCTCCGGCGCCATCCCGTCCGAGCGGTATTCCCGCGGCACGCCGATCCGCAGCCCCTTGACGCCGCGGCGGCACGCGGCGGCGAAGTCCGGCACTGGCTGGTCAGCGGAGGTGCTGTCTTTCGGGTCGAACCCGGCCATGGCGCCGAGCAGCATGGCCGCGTCCGTCACCGAGCGCGCGAACGCGCCGGGGTGGTCCAGCGAGGAGGCGAACGCGACCACGCCCCAGCGGCTGCAGCGGCCATAGGTCGGCTTCACCCCAACGATGCCGCAGAGTGCCGCGGGCTGGCGGATGGAGCCGCCGGTGTCAGTTCCCGTGGCGCCGATGGCCAGCCCGGCTGCCACGGCTGCGGCCGAGCCGCCGGAGGAGCCGCCGGGCACCAGCTTCACGCCGGGTGGCGACCAGGGGTTGGTCACCGGGCCGAATGCGCTGCTCATGTTGGACGAGCCCATGGCGAACTCGTCCATGTTCGTCTTGCCCAGCATCACTGCGCCATGGCGGAGCAGGGCCGCCGTGACCGTGCTCTCGTAGGGTGGCACAAACGGCTCGAGAATGCGGCTTCCCGCCGTCGTCCGCACGCCTTTGCTGCAAAACAGGTCCTTGATGGCGAGCGGGATGCCAGCCAGCGGCCCGGCGCCGCCGCGGGCGAGGGCGGCGTCCGCGGCG
>CAXTRX010000002.1:0-11427 GCA_964246785.1 uncultured Acetobacteraceae bacterium | reverse complement strand
GCTCTGGCGTGACGGTGATGAAGGCGTTCAGCTCTTCGCCAAGTGCCGCAATCCCGTCCAGGTGCGCCTGCGTCAGGTCACGGGCGCTGAACTTGCGCGCCCGCAGGCCATCGGCGGCAACGGCAAGGCCCAGCTCGGTAAGGCTCATTCCACCACCTTCGGCACGCCAAAAAACGCTTGCACCCGGTCCGGGGCGTTGGCCAGCACTTGCTCGGCCACCCCGCCGTCCGCCACGCGGTCCTCCCGCAGCCGCAGCGCCATGCTGGCAGCCCCGGTCAGCGGCTCGACGCCGGTGACATCCACCTCGTTCAACTGCTCGATCCAGCCCAGGATACCGTTCAACTGGGTTTGCAGCGCCGGCAGTTGCTCCGGCTCGACCCGGATGCGGGCGAGGGTGGCAATACGGCGAACGGTCGCGAGGTCGAGCGACATGGCAATCCTTGGCTGCGGTGAAGAGAGAGACCATAACGGTGGGCAATGCCGCTCATCAACCTTGCCGATTTGCACGCCCAGCTTTCCCGCAACCAGCGCCTGCTTGGAATCGACTTGGGCACGCGAACCGTGGGGCTGGCGCTCAGCGATGTGCGCCGCGTGTTGGCCAGCCCGTTTGGCACCATGCCTCGCGGCAAGCTGGCAGACATGTCGCGTCACATCCAGGCGCTGGCGCGCCAGGAGGACATTGGCGGTTTGGTGGTTGGTCTGCCGCTGCAGATGGACGGCCGGCTTGGGCCCGCAGCCCAGGCGGCCCGAGATTGGAGCTTTGCCATCATGGCAGCGACCGGTCTGCCAGCGGCGATGTGGGACGAGCGGTTGTCTTCGGCGGAAGCCGAGCGCGCGCTATCCGCACAAGGGGCAACCCGAAGCCGCCGGGCTGCTTCCGTGGACCGCATGGCCGCAGCCGTATTCCTCCAGGCAGCGCTGGACTGGCTGCGTGCCGCCCCCAACGAGCAGGACCTCAACTCAACCCAGGATAGCAGGCGAGGATAGCAGGTATGCGCAGCTCGATGTTGCGGCGCACAACAAAACTGTTATGTTGCGCTGCACAATAAGGCTGGAAGCGTCCTCTGGTCGCGGGTTTGCCCCGCTTGCATGAGGGTTTGAGACAATGGACACATTTTCTAAGGCTGGTGAGGCGTTGCTGTTGGCAGAGGAGGGAAATCGCGAGATTGCCCGTGCATTTGCCACGCTGGTGCGCGGCCTGCTGAGTTCGCTCAAGACCTGGCTCGCCACGATGCCGACGTCGATGCCGCCCACCGACTCAGGGCGCGGAACCGACCGGCTGCCGACAATCGGCTGAACGTCCGCTAGGCAGGGCCGTCTAGCCTCTGCAACCTGGCAGTCAGGAGGGCAGGATCGAGCCGCTCTTGAAAGGATGCTTGCACGTCCGCCAGCGCGATCCGGCCGTCCATCCCCACGAGGAAGGTGGCCGGCAGCGGCAGCCGCCAGTCGCCGGTCTGATTGATCCGAGGCAGGTCGTGGCCTAGCCGTAGGTAGAGCGGCCGAACCATGGCTGGCATCTCATAGACGATGCCATAGCGCTCGGCGACCTTGTTTCCCGCATCGGACAAGGTCGAAAACGCCAGGAGATCGCGCTCCGCCATCGTTGTGCATCGGTCAGGCGGCTGTGGCGTCAGCGCAAACAAGCTGCCGCCGGCCTCGTGGATGGCGGGCAGCGCGGCCTGGTACGCCCGCAACGTGATGGCACAGAATGGGCACCATTCCCCCCGGACAAACAGCACTGCCACCGGGCCTACGCGAAGCTGGTCGGCAAGGCGGGTGAGACGTCCGTGCTGGTCTGGGAGTGTGAAGTCAGGCGCTTCGTCACCCACCTTCAACGTGCGCGATTGGGCTGAGTGGTCGCTTAGCCTGGCGTGGGCGTCGACAATGGCTTGCCGGTCATCGGGTGCGAGCCGGTCCATGAACCCATTGTAGAAGCTATGAAGTTGGCTGGTAAGTCGCCCCTGATCCAGTTGCATGGCTGCTCCTATGATACATCCCTTGCTCAAACCTAGCTAAATGTATCTCAGCAGCCCAGAGCATGATTTACATGTCTCCGCAAACCATAGGTTTCATGTGTTGAAGGCATAAGCGCTGGACCTTCTTGCCGCATTTCGCGTTTTTGTGCGTGTGGCCGAAGCGCGCTCGTTCTCCGCCGTCGCGCGCGAACTCGGCATGACGCAACCTGCCGTCTCGCGCCAAGTCGTGGCGCTCGAAGAGCATCTCGGCGCCCGCCTGATCCACCGGACCACCCGCAGCCTTGCCCTGACGGAGGACGGGCGGGACCTGCTCGGACATGCCCGGCGCTTGCTGGACACGGTCGAGGAAACCGAATCGGCCGTTGGCCGTCGTCATACCCTCCCTGGCGGGCTGGTCCGGCTCGGCACGACGGCCACGTTCGGTCGTCTCTACGTGGCGCCCCGTATGCCACGGCTGTTGGAGCGCTATCCCGAGATCGCCGTCGAACTGCGGATGTCCGATACATCGAGCGACCTGGTTGCCGAAGGGCTCGATCTTGCCATTCGAACCAGTCCGGTCCAGGAATCCTCGCTGGTGTCGCGCAAGATCGGATCGTTTCAGCGGGTGGCCGTGGCATCCACTCCTTGCATCGAGGCCTATGGCGAGCCAACGCATCCTTCCGAGCTGAGCCGGATGCCGTGCATCATCTTTACCGGCTCGCAGCATCCCAACGACTGGACATTCAAGCGGGGCGACGAGGAGGTTACGGTACAGGTAGGAGGCCGTTTCCGCACCGACAATGGCGAGGCAGTGCGTGAGGCGGCGCTGGCTGGGATCGGCTTCGCCGTGCTGCCGACTTGGTTCTTCGGCGAAGAACTCACGTCGGGGCGGCTGCGGCTGGTGCTGCGGGAGTGGCAACCGCCGGCCTCGCCAATCTCGGCGGTTTATCCGTCGCGCCGCAACCTGGCGCCACGCACGCGCGCGGTGATTGACTTCCTGGTGGATGAGTATCGGCTTGATCCAGTTATATCATCGTATGGAGAAGCTTGAGCGCGCTTCGCTGGGGCCTTGCCACTGAAAAACCGTGTGACGGCCGGAAACTTGCCGCTTAGAGTGAGGCGGTGAACGTACTTGCCCCGCCGAAAGCGCGTTTGGTTGTCGAGGTTGTGCACGATCTCGTCTGCCCCTGGTGCTACCTGGGCACCCGGCGGCTGATCCGCACCGTTCGCCGCCGTCCCGATCTTCTGGTGGAGTTGGTTTGGCGCCCCTTCCTGCTGAACCCGGACATGCCGCGGCTGGGCATGGCGCGGTCGGACTATGTGGTACGCAAGTTCGGCGGCGAGGACCGGGCGCGCCGGCTGTATGGCTCCATCGCCGATATCGGCCGCGCCGAGGGCGTGCCGTTCCGGTTCGACCGGGTCCGCCGCACGCCGTCCAGCGTGGATGCGCATCGCCTGGTGCGCTGGTCGGCCCGCTTTGGCCGCGCCGATGAGATCGTGGAGGCGCTGTTCGCCGCCCATTTTGCCGACGGACGGGATATCGGCGATCTGGCCATGCTCACTGCGATTGCTGCCTCATGCGGCCTGGACCCGGCGGCGGCCCACGTCATGCTGGCTGGCGACGCTGAGCTTGAGGGGGTGCATGCGGACAACCTGCGCGCGCACCGCTTGGGAATAAACGGCGTGCCCTGCTTTGTGGTGGGCGGACGCCACGCTATTGCCGGAGCGCAGGAGCCCGAGGTGATCGAGCGGCTGCTGGACGTGGCAGCAGTGGAGATGATGGAGGGCTGACTAGAGGACTTGCCGGGGTGTCGCTCGTTCTCCCTCTCCCCTCTGGGAGCGGGTCGGTGTGAGGGGTACGCGCCCAATCGGCCAGCCCCTCCCCAGAGCCAGAGGGCTTCCGTCGCTACCGGTTCGCGCCGGGCACCCATTTCACGTCGGCCGCCGCGCCGTGGTTTAACATCCGGCCCAGCACAAACAAATGGTCCGATAGCCGGTTCAGGAAGCGTATCACTGCTGGGTTCACCGCCTCCTCCCGCGCCAGTCGCACGACCAGCCGCTCGGCCCGGCGAACCACCGTGCGGGCCAGGTGGGCGTGTGCCGCGGCAGGGGTTCCACCGGGCAGGATGAAGCTGTCGAGCGGCGGCAGACCCGCGTTCATTGCCGCTACCTCTGCCTCCAGCCGCAAGGAGGGGGCGTCGGTCAGGCGGAGCCGGTCGCCGGCCGCGCCAGGGACACAGAGGTCGGAGCCGACATCGAACAGGTCGTTCTGGATGCGGGCCAGCATGGCGTCCGCCTCCTCCACGGCATGAAGGCGCAGCAGGCCCACCGTGGCGTTGGCCTCGTCCACCGTGCCGTAGGCCTCCACCCGCAGCGCGTCTTTTGGCACCCGCTTGCCGTCGCCGAGCGAGGTCTCGCCACTGTCGCCGCCACGGGTGATCACCCGGTCGATCCGTATCGTCATAGCACTAGCACCCCGTGATGTTTGGCTTTGCCTTCGGGCTCGACATGGATCGTGATGATCAAATGGTCCAGGTCTTCGCGCAATGCCGTCTCAATCCGGTCGCAAATTCCATGAGCCTCCGATACCCGCATATCGCCCGGCACCACCAGATGGAACTCGAGGTAGGTGAGCCGCCCGGCGTGGCGCGTCCGCAGGTCGTGCGCTTCAAGCGCGCCCTGGGCATGCTCTCCCACCAGGCGGCGGATGCGGTCTACCACGTCGGGGGCGGGGGCTGCATCCATCAGGCCGCCCACGGAGTCGCCGATCAGGCTGGTGCCTGACCATAGCACGTAGGCGGCCACGGCTGCTGCGAGCAGCGGGTCGAACAACGGCAGCCCGGTGGCCAGCGCGAGACCGAGACCGGCGATGACGGCGCTGGATGTGACCACGTCCGCCCACAGGTGCCGGCCATCAGCCGTGAGCGTGGCGGAACGGTTCAGCCGCCCGGTCCGCAGCAGCACGGTGCCCCAAACGGCATTGGCGGCCGATGCCAACGCATTCAATGCCAGCCCTTGCCAAGGAGCGTGCAGCGGCACGGGGTGGCGCCAGCTCGACCAGGCGTGCTGCAGGATGGCACCGGCGGCCAGGATGATCAGCACGCCCTCCACCACGGCGGCGAAGAACTCGGCCTTTTGATGGCCATAGGTGTGGTTGGCGTCGGCCGGGCGCTCCGCCACGCGCAGCGCGACCAGCGCGATGATGGAGGCGGCGACGTTGACGGTGCTCTCCAGGGCGTCCGAAAACAGTGCGGCACTGTTGGTCAGCCACCAGGCGCCGGCCTTGAGCGCAAGCACCCCCACGCCGAGCACGATGCTGAAGCTCGCGATCTGCTGCGTTCGACCCACCGGCTCCCCCCCATGCCAGCGGGCCTGTAGCAAACCACGCTCTGCGCGTCACCCACACGGCACCCGCCGTTACCAGGGCCGTGGCGCGGCCGTTACAGGATCGTTGACGCGGCAGGCGGTCCGGCGGCAGGGTGCGGCGGCGCACAAATCGTCCCAACCCAGAAAGGAGCCCGCTATGGCCATCCGCCGCCGAGACTTGGTGAAAACCGTTGCGGCCGCGGGCCTTGGCACCGCCGCGGCGTTTCCCACCGGGTTCCCGACCATTTGGGCGCAGAACATCAAGAACGTCACGCTGCGTCAGTTCGGCACCGGCGTCTCGGCGCTCAACGCGATTGCGGACAAGGTGAAGCAGGATCTGGGCTTTTCCCTGGAGCTGACCGCGCTCGACACCGACGCCGTGGTGCAGAAGGCGGTGACGCAGCCGCGCAGCTACGACATTGCGGACATCGAGTATTTTTCGATCAAGAAGGTGTTTCCTACGGGCGTCGTCCAGCCGATGGACGTCAAGAAGATCAAGCTCTACGACAAGATCGTGCCGCTGTTCACCACGGGTAAGCTCACGCCTGAGAGCTCGCTCGGGCAGGGCACGGCGCCGCACACGGTGAGCTTCGTGGAAGGCCCGGCATCGACCAAGTTCGCGCCCGACGCCACCGGCTGGATGACGCTGGTGCCCACGATCTACAATGCCGACACGCTCGGCATCCGCCCCGACCTGGTCGGACGCCCGATTTCGCATTGGAAGGACTTGGTTGACCCGGCGTTCAAAGGCCGCGCCAGCATCCTGAACATACCCGGCATCGGCATCATGGACGCGGCCATGGTGATGGAAAGCCTGGGCACGATGCATTACGCCGACAAGGGCAACATGACGAAGGCGGAGATCGATAAAACGGTCGCATTCCTGATCGACACCAAGAAGGCCGGACAGTTTCGCGCCTTCTGGAAGACCTTCGACGAGAGCGTCAACCTGATGGCGGCGGGCGAGGTGGTGATCCAGTCCATGTGGTCCCCCGCGGTGACGGCGGTGCGCGCGCGCGGGATCGATTGCGTGTACCAGCCGTTGGCGGAGGGCTATCGGGGATGGGGCGGCGGCTTAGGCCTAGCCAAACACCTGAGCGGCATTGAGCTCGACGCGGCCTATGAGTACGTCAACTGGTATCTCTCCGGCTGGGCCGGCGCCTATCTGAACCGGCAGGGCTACTACAGCGCCGTGCTCGAGACGGCGAAGCAGAACATGAGCGCCAACGAATGGGGCTACTGGATGGAAGGCAAGGTCGCCACCGCTGATATCGTCAGTCCCGAAGGCAAGGTGATCGACAAGGCCGGCGCCAAGCGCGATGGCGGCTCGTTCTACGAACGTATGAGCCGCGTGGCATGCTGGAACTCGGTGATGGACCAGGACCGCTACATGGTCCAAAAATGGAACGAGTTCGTCGCCGCCTGATGGCCGCCACACCCGCCTCTGACGTGGCTTTCCCGCTCCCTCTGGGAGAGGGTCAGGGTGAGGCGGCCACCAGCACGCAGGCTACCGTGGTTGAACGGGCGTCAGGGCCTCACCCCGGCCCTCTCCCAGAGGGAGCAGGTCGGGGAGAGGTGGAGAAGCGTAGGCGGCAAGCGCGGTTCCACATCGCACCCTACCTGCAGGCGGCGCCGCTTGCGGTCGTGCTGCTTGGCTTTATGCTCATTCCGCTGCTGGCCATCGTCGTCGTCAGCTTCTGGGATTACGACAGCGTTCAGGTCATCCCCGCTTTCATCCTGCAAAACTACATCGACGTGCTGGGTTCTGCCGTCACTTGGCGCACCTACGCCAACACCCTCAAATACGCGCTGCTGGTCTGGGCGATCACCCTGCCGCTCGGCTTCGCGGTGGCCTGGTACCTGGCGTTCATGGTCCGCTCGACGGCCACGCAGATAGCGCTGTTCTTGCTCTGCACGGTGCCGTTCCTCACCAGCAACATCATCCGCATGATCTCGTGGATCCCCTTCTTGGGACGCAATGGCCTGGTGAACGGCGTGTTGCTCGCGCTCGGCTTGGTCGACCATCCGATCGAGGCACTGCTCTATTCCGATTTCGCCATCGTGCTGGCGTTCGTGCATCTCTATGCCTTGTTCATGGTCGTCCCCGTGTTCAACTCAATGATGCGGATCGACCGCCGGCTGATCGAAGCCGCTCATGATGGCGGCGCGGGTGCGCTGCAGGTGCTTTGGAACATCCTAATTCCGCTCTGCCGCCCCGGCCTTGCGATTGGCACAACCTTCATCCTCACCCTGGTGATGGGAGACTTCATCACGGTGCGCCTCATGGGCGGGGGGCAGCGTGCATCGGTGGGACTCGAGATCTCCAACCAGATCGCGCAACTGCAGTATCCGGCGGCCTGCGCGAATGCTGTGGTGCTGCTTGCAACCGTGCTGCTGGTGGTGGGGACGGTGCTGCGGCTGGCCAATATCCGCGGCGAGCTCTGATGGCGCTGCGGGTGCTCGCCGGGTCGCTGTTCGCGCTGTTCGTGGCATTTCTTTATGGCCCGATCATAACCTTGGTCATCCTGGCATTCGGTGGGCCGGATAGCGGGCTTACTTTTCCGATGCAGGGGGTCTCGCTGCACTGGTTTGCGCAGTTGGTTGCGGCGCAGCGGGTCGGGGACCTGCCGCACGCGCTGGGCCGAACGGCCATGCTGGCAGCTATGGTGACGCTGGTGACGGTGTGCGCCTCGGTGGCTGCGGGCCTTGCCTTCCGCCGCCGCTTCTTCGGCAGTGACACGCTGTTTGCCCTGGCATTGGCCAGCCTGATCGTGCCCTCTATCCTGGTCAGCCTTGGGATAGGCCTGGTGTTCAGCCAAACCGGGCTCGACACCAATTGGTGGAGCTCCGCATTCGGCGCCCAACTCACCTGGACGCTGCCGTTCGGCCTGCTGGTGATGTTCGCCGTGCTGAACCGGTTCAACCGCGCGTGGGAGGAGGCGGCGCGAGACTTGGGGGCCAGCCCCTGGCAGAGCTTTCGCTACGTGCTGCTGCCGATATTGCTGCCGAGCATTATCGGCATCGGGCTGTTCGGCTTCACGCTAAGCTGGGACGAGTTCCCGCGCACCCTGCTTACCGCAGGCAGCGACAACACGTTGCCGCTCGAGATTTTCGGCATGACCACAAACGTAACCACACCCGTGCTCTACGCCCTGGGTGCGGCGACGACTGGAATTTCCTTGTTCGCCATTGCGAGTTCGCTGTTGGCGATCCGGGTGCTGACCAAGCGCACCCAACAAGCCTAAAGAGTGTTGCCCACTGGCGGAGCTGTGCAGGTGCTCGTAGGACGACGGCTGAGCGTGAACTTGAACAAGATAGCCCTGCTGCGCAACTCGCGGCATACCGGCGTGCCCGATGTGTTGCGGTTCGCCATGCTGGCGCGCGAGGCCGGCGCGGACGGCATCACCGTTCACCCGCGACCCGATGAGCGGCATATCCGGCGCACCGACGTGCTGGCTCTTGCCGAGCTCATGCGCTCTTGGCGGCCAAGCTTCGAGCTGAACGTCGAGGGCTATCCGGATGAGCGGCTGCTCGACATCGTTCGAGCGGTGCGGCCGGAGCAATGCACCCTGGTCCCGGATTCTGCTGACGCGTTTACCTCGGAAGAGGGTTGGAAGCTTGGCAGCCAGGACACGCCGCTCGTCACCTCCATGACGGCAGAGTTGCAGCGGCTGGGCTGCCGAGTGATCCTGTTTGTCGATCCTGACCCAACCGTGGTGCCACGCGTACCTGGGACCGGCGCCAACGGGGTCGAAATTTACACCGGTTCCTACGCCGCCGCAGCACGCGCAGGCAACCCGGCAGTGCTCCTTGAGGCATGTGCTACCATGGCTCAGGCCGCCGCCGGTCTTGGCCTGGCTGTGAACGTCGGGCACGACCTGAACCTGCACAATATTCCGGCCCTGGTGGAGGCGCTTCCAACGGTGGCCGAGGCATCCATCGGCCATGAGTTGACGGCCGATGCCCTGGTCATGGGCTTTTCCGCTGCGGTCGCCTGCTACAAGGCCGCTCTTGGGGGTGCGGCCCGTATCGACTCTGCCAGCAAGACAGCCTGAGGCGTGCCCTTAACGATTGGGGGCGCCAAATGGCGACATGCGCCGTGCCACGCCGTCGTGCTTGACCAGCGCGTGGTATAGCGCGCCGGCGACATGCAGGGCGATGATTGCAAGCAGCGCCAATGCCAAGGTGCCGTGAACGTCACCGATCGTGCCGGCCAGCGGCTTGTTTTTGGCGATGAGATCAGGCAGCGGGATGACGCCGAGCAGATACGGCGTCGCGCCAAACCCGGAGGCGGCCGCCCAGCCGAGCAGCGGCAACACGATGAGGATCGCGTAGAACGCGTAATGGGTCGCCCGCGACAGCACACGTAGGGCGACCGGCAGGTCACGCGGCGGCGGCGGCGGCCGGTGCGCCAGCCGCCAGGCCAGCCGAAGCAGCATAAGCAAGAGGATCGTCGGGCCGATTGCCAGATGCCAGTTGGTCAAGGCGTCGCTGCCGCCCCCCACCGATTTCGGCGCCCACTCAGTGAAATACTGCACGATCAACAGCGCCACGATGATCCAGTGGAAGCTCTTGGCAACACCATTATAGGATTGTTCAAGACCGTCGCTGGTGGATGGGCGCTCAGGCTCAACAACGGCCGGCATCGCGGACTCCCCTGGTATTCACGCGGTGGAGGTCCGACCCGGAGTCGAACCGGGCTAGAAGGATTTGCAGTCCTTTACATAACCGCTCTGACATCGGACCAACCGCGTCCTCATACCTGCGACACGCCGAGGGATCAACCGCCTGCTGGCGGAGCCGGCATTGAACACTTGTTAGGCTCGATCGCATTCGGTTGAACCGACTTGATACGGGTGTCAGCCTGTCAAACGCAAATTTAGAGCATGATTGCTTCGTCTATTGGAAGTAATCATGCTCTAACCACTCTACTGATGCGGAAGTGCACAGCCTCCTCGCGGTAACCTCGGGTTCAGCGGCTTGCGCTCCGCTGGCCGCCCCTCTGCCACCAAAGTACTTGGAGGCACTGCCGCGGCGCGAGGGTGGCGCTATAACCAGAACCGGGCGGGAGGCCAGCAGGAGCGGTAATCCAGGCACAGGCGGTTGCCCGTGCCAAGACGACGACCCTATAAGGCCTCGCTTGTAAACGGAACTCCCATGGCTCAGCCACAAACCGACTTCAGCGCGGCGCGCAACAACATGGTGGATGGCCAGGTCCGCCCCAACCGGGTGACCGATCCACGCGTGCTGGACGCTATGCGCACCCTGCCACGGGAACAGTTCGTGCCGCCCGGGCAAGCCGCCCTCGCCTACATGGATGGCGACGTTCCGTTGGGCGGCGGCCGCGTTCTCATGGAGCCGATGGTGTTGGCCCGGCTGGTGCAACTGGCGCGCATTCGGCCCGGCGAGCGCTGCTTGGTGGTTGGGGCTGGCACTGGCTACGGTTCGGCCGTCATCGCGGCTTGCGGCGCGGAAGTCACGGCGCTGGAGGAGAACGACGCCCTGCTCGCCATCGCCCTGCGCGTGTTGCCGCGCCATGCCCCCGGCGTGCGGATGGTCCATGGGCCGCTTGCTGCGGGCATGCCGGCTGATCCGGCCTGGGATTTGATCGTCATCGAGGGCGCCGTCACCGCCATTCCGCCGGCCTACGCCACCCAGCTTGCCTCGTCTGGCCGGCTTGTCACGGTGGTGGCCGACGCGGCGGGCGTCGGTGGCCGGGCTGTGCTGGCCGAGCCGGTGATGCTCGGCGGCGAGACCCGTTTGCGCACCCGCGACGTGTTCGATTGCTGCCCGCCGCTACTGCCGGAACTCCGCGCCCAGCCTGGCTTCGTGTTTTGAAGCTGATCGGCTCCGGCTGAAAACTGCCATGCGGTGACCATGCTCGGCAAAACAAGCAGCGAGGGCGGTGTGATTGTTTACGGACGCCCTCAAACCGCTGTAGCAAGATCGCCTCTCAAGCGCGTGATGGCGCTGGGGTCGGGATTGTGTCACAATCGCGCTAGGGCTGAGAGGGGTTGTTGCATGGCCAAGCGTTTAGCAGTGGCGGGATTGCTTGCGGCCTGCCTGGCATCGGGCGCAAAGGCGCAAACCGAACCGCATACACTGC
>CAXTRX010000001.1:2591-53246 GCA_964246785.1 uncultured Acetobacteraceae bacterium | reverse complement strand
CCCGCCCGGCGCCATGATCAGCAGCCAATCCATCAGGTTTCGCAACTGGCGCACATTGCCGGGCCAGTCATAGGCCTGCAGCGCCGCCAATGCATCGGCCGAGAGGTCTCGCGGCGCAATCCCGCTGGACTCGGCCGCCCGGCTCATGAAGTGGCGCGCCAACTCGGGAATGTCCTCCCGGCGTTCGCGCAAGCTGGGCATCCGCAACGGCACCACCGCCAGGCGGTAATACAGGTCCTCGCGAAACCGCCCAGCCGCAATCTCGGCCTGCAGGTCCCGATTGGTGATCGCCAGCACCCGCACGTCCACCTTCACCCGGCTCGACCCGCCAACCCGCTCGAACGTCTGGTCCTGCAAGGCACGGACGATCTTACCCTGCGTCTCCAGCGGCATGTCCGACACTTCGTCCAGCAGCAGCGTGCCGCCATGGGCGCGCTCCAGCACCCCGGCCCGGCGCGGCACTGCCATCGGGTCGGCGCCCGCCTCGATCCCGAACAGCTCCTCCTCGAAGCGGCCCGGCGCCAGCGTGGCGCAGTTCAGCACGATGAACGGCCCATCCGCCCGGCGCGAGCGGGCGTGCACCATCCGCGCCGCCACCTCCTTGCCCGAACCGGCAGGACCATGGATCAGCACGCGCGAACCCGTCGGCGCCACCCGGTCCACCCCCGCGCGAAGCGCTGCGATCGCGCTGCTGTCCCCGGTGAGCGTGGTCTCCGCCCCTACCCGCAGGCGCAGCTCGGCGTTTTCCCGCGCCAGCCGCGCCGCTTCCAGCGCCCGCCGCATCTGCAGCAGCAGGCGGTCGGACTGAAACGGCTTTTCCAGGAAGTCGTAGGCGCCCTGCTGGATCGCCGTCACCGCCATTTCGATCGTGCCATGGCCCGAGATCATCACAACCGGGACTTGCGGCTCCTCGGTATGGATCGCCTGCAGGATGCCAAGGCCGTCAAGCCGGGAGTTCTGCAGCCATACGTCCAGCACCACCAGGCTAGGCCGCCGCGCCCGGAACGCCGCCAGCGCCGCTTCGGAGTCCCCAGCCTGCCTGGTCTCATAGCCTTCATCCCGGAGGATGCCATCAATCAGCAGCCGAATGTCCGGCTCGTCGTCAACGATAAGTATCTCTTGCGCCATTCAAAGGTCTTTATGCGGTTATGCCACACCAGCAGGTGCTGGGAGGACCAGCCTTGCCACAGCGCCCGGCGACTCGCCCCGGTCGTCCAGCGCCAGCCGGCCGCCATGATCTTCCATGATCTTCTTAACAATGGCGAGGCCGAGGCCCGTCCCTTTAGGCTTATGAGTTACATAGGGTTCGGTCAACCGATCACGATCTTCGGTGGGCAGCCCCACACCATCGTCTGACACCGCCACGGTCACAGTTTGGTCATCCGCCTCGATCGAGACGTCAATAATGCCGGCTGGCTCCCCCTCGCTGCGCGCGCGCATGGCCGTGGCGTCGGCCGCGTTCACCAGCAGGTTGGTCAATGCCTGGCTCACCAGCCGCCGGTCGCACAACACAACGGGCCCGCGCTCCGGCAGATGCGTGCTCCAGGCGATCTCCGGATGCGCCTGACGCTGCAACACCAGCGCCTCCCGGGCGATCCGGCCAACATCCTCGGGCTTGATCACCGGCTGCGGCATGCGGGCAAACGCACTGAACTCGTCCACCATGCGCCCGATATCGCCGACATGGCGCACGATGGTGTCCGCGCATTGGGCAAACGTCACCGGGTCCGAGGTGATCTCCTTGGTGAACCGGCGCTTCAGCCGCTCGGCCGCAAGCTGGATCGGCGTCAGCGGGTTCTTGATCTCGTGGGCGATCCGCCGCGCCACGTCCGACCAGGCCGCCTTGCGCTGGGCGGCCACCAATTCCGTCACGTCATCGAACGTCACCACGAACCCATGCGCCGCCTCGCCCTTCATCTCGCTGACGATACGCACCAGCAGGGTCCGGCGGTTGGAAGGGGCACCAATCTGAACCTCGGCCGTGCGGGCACGCTCCGGCGCCGCCCGCGCTTCGGCCAGCAAGGGCGCGAACTCGCCCACCACCTCCTCCAGCGGGAGCCCGATGGCGGTCAGCAAATCCTGCCCCATCAGCTCGGAGGCGGCGCGGTTCGGCAGGTCCACCCGCCCCTGCTCGTCGAGCCCGATCACGCCGGCTGAAACGCCCGCCAGCACCGTTTCGGTGAAACGGCGGCGTTCGTCGATCTGCCCATATGCCTCCATCAACTCCGTCCGCTGCGCCCCGAGCTGCCCGGTCATCCGGTTGAACGCGCGCGACAACCCCGCCACCTCGTCCTCGCTGGCGACGTCCGGCCCGCGCACGCCCAGGTCGCCGGCGCGCACCCGCGCCGCCGCCTGGATCAGCCGGCCGATCGGCCGCGCGATCTGGTTGGCCAGCACCAGCCCGGTGAGGATCGCCGCAAACAGCACCAGCAGCGCCACCAGCGCAAAGATCACCACGAAGGTGACCTGCAGCTTGGAGCGGTTGGCGTCCAGCTGGTGATACTCAGCCACCAACTGCTCGGTGCGGTTCACCGCCGCGATAATTTGCGTGTCCACCGGGCGATCAATCATCAGCATCAGTTCCGGCGTCGAGCCGAGCTTCACCACCGCGCGGACATGGTTGTCATCGCCGCCGCCGATCACCGCCACGTCGCCGCGCCGCGCCGGCTCGATCTCCGCATCGCCCGGCAGTTCGACGAAATTGCCGCTCAAGACACCCGAAGAAAGAACAATCTCATGCGTGTAGGGGTCGTAAATAACGGCCTGGATCAGGTCGTGGAAAATCGTTTCCTGGTCCAGCACCTGCTGCATCAGGTTGGGCTGGCTGGTCAGGAAGGTGCCCGCCCGGTTGAGCGCGATGGCCACCCCCAAAGCGTCCGCCTTGATGTTGTTGCGGTGCTCCTCCAGCGAGGTCTGCGCCGAGGCCAGGCTCGCGTCCAGCGCCGTGCGAATGCGGTCGTTGAACCACGATTGAATGCCCAAATTGAAGAACGCCGCGGCAAACACCGCCGTCACAATCGCCGGGGTCACCGCCACCACGCCGAACAGCAGCACCAGCCGCACATGCATCCGCGACCCGGCAGAACCACGACGCCGCTCCACCCACACCCGGGTCAGCCGCCCCGCCAGCACCGCGAACAGCAGCAGCAGCACGGCCGTGCTCGCCAGGATGGCCACGAACGATAGGTTGGGCCGCAGCGTGATCGGCGCCCCGCCCGACAGCAGCACGAAGGTCGCAATCGCCAGCGTCAGCGCCACCGCCGCCAGCAGCAAGGTCACACCCTTGCCGAGCAGGATGTCCATCGCGCGGCCCAGCCGAGCCCGGCGCACCACCAGCGCGGCCGCTTGGTCCCCCGTTGCGTCATCCAGCCGGGGCAGGGAGCCGTCCATCGCTCAGCCGATGCCGCGAACGACCGGTATTTCGAGATCGCGGATTTTCTTGCGCAGCGTGTTGCGGTTCAGGCCCAGCATAGCCGCCGCCTTGATCTGGTTGCCCCGCGTGGCCGATAGCGTCATCTGGATCAACGGTCGCTCTACCTCGGCAATCACCCGGTCATAGATATCACGCATTGGCATGCCGTCGCTGGTGGCGGCCAGAAATTGGCGGATGTGCCGCTCGACCGCCGCGGCAAGCGGCTCGGCCATGCCGTTGCCGGCCTGGCTCGGCGCCGGCTCGAAGCCAGTCTCATACAGTTCTGCCGCGATCACCTCCTCGGTGATCGTCTCCTGCGGATACAGCGCCGCCAGCCGCCGCATCAGGTTCTCCAGCTCGCGCACATTGCCCGACCAGCGATGGCTGCGCAGCCGCTCGATGGCGCCGGCGTCCAGCGTCTTGCCCGGCAGCCCCATCTCGCGGGCACCGTCGAGAAAGTGGCGCGCCAGCAGCGGGATGTCCTCGGTGCGCTCACGCAGCGGCGGCAGCCGGATCGGCACCACGTTTAGACGGTAGAACAGGTCCTCGCGGAACTGGCCATTGCGGATCGCCAGCCGCAAATCCCGGTGCGTGGCAGCGACGATGCGGACATTGGCCTTGATCGGCTGCCGCCCGCCCACGGTGGTGAACTCCCCCTCCTGCAGCACGCGCAGCAGACGGGTTTGCGCCTCGTGCGGCATGTCGCCGATCTCGTCCAGGAACAGCGTGCCGCCGCTCGCCTGCTCAAAGCGACCCTGGTTGCGGTTGTGCGCCCCGGTGAACGCACCGCGCTCATGCCCGAACAGCTCGCTTTCAATCAGCTCGCGCGGAATGGCGGCCATGTTGATGGCCACAAAGGGCGCTGCCCGCCGCCGGCCGTAATCATGCAGCGCCCGGGCCACCAGCTCCTTGCCGGTGCCAGACTCGCCCGTCACCATCACCGTCAGGTCCGCCGTGGTGAGCCGCGCAATGCTGCGGTAGATTTCCTGCATCGCCGCCGACCGCCCGATCAGCGGCAGCTTCTCTTCCTTGTCCACCGGCTCGGCCGGCCCCGGCAATGGCGGCGGCGCCGCCAGCGCACGCCCGACCACGGCCAAAAGTTCCTTCAAATCGAACGGCTTGGGCAGGTATTCGAACGCGCCCCGCTGGGCCGCCTTCACCGCCGTCATCAAGGTGGACTGCGCGCTCATCACCACCACCCGCAGTTCCGGGCGCACGCGGCGGATGCGTGGGATGAGATCGAGCCCGTTCTCGTCCGGCATCACCACGTCGGTGATCACCAAGTCGCCCTCGCCATCCTCCACCCAGCGCCACAGCGTTGCCGCGTTCGAGCAGGAGCGCACTTGATAGCCCGACCGTCCCAGCGCCTGGGTGAGCACAGTGCGGATCGAGCGGTCGTCGTCGGCAACAAGAACGGTGGGGATCGTCATGCAAGCTCCAGCAAATTTCCCTGCTCCCGCTGGCGGGAGAGGGTCACGGTGAGGGTGGCGCCGCCCGGCGTAAAGGCGGCTGCGCCCTCACCCCTCTTCCTGCTCCTCGCTCATCACCGGCAAGTGCAGCTTGACCTCGGTGCGCCCCGGCCGGCTGTCGACCTCGATCAGCCCGCCATGATCGGCCACGATCTTGGCCACCAGCGCCAGCCCAAGCCCGGTGCCTGCCGGCTTGGTGCTGACGAACGGCTTGAACAGATGCGGCCGGATGTCCTCGCCGATGCCGGGCCCGTTATCCCGCACCGTCACCACCAGCGGCAGATGCACACGCTGGGCTGACCCAGGCACCAGCAGCCGCACCCCATGGTGGTAGGCGGTGCACAGGGTGATCTCGCCCTGGCCATCCGCCATTGTGATTGCCTCCGCGGCATTCTTCACCAGGTTCAACAACACCTGCACCAACTGGTCGCGGTTGCCATAGACCGGCGGCAAGGACGGGTCGTACGACTCGCCGAAGCGCAGATGCGCGGCAAACCCGGTCTGCGCCAACCGGCGGACATGCTCCAGCACGCGATGGATGTTCACCGCCCGGCGCTCGATCGGCCGGTCGTCGAACACCTCCATCCGCTCCACCAGGCTGCGGATGCGATCCGCCTCGTCGCGGATCAGCACCGCCAGTTCGCGGTCGCTTTCGCCCACGCTGCCTTCCAGCAATTGCGCCGCGCCCCGAATGCCCGAAAGCGGGTTCTTCACCTCGTGCGCCAGCATCGCCGCCATCCCGCTCACCGAGCGCGCCGCCGAGCGGAACACCGTCTGCCGGTCCAACGCGCGCGCGGCCGACGCATCCTGCATCGAAACCAGCACCGCGCCCGGCTCCTCGCCCAGCGGTGCCGCCTGGATCGCCACCGCCTGCTTGTGCAGCCTGGGGCTTTCCAGCGCCAGCTCGTGATCTGCAATGGTCGAGCCGGTCTGGCGCACCTGCGCCACGATGGCGAACAACGGATTGTCGCTGGGCAGCAGATCGGACAGCCGCATGTGCCCAAGCTGCTGCAACGAGAGGCCGAGAAACTGCTCCGCCGCATGATTGACGAAGCGGAACCGGTTTTCCGCGTCCAGCAGCATCACCGGCACGGGCAACGCGCTCAGCATGGCAGGGGCATCGATCGCCCGCGGCCGGGGGCGCAACTTTTCGGCCAGCCTGAGCGCGCTGGTCGCGGCCAGGCTCATGCGGCGATCGCCTGGTCGCCGGCCATGATCAACGGGTCATAGAACTGGTCGATCAGCCGCAACACGCCGGGCACGTCGTCCAGGCGCATGATGGCGGCGCGAAACTCCGCCGAACCCGGCAGGCCGCGCGAGTACCAGGCGACATGCTTGCGACTCAGCCGCAGCCCCGGCACCGTGCCGAAATGGCTGAGCATGGACGCGTAATGCTCGAGCAAAATGGCCTTCTGGCGACCCAGCGTCGGTTCCGCGGGCTGGTTGCTTCCGCCCAAATAGGCTGCCACCAGAGCCGGGAACCAAGGCCGCCCATAGCAGCCCCGCCCCAGCATCACCCCGTCGGCACCCGAACGCCGCAACGCCTCCGCCGCCGCTTCGGGCGTGGTGATGTCGCCATTGGCAATCACCGGGATGCCAACCCCCGCCTTCACGCGAGCGATGAAATCCCAATCCGCCGTGCCGGTGTAGAATTGCTGTCGGGTGCGGCCATGCACCGTCACCATGGCAATCCCGCTGGCCTCCGCAATCTGCGCCAGCCGCGGCGCATTGAGGTTGGCATGGTCCCAGCCCATCCGCATCTTCAGCGTCACCGGAACCGGGACCGCCCGGACCGTCGCCGCTAAAATCCGTGCCGCAGCCACTTCGTCCCGCATCAACGCCGACCCGGCGCTTTGCCCCACCGCCACTTTCTTCACCGGGCAGCCGAAGTTGATGTCGATCAGGTCCGCCCCGCGCCCCTCGGCGATGCGCGCTGCCTCCGCCATCGCAGCCGGTTCGCAGCCCGCGAGCTGGATGGCGCTCGGCCCAGCCCCTTCAACGCTGGCCATCCGCAGCGTCGCCTGGTTTTCGCGCAGCATTGCCCACGACGCGATCATTTCGGAGACAACCAGTCCCGCGCCAAGCTGCTTGGCCAAACGGCGGAACGGCAGATCGGTTACGCCGGACATGGGCGCCACGATCACCGGCGTAGCAAGGGTCACCGCGCGGGACCCAGACCCGAGGGTGACTGGCCGAAGAACGTTGCCTACCATTTGGGCAAACTAGCGGCTGCCGAATAACAAGGCAATCACGCAACTTACGCATTCTATGGCGCAAGCCGTAAGGCGGGCGCGGCCGGAGCCGTAAGGCAGGGGCGCCATTGACGAGCCGCAAGCCTGGGGCGCAATGCTGCACCATGCGTGTTGCCGCAATCCTACTCGCTGGCGAGCCCGGCCGCTGGCCCGGAAGCGACGTGGCACCCCCATACGTCGCCTTGTTCGGCAAGCCCGTGCTTCGCCACGCCGCAGACGCGCTGCTGCCGCATGTTGTCGCCTTGCTCCCGGTCGGCGATCCCGAGCCAATTGCCGCAGCCCTCGCCGGGCTCGACGTGCTGCCCGCCGTGCCAGGCAGCTCGAGCCGCCAAGAAAGCGTGGCCGCCGGGCTGCAAGGGCTGGTGGCGCATGCCCCAGACGTCGTGCTGGTGCATGACGGCGCCCGGCCGTTCGTCTCAGCCGCGACGGTGGGCGCCCTGCTGGCCGCCCTGCGCAGCCATGACGGCGCCATCCCGGCGCTGCCTCTGTCCGATACCCTCAAGCGGGTGCAATCCGGCCGCTTGGTGGCCACTATCGCCAATGACGGGCTCTACCGGGCGCAGACGCCGCAAGCCTTCCGCTACCACCTGTTGCGCGCGCTGCACGCCACCGGCGGCGAAGCTGCCAGCGACGACGCCGCCCTGCTGGAACAGGCCGGCCACTCCGTCGCCATCGTGCCCGGCGACGATTACAACGTAAAGCTCACCACCCCGGAGGATCTCGTGCGGCTGGAAAACGCCCTCGCCTCCGCGCTGCAGCCGCGGATCGGCACCGGCTTCGACGTCCACGCCATCGCACCAGGCCGCCCCCTGGTGCTCTGCGGGGTCAACATCCCGCACGACTGGGGCTTGGCCGGCCATTCCGACGCTGATGTCGGCATCCACGCGCTGTGCGACGCCATCTACGGCGCGCTCGCCGAGGGCGACATCGGCCGCCATTTCCCGCCCAACGAGGCCGAGTGGAAAGATGCCGACAGCGCCCGCTTCCTGCGCCATGCCGCCGGCCGCATCGCAACACGCGGCGGCCGCCTCAGCAATGCGGACGTGACGCTTATCTGCGAGCGCCCCAAGATTACGCCGCACGCCCCCGCCATGATCGCACGGCTGGCCGACCTACTGGGCGTGGCACCGGGCCAAGTGTCGGTGAAGGCCACCACCACCGAGGGCCTGGGCTTCACCGGGCGGCGTGAAGGCATCGCCGCCCAAGCCGCCGTCACGCTGCTGCTACCGGGCTGAGCGAAGCCCGGTAGCAGGGCGTTGCAGCGCCAAGGTCAGCCGGTCCAGCTTGAGGAGTTCACCTCCGCAACCGTGCCCGATTGGCGCTCCACGGTCGCAACCTCGCTGGCTCCCGACTCGCGCATCAGCCTTTGTGCAAGCGCCTGGCTTTCTGCCGTGTTGGCGTGAACGGCGAGCACCAGCCGGCCGGATGCTGCGGCCTCGTTGCGCCCTTCGGTCTGCGCATCGTTGGCGGCATTGCCGGAGGCGTTGGCGGCAAGCGCCGAGCCGACACCCACCGCGGCCGCGGCCGCAATGGCAACGCCGGCGGCACCGCCGGTCGCAACTGTTGCCCCGGCCGCAGCAAAGGCGCCGATGGTACCCGCCATGCTGGTGCCCATGGTGCGAACCTGCCGCACATCGGTGTCCGTGGTTGGTGGCGCGGCTCCCATGTCCGGCGTTGCGGCCGCAGCCGCCGGGTTGGTCGCCGGCAAGCTGAGATCAGCACGGTCGAATCCAGCTAGGGTCAACTTCGCAATCGCATCCTGCAAGGCTCCATCGCTTGGGAATATGCCTTGGACTTCCTGCACTGCCTCGGGCAACACAGGGCCTTCCTTGCCGCTTTGACCGCTCATGAGACCTCCTTGATTCTGCAACACAACGCCAGGATGGCAGCGCCTGTTCCCTCGCCGTCGAACCTCAGACGGCGATCAAGGGGGATATCGGCAGCCGATGCCTATTCCTCGACCCGGCGATACCGCGCGCGCGTGCCACGCTCGATGGCAGTGGCGACCAGAGGGTCGAGGTGCAGCTCTCCCAGCACGAACTCCAGCATCTGCAACGTGGTTTGGGAGGCGAAGCCATCGCCCGCCACCACCTCGCAGGCCAGTGCGTAGGCGGTTTCGCGCAGCCGCGTCGGCAGCGCCTCACGGATCATGCGGCCGGCGTGGTTCAGCCCGTCATCCTCGCGCAGCAGGTTGATCGCGGCTTCCGTGGCGGCATCCAGTTGCTCGCTGGAAAACCCGTTGAACGCGGGCAGCGTCTGCACCAGCCCGGACATGACGCCGATTTCGCGATCGGTGATGCCGCCGTCAGTGGCCGCGACCAGCACCATGGTGCAGACCAAAGCCTCCTGCGGATCCAATCCGGTTCGTGCCAGCATCAAAGCGCACCCCTTTCGGGCGGGACCCTGATCGATGCCGGGTCGGAGATCAAGGGCCCTGCCACGCCAAGAAATGACCGGGTTTGCGCTGCGACCTGGGCCAAGCCGAGCCGCTGCACGGCCACGCCGGGCGGCAGCGCCGACAACAAACGGCCCGGCGCCCGGCGGTCCAGCAGGACGAACACGCCCCGGTCGGATGCAGCGCGGATCAGCCGGCCAAACGCCTGGCGCAAGCGCAAGCGGGCGATGGCGTCGTCATAAGCGCGCGGGTCGCCGCCCGAAAGATGGATGCGGCGCTCCCGATGCAGGATGTCAGGGCGCGGCCATGGCACCCGCTCGAACACCACCAGGCGCAGCGCGCGGCCCGGCACGTCCACCCCGTCGCGCATGGCGTCGGTGCCGAGCAGGCAGGAGTCGATTTCGGTACGGAACACGTCCACCAACGTCGCATTGTCCATGGCGTCGACATGCTGGGCCAGCAGCGGGATGCCTTCAGCTTCGAGCGCGGGAGCGATCTTGGCATGCACCGCCTGCAGTCGGCTGATGGCGGTGAACAGGCCCAGCCCGCCGCCGCCGGCCGCCAGGAACAGGGTGCGGAATGCTGTGGCCAGCGCCGGGACGTCGTTCGCCACATCGGTCACCACGAAGGCGCGGGTTTGCGCTGCGTAGTCGAACGGGCTGGCGACCGCGGCGCGGATGGCCGGTGAAGGCAAATGCGGCGCCCCGACCCGCGCCTCGGCTGCCAGCCAGGCTGCTTCTGGCTCCCCCTCGGTGTCGTCACGCAGGGTCGCGCTGGTGATCAGCAAGCCATGCGCCGAGGCGGCCAGCAACCCGGCGAAAGGCACTGTCGGGTCGAGCCAATGGCGATGGATGCCGGCATCGCGGTCACCCGCCTCGCGCCGGTCAAGCTGTAGGAAATACACGAAGGCCGGGCGGTCGCCTGGGTCGGCTTGCGGTTCGCCAAGGTCGCTGAGCATGGTTTGCCAGGCCAGCAACGGCTCGACGGCACGATGCTTGATAACCCGCACGGCGGCTTCAAGACGGCCGCGGGTAGCGGGGTCGAGTTCCTCGGCCTCGTCGTCAAGCCGAGCGACGAGCCGGTCCGCCAAGGTTTGCAAGGGGGTGGCGATGCGGGCCAGGGCGCGGGCGAGCCGGTCGGCGGCGTCGGTCAAGCCATCGATCGTCGGATGCAGGTCGCACTCCAGGCTGGCGCGGCGGCCTGGCTCGGCAGCGGCGATCCGGGCCAGCACCTGCTCGCGCACCAGCCGCAACACGATCTCGGAGACATTGGCCTGGCCGGCCTCAAGCCCGCCGAGTTCCGGCGTGTCTTCGGCCAAGCGGAGCGACCATCCGGGTGCGGGCAGGGCACGGGCGGCTTGCAACGCGGCCTCCAAGGGAGCTGTCAGCGCCTCGTGGTCCCCCACCAGCTCGTCCAGCCGCCGCCGCAGCCCGCGGGCGCGTGAGTTGCCGCCTTCCGCACCCAGCAGCCAGCGGCGAAGCTCGGCGCCCTCGATGCCGCTGAACACGGCAGAGAACGCGCTATCGGCCGCGTCGAATACGTGGTGGCCCTCGTCGAACACGTAGCGCAAGGGCGGGGCCTGCCCGTCAAGCCCTCCCCCGGCGCCGTCGGCAAAGCCGTGCGCGGCTTGGATCATGACCAGCGCGTGATTGGCCACCACCAGCTCGGCGGTGCGGGCGCGGCGGATCGTGTGCTCCACGAAACAGTGCTTGTAGTGCGGACAGGCGCCATGGATGCACTCGCCGCGGCGGTCCGCCAGCCCCAGCGTTGCGGCCGTGCCGAACAGCTCGCCGAACCAGCCGGGCAGGTCGCCGCCTGCCAGATCGCCGTCCGCGGTGGCAAGCGCCCAGCGTGCCAGCAGGGCAAGCGGGATCGCCCCGGCGGACCCCGCGGCTCCCGCCAAGCTGTTCACCCGGTCCTCCAGGTTCAGCAGGCAGAGGTAGTTCTCCCGCCCTTTGCGCACCACGATGCGGCGCCGGCGCTCCGCCGCATCAGGATGGAGCCGGGTCAACTCGCCTTCCACCTGGCGCTGCAGGTGGCGGGTGTAGGTGCTGATCCAAACCGGGGCGCCGTTCTGCTCGGCCCAGAGGCTGGCGGGCGCGATATAGCCAAGGGTTTTGCCGGTCCCGGTGCCGGCTTCGGCCAGCACGGTCGCCGGGTCGCCGCGGGCCTGGCGGGGGGCGAAGGCCAGGGCGGCGGCGGAGGCATAATCCCCCTGCCCCGGCCGCTGCGCGGCGTTGGCGCCCCGCATGCTGGCAAGCCGCGTTCGCGCAACGGCCGGGGCGCCGGGGGGCGACCTGGGCGGGCCCGGCGGCGCGTGCACCGCCCGGCCGCCGGCGGCCACGCCGCTGGCGCGCCGCGGCCGGGACGACGGGGTGCGACGTGGGCGGGACCGGCGGCGCTTGCTCCTCCCACTCCGGCAGGCGCTTCCAAACGCGCAGAGCGTCGCTCGGCTTGACGCTGGGAGGCTTGGCGGTGGACGGCCCAAGCGCCCCCAGCACAAACGGCGCCCAGGCCCAGCCGGACGCGCCCATCCGCTGCGCCAAGGCGGGCGCGTCGGTGTTGGCCGGCGTGTCGCGCCCGGCGGCGAGGCGGCCAAGCAGGGTTTCGATCAGGGCGGGCAGGAAGGCGGCGGCGTCTTCCATGCTCTCCGGCGGGTCCAGGTCAAGCGCCAGCGCCAGGCCGCGGACCGTGGGCGCAGCATGGCAGGCTGGGCGGACAAAGGCGAACAGCTCCAACACGTCCAGGCAGCCGCGTGGCCGCACGCCAAGCCGCCGGAGCGTGACCGGGGCATGCACCAGCAGCGGCTGCGTCTCCCCGAGCAGCGTGGCGATCTCGCGGCTGGTGCCGGATACCAGCTCGCCGTCCACCGTGAGGATGCTGGCCCGCCCATGCCCGGCAACAACGGCGGCGGTTTGCGGCAGAGCCAGGGAGGACGGCGACATTCGTGCTATATGTCCTCCGCCAACGGTATTTTGAGCAAGGCCCAGGGATGGGCGTGAAGAAAGGACTATTGAGCGAGCCATGCCGGACGACCTGTACGAACGCGACGTCCTGGCCTGGTCTGAGCACCAAGCTGGGCTGCTACGCTGCATGGCCGCCGGGCAGCGGCCGAACGAGCCTGTGGACTGGGCCAACGTCATCGAGGAGGTCGAGAGCGTGGGCCGATCGGAATTACGCGGGTTCGAAAGCCTGCTGATGCACGCGATGGCTCATCTGCTGAAGCAGCATGCGTGGCCGAGCAGCCGGTCGGTTGGGCATTGGCGCGTCGGATCGCGGGCCTTTTTGGCGGATGCGCGCCGCTCCTTCACGCCGTCCATGCGGCAGCGGATCAATCTGGATGGAGCGTATCGGGACGCCCTGGTCCAGGTCCGTGATCTGACGGACGAAGCGGGCGAACCACGCGTGATGTCTGATCAGTGCCCATTTAGCTTGGACGAAATGCTTGGCGGTGATGTGCCGGAACTCCTTTGCCGGCTAGCGACAAACGCCGCTTCATAGCGAAACGTCAGCGGTTTGCGGCAAAGCCAGGGAGGACCGCGACATTCCTGCTATACGTCACCCGCCGACGGTATTTTGAGCAAGGGTCCTTTGGAAGGACCATGGAGCAAGCCATGCCGGATGACCTTTACGACCGCGATGTCCTGGCCTGGTCTGAGCACCAGGCGGCCCTGCTGCGCCGCCTGGCTGCTGGCGAGCGGCTGAACGAGTCGGTCGATTGGGCCAATGTTATAGAGGAGGTGGAGAGCGTGGGTCGTTCTGACCTCATCGCCTGCGAGAGCCTGCTGGAGCAAGCCCTGGTCCATTTGCTGAAGCTGCACGCATGGCCCATGAGCCAATCGGCCGCGCATTGGCGCCCAGAGACGCGCGCGTTCCTTTCACAAGCCCGCCGTCGTTTCTCTCCTTCCATGAGGCAGCGAATTGCGCTTGCTGACATTTACGCCGATGCGCTCAAGCAATTCGGCGACACCACCAACGACGCCGGTAGCCCGCGCTCCGTGCCCGATAGCTGTCCGTACGGCCTGGACGAACTGCTTGGCGGTGACGTGCCGGAACTCCTTTGCCGCCTAGCGACAAACGCCGCTTCATAGCGAAACGGCAGTGGTTGGCGGCAGAACAAGGCGGCCGGCGCCAGTTGTGCTACACACCGACCGGCATCGAATTACGGTAAACGCAATGGGAACTTGGATGGTGACCGGCTTAGTCGAGGAGGTGCTTGCGAGGCCGGGGCGGCGTGACGCCGGGCCTGAGCGCACGGTGGAGGCGGATGACGCTGAAGTTGTTCTAAGCAGCCAACAGCACGCCGCCGCCAATTGACCCGGCGAAGTGCAATTCCTAGCCTGCATCGCCATGGTTGAAACAGTTTGCAACACTCCGCCGCCGAAAGCCTGGCCGTTTGAGGAAGCGGTCAAGGTCGCCGCCCGCGTGGAGGCCAGCGGCAAGGCCGAAGCCCTGTTCGAGACCGGCTATGGTCCCTCCGGGCTGCCCCATATCGGAACCTTCGGCGAGGTCGCGCGAACCAGTTGGGTCCGCCGCGCCTTCTCCGAGCTCACCGGCAAGCCCACCCGCCTAATCGTGTTCAGCGACGATATGGATGGGCTGCGCAAAGTGCCCGACAACGTGCCGAACGGCGATATGCTGCGGCAATACCTTGGCCAACCGCTCACCCGCGTGCCCGATCCGTTCGGAACCCACGCGAGCTATGGCGCCCACAACAACGCCCGGCTGCGTGCCTTCCTCGACAGCTTCGGCTTCGACTACGAGTTCGCCTCCGCCACCGACTACTACACGTCCGGCCGGTTCGACGCGGCCCTGCGCCAAGTGCTCGCCCAGCATGAGCGAATCCGCGCCGTCATCCTGCCCACGCTGGGGCCGGAGCGCCGGGCCACCTACTCGCCTATCCTGCCGCTGCATCCCGTCACCGGCGAGGTGATGCAGGTGCCGATCGAAGCCACCGACGTCGAGGCTGGCACCGTCACCTGGACCGACCAGGCAGGCGAGCGTTACACCACGGCGATCACCGGCGGCGCCTGCAAGCTGCAGTGGAAGGCCGACTGGGCGATGCGCTGGCACGCGCTGGGCGTCGATTACGAGATGAGCGGCAAAGACCTGATCGACAGCGTCAAACTCTCAAGCCGGATTTGCGCCGTGCTGGGTAGCACGCCGCCGGTCGGGTTCACCTACGAGTTGTTCCTCGACGAGCACTCGCAAAAGATCAGCAAAAGCAGGGGCAACGGCATCTCGGTCGAGGAGTGGCTGCGGTATGCGCCGCCGGAAAGCCTGGGCCAGTTCATGTATCACCAGCCGCAGCGCGCCAAACGGCTGTTTTTCGACGTGATCCCCCGGGCGGTGGACGACTACATCGCCGGCGTGACCAAGGGCGGCAACGACCCAGCCAACCCGGCCTGGCATATCGGCGGCGGCCGCGTCGCCAACGAAGGTGGCAGCCCGATCCCGTTCACCATGCTGCTGAACCTTGCCAGCGTGGTGAACGCCGAGACGCCGGACATGCTGTGGGGCTTTATCCACCGCTACCATCCCGGCGCCGGTCCGGATGCCACACCGTTCCTGGCGCGCCTGGTGGACTACGCGGTGGCGTACTACTGCGATTTCGTGCGGCCCACCCGGCAATTCCGCCAGCCTACGGAGATGGAAGCCGCCGCACTGGCGGACCTCGCCGACACCCTGGCCGCATTGCCACCAGAAACGGACGCCGAATTGATCCAAAATCAGGTTTATTCGGTCGGCAAGCGGCACCCCTTCCCTGCCCTCAAAGCCTGGTTCGACTGCCTATACCAGGTTCTGCTCGGCCAACAGGAAGGGCCGCGCTTTGGCGGCTTCGTGGCGCTCTACGGCATCATTGAGACGGTGGCGCTCATCCGCGCAGCCTTGGCACGGAGGGCGGAGGCAGCTTGAAGCAGCTTGTACGCCATGTGCCGGCCCTGCTGGGCGTGCTGCTGCTGGCGGGCGCGATCTACGTGGTGGAGCGCGAGTTCCGCAACCTCAAGCTTGCCGACATCCGGGTGGCGTTGGCGGCGATCCCCCGCTACGCGCTGATTACGTCCTTTGGCGCCACTGTCGCGTCCTACCTGGTGCTCACCTTTTACGACCGCCTCGGCACCATGTACGCGGGGCATCCGGTCAAGTACCGCCGGGTCGCCTTTGCCTCGTTCTGTGCCTACGCGCTGTCGCATAACCTGGGGTTCTCTGCCGTGTCGGGCGCGGCGGTGCGCTACCGGCTCTACTCGCACTGGGGCCTGGCGCCGGTCCAGATCGCCAAGGTGGTGGGGTTCTGCTCACTCACGTTTGGGCTCGGCGGGCTGGTGCTCGGCGGCTGGGTGCTGTGGTTCGAGCCAGGGTCGATCCCGTTCTTCAGCCGCATCCTGCCGCATTGGGCGTTCTACGGCATCGGCACCGCCATGTGGGCTGCCGTGGCCGCCTATGTCGTGGTGTCGAGCGTGGCGGGCACCATCCGGCTGCGGGGGCACGAGTTCACCCTGCCCGACTGGCGGATGGCGATCATTCAGGTGGCGCTCGCCTCGATGGACGTGGCAGTCACGGCGGCAATCTTCTACACGCTGCTGCCGCCCACGCCAGGGCTCACCTTCCTGCGCTTCCTCGCCTGCTACCTGGCCTCGTACAGCGCCGGGCTGCTGGCGAGTCTGCCCGGCGGCATCGGGGTGTTCGACACCGCCATGCTGCTGGGCCTCAAGCCCTACCTGCCCGCCCCGGTGATCCTGGGCGCCATCCTGATCTTCCGTCTTTATTACTACATCATCCCGCTCTTCCTGGCCGGCACGCTGTTCGCCGCCAACGAAATCCTGCTCCGGGGTGGCGCACTGCTGCAGAGCGGTGCCGTCTCGCGGGCCACGCAGTCCTTCGGCCGCATCAGCGAGCCGGACTTCGCAGTTGGCGCTGCAACCGGCGTGGTGGCGATCTGCGGTGCGTTGCTGCTGTCGCTCGGGGTGATCGATGCCCGGCCGGACTTTTCCTGGATCGACCCCGATTTCGCCGACGCGGCTGCCAGCGCCGGGCAGTTCATCCCCTCGCTGATCGGGGCGGCACTGATGGTGCTCGCCATCGGCTTGTCGCAGCGGGTGACGCTCGCGTGGGGCGGCACGGTGGGCCTGCTGCTGATTGCGGCCGTCTACACGGCGGCCCAGCGCGATCCGAACTGGATTCCCGCCGTGCTGGCGCTGTCCGCCGTTCTAGTGGCGCCATTCCGGGACGCCTTCTATCGCCACGCCCGGCTGCTCACCAGCACGCTGAAGTCCGACGTGCTGATCCCACTGCTGGCGCTCGCGGCCTGCGTCATCGCCCTTGCCAGCTTCGAGCCGGCGGTGCGGATGCTGTCCGAGAATTCCTGGTGGGAGCTGATCCTGTCGCCCGATCTACCGAATGGGCTGCGCGTGGTGATGGCGCTGGCGGTGCTGCTTGGGCTGCTCGCATTGTGGCGGCTGTTGCGGCCGGGCCATGTGACCTGGGTCCCATGGGCTGGTGAGGGCCGGCTGCGCTATGCCGCGTTGGGCGCCGATCCGCCTGCGCTCGCCGACGGCCTGGTGATGGGCGAGGCCGGACGCTCTGGCCTGCCGTTCCGCCGCATGGGCCGGGTGTTGCTTGGCCTGGGCGACCCGGCGGGCGCACCGGGGGACCGCATCTCGGCGATTTGGCGGCTACGCGACCTCGCCATCCAAGAAGGGCTCGACCCAGCGGTCTGGCGTGCCGGCCCTGCCCTGCTCAAGGTGTATGGCGATCTGGGCCTCACCGCGATGCCGCTGGGTCCAGATGGGCAATTGCTCCCGGAAAGCGCTGACCACGCGGCGGCGTCGACCCATTATCTGTGCTGCGTCGCCGAGCGGGACTTGGTCACGCTCGCGCCGCAACTGGCCAAGCTTGCCGCGCCGATGCTGGAGCATGCCGCGGAGTAACGCTACGTCACCGCATCGCTGCGCAAAACCAGCATGGAGGCCGTCATGTCGAGCACCGGCTGATCGTGTTGGTTGCGCGTGATGGTGCGCGCCAGCATGATCCCACGATCGGGCCTGGAGCGGGACGCACGCAGCTCGACCACCTCGGTTTGCGCGTGCAACGTATCGCCAGGACGCACCGGGAGCAGCCATTTGAGGTGCCGGACTTCGAGGCCCATTGCCCGGCTCCTCACCCCGGCCAGGCCGCCGTCCAGCATGAGCCGCATGGTCACGGCTGCGGTATGCCATCCGCTCGCCACCAGTTCGCCAAAGAGTGTCGCGGCCGCGGCAGCTTCGTCCAAGTGCTGCGACTGAGCGTCGTATTGGCCGGCAAACGCCTTCACCTCGTCTGCTGACACCACATAGCATGGTGTGTCAAACACTTGGCCGACGACGAATTGCTCGAAACCGGTTGGCGGCATGCGACGTCCTTATCTGTGTGTAACCGGCCGGCCGCACGCTAAGCCAAACGTAAGTAAAAATCACTGGACGGCACGATTGCCCCGTGATTGGTGCTGCTTCGGGCCGATAGCCATCTCGGCTCAACGGGCAATATCAGGGCAACATGCCAGCTCCATCATCCTGGCGATCAATGCGAGTGGCCGCCAGATGACTGACGCCGTCGGAGTACCGGTGCAGCCGATCGGCACGGACCGGAAACGCGCCACCGCTTCTGTCCCTCTGCTGTCGCATATGCGTTGGATCGCCGCCGTCGTCGTCGTGCTCTCCCATCTCGAGCAGGACCTGCTGGACAAGACCGGATATGTTGCCGGCACCGCCCCGCCGGACACTGGCTTGGTCGCCAAGCCGCTCACGGGCTATGGCGGGTATGGCCACGCCGCCGTCGTGGTGTTCTTCGTGCTCAGCGGCTTCCTGGTGGGAGGCAAGCTGGTCGAGCTGTTTGTCAGCCCGCGATTGCGCTCCGACTGGCCAAGCTTCCTGGTGGACCGGTTCAGCCGGATCTTTGTCGTGTTGCTGCCCGTGCTGGCACTGACGGCAGGCATCCTTGCGGCGCTGTTATGGTTCGTGCCGACAGCACCCTTCGTGCACACCGGCCAGTGGACTTACGACCTGGCGCAGCCGCTGACGAATGACCTCTCCTGGGCACGCTGGGCGGGTGTGGCGGTCATGCTGAATGATGTCGTCGTCCCGACCCTTGACAGCAATGGTCCGCTTTGGTCGCTCGCCTATGAATGGAGCTACTACATCATCGGGCTGGCCGCTGTGCTGGCCTATCGCCGGATCGTCTCGCCATGGGCATTGCTGGTCATGGCCTATGGTGCGGTTCTGCTCGGGCTCTGCGCCTACCATCAACCCAACATCCTGTTCGCCGGGTTGTCCTGGCTGGCAGGGATTGGCGCACGGCTGGCGTTCAACGCCGGCCTGCTGCGGGGCCGCTTGATGCTGCTGGCGGGTGTCGCATGCGTGATCCTGCTGCTTGCCCTGGAAGCTCTCATCCCTTTGCCTGATCCGGTGCTTGGGCTTGGCGTTGCACTCATGATTGCGCATCCTGCGTGGCGGCGCTGGCGTTTTCTCGAAGCGGCCGGCGAGCGCCTGGCAAGCTTTTCATTCACGCTCTATGCCATGCACTTTCCGGTGATGCTTGGCATCATGGGCGTGCTGTTCGCCGCCGGGATGCTGCCGGCGCGGTTGCCGTTCGATGCCGCCGGTTTTGGCGTTGTTGGAGCGACTTTTGTCGTCATCATGCTGTGCGCGCGCGGCTTTGCGTATGTGACGGAGGACCGCACAGCCGATCTGCGCAAGATCCTGCTCGGCTGGCTTGGTCTCAAGCGGGACCGGCCGCAGGCTGCCGACCCTGCAAGCCGGCCGGTCCGCTTTCCCAATGCCGCCCGGCCCTGACGGGATACGCTGGCTAGAGCAAGTCCGCTTCTGGTAGGCGAATCAAACTTGCTCTAACTCTTTGTTTGAGAGGCTGATTCACGCTTCAGGTCGATTCAACCTGAAGCGATCAGGCTCTAGCATCGACAAGCGCGGCTGGCTCTGCTCCATAAGCGGCGCCAGTGCCATGGAGTAGCCGCTTGCCCTTTGCTGTGACGAAAGGACGCGTGAGTGAGGGCCTGCCCCACCCGCTTGGCGCCACATGGGACGGGATTGGGGTCAACTTCGCGCTGTTTTCTGCTCATGCGGAACGGGTGGAGCTTTGCCTGTTCGACCAAACCGGCGAGCGCGAACTCGAGCGCGTGCCGTTGCCGGAATACACCGACGAAGTGTTCCACGGCTACCTGCCGGACGCGCGGCCCGGCACCGTCTACGCCTACCGGGTCTATGGCCCGTACGCGCCCGAAGTGGGCCATCGCTTCAACCACCACAAGCTCCTGCTCGACCCTTACGCCAAGTCTCACGTCGGCCAGGTCGTGTGGCACCCGGCCTGCTACGGCTACGTCCAGGGACACAAGGACGCCGACCTCTCGTTCGACCGGCATGACAGTGCCCGCTATATGCCGAAGTGCCAGGTGATCGACCCGTCGTTCACCTGGGGGCGGGACCATTCCCCCGGCGTGTCTTGGGAACGCACCATCCTTTACGAGCTGCATGTCCGCGGCTTCACCAAGCTGCATCCGGCGGTGCCGACGGAAATGCGCGGCACCTTCGCCGGCCTCGCCGCCCCCGAGATCCTCGACTACATCCGCTCGCTCGGGGTCACCTCGGTCGAGTTGCTGCCGGTGCACACCTTCATCAACGACCATACCCTGGTCGCCCAGGGGCTTACCAACTACTGGGGCTACAACTCGATCGGCTTCTTCGCGCCCGACCCGCGCTATGCCTTCAGCCCCGGCTTCGCCTTCTCCGAGTTCAAGCAGATGGTGGCCCGCTTCCACGACGCCGGGCTCGAGGTCATCCTCGACGTGGTCTACAACCACACCGCCGAGGGCAACGAGCTGGGTCCGACGCTGTCGTTCCGCGGCATCGACAACCTCAGCTACTACCGGTTGATGCCGAAAGAAAAACGCTTCTACATCAATGACACCGGCACTGGAAACACGGTCAACATCAGCCATCCGCGCGTGCTGCAGATGGTGACTGACAGCCTGCGCTACTGGGTGACGGAAATGCATGTCGACGGCTTCCGCTTCGACCTGGCAACCATCCTCGGGCGCGAAGACCATGGCTTTGACGAGGGCGGCGGCTTCCTCGACAGCTGCCGGCAGGATCCGGTACTGTCTGCCGTCAAGCTGATTGCCGAACCATGGGACATCGGGCCCGGCGGCTACCAGGTTGGCCAGTTCCCGCCGGGCTGGGCCGAGTGGAACGACAAGTTCCGCGACACCACCCGCGCGTTCTGGAAGGCAGAGGCGCCCGCTTCGGCGCTTGCCGCGCGGCTGTCCGCCTCGGCCGGCGAGTTCAACCGTCGCGGACGACGGCCTTGGTCAAGCGTCAACTTCGTCACGGCGCATGATGGCTTCACACTCAACGACGTGGTTTCGTACAACCAGAAGCACAACGAGGCCAATGGTGAGGACAACCGGGATGGCAGCAGCCACAACATTAGTTGGAACTGCGGCGTGGAAGGCCCGACCGACGACCCGGCGATCAATGCCGTGCGCGAGCGCCAGATGCGCAACATGCTGGCCACCCTGCTGCTGAGCCAGGGCACGCCGATGCTGCTGGCTGGCGATGAGTTCGCCCGCAGCCAGGGCGGCAACAACAACGCCTATAACCAGGACAACGAGCTGAGCTGGCTCGATTGGACGGTTGGCGAGCGTGGCAGCCGGATGATCAAGTTCGTCCAGGAGTTGACCGCGCTGCGGCACCGCTACCCCATCCTGCGCCGCGGCCGCTATCTAACCGGCGTGCTAGACCCCGAATCCTGCGTGCGGGACGTAACATGGCTCAGTGCGATGGGCCAGGAAATGACCCAGGACAACTGGCGGGATGGCAATCTGCGCTGCTTCGGCATGCTGCTGGACGGCCGCGCCCGGGCCACAGGCGTGCGCCGGGTTTCCAGCGACAGTTCGATGCTGATCATCATGAACGGGCATCACGATGGGGTTGGCTTCACGCTACCCCCGGTTGCCGGCGGCACCGCTTGGCGGCTGCTGTTCGACACCAACGCACCCAACCACGAAGAGGAGGTGAGTGTCGGTGAGCAGTATGTCGTGACTGGCCGGTCGGTGCTGCTGTTTGAGCGGCTACGCGAGGCCGCGCCCGCGGACCGCCGCAAGCGCCCCGGCCGCAGGCGCGGCGAGCCCTCCCACGCAGACTAGCCACCTGGTTCTAGTTGCTGCTCCCTCTCCCTCCGGGCAGGACGATGGCATTTGGCTCTTCTCCCTCTCCCGCGAATAGCGAGAGAGGAAGACGCCAGATGCGATTGCCCTGCAGTGGGAGAGGGTCTGGGGCAGGTTCATGTACGGAGCGCAGTGCCTAGGCGGCGGCCATCTGGCTTTCGGCGAACTCGTAATTGGCGATCTTGTCCAGCCAGTTGGTGATGTAGTCCGGCCGCCGATTGCGGAAGTCCAGGTAGTAGCTGTGCTCCCACACGTCGATGCCGAGCAAAGCGTGGCCGTCGCCCGTCGCCAGCGGATTGCTGCCATTCGGCGTCTTGGTGATCTTGAGCTTGCCGTCCGAGCCGAGCACCAGCCAGGCCCAGCCCGACCCGAACTGCCCAATCGCAGCAGCCTTGAAGTCTTCCTTGAACTTGGCCACGCCGCCCAGGTCCGACGTGATCTTGGCTTCGAGCTTGTTCGGGATCTTGCCGCCCTCGGTCGGGCTCATCGCCTGCCAGAACAGGATGTGGTTCCAATGCTGGCCGGCGTTGTTGAACACCGGGCCGCCTTCCTTGGCGGTGTGGGTGATGATCTCTTCCAGCGACTTGCCCTGCAGCGCCGGGTCCTTGTCAACAAACCCGTTGAGCGCCGTCACATAGGCCTGGTGGTGCTTGTCGTGGTGCAGCTCCAGCGTCTCCTGGCACATGCCGCGCTGGGCGAGGGCATCGTGAGAATAAGGCAGCGGGGGGAGTTCAAACGCCATGGGCAATCTCCTAGGTTTGCATGCCGCGGGGCCGGACCATCCTGCCGACCCCACCTCGCGTCAAGCGCGGCCAACCCCATGTTCGTTGCATGTCAGACGGCGCAAGCCTTTCACCACTTGGCGCGATGGTGCGCCGGGCGGACCCCGACCGGTTCTTCACCGCGCTGTTTGCACCGCCAGAACGTCGCGAGGCGCTATTCACGTTGTACGCGTTCAACCACGAGGCAGCACGGGCGCGCGAGGCCACCACGGAGCCGATGATGGCGCTGATCCGGCTGCAATGGTGGCGCGAGGTGGTGGAAGGCGCGCGCAAGCCGCACGAGGTGGCGACGCCGCTCTCCAGCCTGCTTGCAGCCGGAGCGCTCGAGCCCGCCGAGCTGTTGGCCGTGCTGGACGCGCGCGAGCAGACCGAGTTCGTGTCGATAGCGGAATGGCGAGATTGGCTGTTGGCGGGGGCGGGCTCGCTCGCAATGGCGGCGGCCCGGCTACTGGGAGCGCCTGGTGCGCAAAGCGTGCGGCGGCTGGGAGCCGGCTATGCCGCGGCCGGGGTGTTGCGCAGCGTCGCCGCCCTGGCCCGGGCCAAGCTTTGCCTGCTGCCAGCCGAGGTGCTGGCAGCACACGGACTCACATCCGAGGCCGTGATCGCTGCCCCCGAAGCACCCGCGCTGCAGCCCGTATTCGCGGTGCTGGCAGCAGAAGCGCGCAGCCTACTCGGTCCGCGCCTGCGCCCCGGCGTCGCTCTGGCCGCCGCCCTGCCCGCCGCCCTTGCCCGGCGCGACCTGCGTCATCCCGGCGACCCGGCGCCCCGTGGCCTGGCCGACCGCATGGCCGTCACCCTCGCCGCCATGACAGGACGCGTTTGATGCCGCCGCAATTCCAGCAACTCGCCTTGGAGAACACCATGCCGATCGCCCTTATCGTCGTGGCAGTGCTCGTCGTGCTGCTGCTGCTCCGCTCGGTGCGCCTGACGCAGGAGTGGAACCGCGCCGTGGTGCTGCGGCTGGGGCGCTTCTTGGGGGTGCGCGGGCCAGGCCTGTTCCTGGTGTTCCCGCTCATCGACCAGGTCGCCTTCATCATCGACATGCGGGTGGAGACCACCACCATCACCGCCGAGCAGGCCCTCACGCGCGACACGGTGGCGGTGGGCGTGGACGCAATCGTGTTCTGGCAGGTGACCGACCCGCGCGCCGCCGCCATCAACATCGCCAACTACCGCCAGGCGATCGAGCGGGTGGCGCAGACCAGCCTGCGCGAGATGATCGGCTCGTCGGACCTCGCCCGCCTGCTGAGCGACCGCAAATCCGCCGACGAACAGCTCCGGCAGACCATCGGCGAGAAGACCGGGAGCTGGGGGGTCGGCATCCGCTCGGTCGAGATCAAGGACGTGGGCATTCCTGCTGGGCTGCAGGACGCCATGAGCAGCCAGGCGCAGGCCGAGCGCGAGAAGCAGGCGCGGGTCACCCTGGCTTCGGCGGAGCGGGACATTGCCGAGCAGGTTCTGCTGGCGGCCGACCTGTACGCGCAAAATCCGGTGGCGCTGCAGTTGCGGCAGATGAATTTACTGTATGAGATGAACAAGGAGCGGGGCGCGACGGTGCTGATCCCGACCGACATGGCAAGCGCGCTGGGAGCTGTGTTCAAGCCCGCCAGCTAGTCACTGGCGGCGCCTAAGGGAGACACGATCTGAGCCAATCCCGCATGCTGGCGCGCAAAAGCGTGGAAGACATCGTCCGCAGCGGCGATGGCGGGCAGCAGTTGCAGAAAACGCTTGGCGCGCTCAGCATCACCGCCATCGGGATCGGCGCGGTGATTGGCGCTGGCATCTTCGTGCTGACAGGCACGGCCGCCGCTCGCTACGCTGGCCCGGCGGTGATGGTCTCCTTCGTGCTGGCCGGCGTCGCCTGCGCCTTCGTGGCCCTGTGCTATGCCGAGCTGGCCGCCATGATCCCGGTCAGCGGCAGCACCTACAGCTACACGTATGCCGCGGTGGGCGAGGTTTTCGCCTGGATCATCGGCTGGGACCTGCTGCTGGAATACGCCATGGGAGCGTCCACGGTCGCGGTCGGCTGGTCCGGCTATGCCGTCGGGCTGCTGGGCAACCTCGGCGTCACGCTGCCGGCGGCGTTCACCGGGCCGCCTGGGGCCGCGCCGGGCAACATCATGAACCTGCCCGCCGCGCTGATCGTGGTGGTGTTGACCGCGATGCTGGTGCTCGGCACCCGGGAGTCGGCCCGGGTGAACAACGTGATGGTCGCCGTCAAGCTCGCGGTCGTGCTGGCGTTCATCGTGGTCGGCGCGTTCTACGTGAAACGCGGCCATTGGCAGCCGTTCATCCCCGCCAACAAGGGCGGTTTCGGCGAGTTCGGCTGGAGCGGCGTCCTGCGCGGCTCCTCCGTGGTGTTCTACGCCTATCTCGGGTTCGACGCCGTTTCCACCTCCGCGCAGGAGGCGAAATCGCCGCAGCGGGACATGCCCCGGGCCATCCTGGCGTCCCTGGTGATTTGCACCGTGCTGTATGTCGCGGTGGCCGCGGTGCTCACCGGGCTGCTGCCGTATACCGAGCTTAACGTGCCAGACCCGATCGGCAAGGCGGTGAAGGCGGTGGGGTTGGGCTGGTTTGCCGTGCTGGTGGATTTCGGCGCGCTGACCGGTCTGACCACGGTGATCCTGGTGGCGCTGTATGGCCAAAGCCGCATCGCCTACGCCATCGGGCGGGACGGTCTGCTGCCGCCGATGTTCGCCAAGCTGCACGAACGCTGGAACACGCCCTATCGCGTCCAGATCCTCACAGGGGCGGTGGTGGCGGTGGTGGCGGCACTCACCCCGATCCAAGTGCTAAGCGAACTGGTCAGCGTCGGGACCTTGCTGGCGTTCGTGCTGGTGTGCGGGGCGGTGCTCTACCTGCGCCGGGTGGAGCGCCGCACCAAGCGGCCGTTCCGGGTGCCCGGCATCCCTTGGGTTCCGCTCCTCGGCATAGCCTCCTGCCTGGCGCTGGTGGCGGGCCTGCCGCTCGTCACCCTGCTCCGATTGGCGGTTTGGCAGGCGCTCGGCATCGGCATTTACCTGTGGTACGGACGGCGGCATTCGGTGATGCGCGGCCGCTAGAGCAAGTCCGCTTCTGGTAGGCGAACCGGACTTGCTCTAACTCTCTGTTTGAGAGGCTGATTCACGCTTCAGGTCGATCCAACCTGAAGCGATCAGGCTCTAGCTCAGCCAAACCGGGCGAGGGCGAACTGCGGCTCGTTGGCATGGCTGGCGTCCAACGCCAGCGCTGCGAGGTGTTCGCCCACCGCCGGCGAGTGCTTGAAGCCGTGCCCCGAACAGGCGGAGGCGACAATCACCCTGCCATCCGTCATCCGGTCAAGGATGAAGCCCGCGTCCGGAGTGACCGTGTAGAGGCAGGTGGCCGCCTGTACCAGCCGGTCGCTGACGCCCCGTAGCCGCCCGGCAATATGGCGGCGATAAATGGCGGCGACCTCGCCAGGCTCGACCCTGCGGTCCACTTGGTCTGGCGCCACATGGCCGTCGTAGCGCTCGGTGGCGGCCTTTACCCCATGGCTGCCTGGCATCAACGGGAAGCCGTAGAGATAGTCCAGCTCGGACCACCCGTGCTGCCAGATGAACACCGGGCAACGCGCCGGGTCGTAAAGCTGCGGCATGTCGGTCTCGAGCCAGAGCAGCGTCTGCCGGTGCACTGCAGCCAAAGCGGGGAGCGCGCCGCCCATCAAACCCGGCAGCCATGCCCCTGCTGCCACAATGGCGGTGGCCGCCTCGTAGCGACCCTGGTCCGTGACAACGGCCACGCCGGCGCCGCTAGGCTCGACGCTCAGCACGGCCTCGCCCGTCCGCACTTGCGCGCCCAGCGATGCAGCCAAACCCAGTTGGACGGCGACACAGCGCTCCGGGAACAGCACGCCGGCGCTCGGCTCGAAGTAGGCGCGTTCGGCATCGCGCACCTGGAACTGCGGATAGCGATGGCGGATCTCGGCGCTGTCGAGCAGTTCGTGCGCGATGCCATGGGCTTGCGCGACCGCGATGGTGCTGCCGAGAAAACCCGCCTGGCCGTGGCTTGGAGCCCCGTCGCCCTCCCCAATCAGCAACATCCCGATCTGCTGCAGCAGGCTTTCGCCAGTCTCGGCCTCCAGCTCGCGCCAGATCTCGTGCGAGCGGCGGACCAGCGGCAGGTAGACCGCGCCCTCCGCGATGGCCAAGCGGGTGAGCCGGGTCTGGCCATGGGTGGAGCCCTGGTCATGCGGCGGATGGAACCGGTCGATGCCGATGGCGCGAACCCCGCGCAGGGCCAGCCGGTGCAGGGTGGCGCTGCCGACCGCCCCCAGCCCAATGACGATGACGTCGGCAGTGTCGGTCATGGTGTGCAAGCTGCGGGCATACCCGACCCTATCGCAAACCGCCGCGTCGGCAACCTGGTTTGCGCCCGGCGTCGCGCGAGATTAGCGTCCAGCATGACCGAACCCTCGCCTCGCCCAACCCGGCGCGACCTGCTGAGCCTGATCGGCGCCGCGGCGGGCGGCTCGGCGATGTATATGGCGATGGCGGCACTCGGGCATGCGGCCGAATCCACCTATACCGGGCCGGTTGCCCTCAGCGGCGCGCCGGCGGGTGCAAGCGTCCTGGTGCTGGGCGCGGGCGTGGCTGGGATGGTGGCAGCGCGGGAACTGCGCCGGGCTGGCTACCGGGTCGAGCTGCTGGAGTACAACCAGCGCGCCGGCGGCCGCACCTGGACGCTGCGTGGCGGCGACCGCTATGTCGAGCTGGGCGGCGCGGTGCAGGAATGCGGCTTCGACGACGGGCTCTACCTCAATCCTGGGCCCTGGCGCATACCGTACCATCACCGGGCGCTGCTTGATTACTGCAAGCAACTGGGCGTGGCGCTGGAGCCGTTCATCCAGGTCAACCACAACGCCTATCTGCATGGCGCGGCAGCATTCGCTGGCAAGCCGCAGCGCTACCGCACCGTCCAGGCCGACTTTCATGGCACGGTGGCCGACTTGCTGGCCAAGGCGGTGCACGGGGACGGCCTGGCCGACAGGGTGACGCGCGAGGACAGCGAAATCCTGCTCGCCGCGCTGCGGAGCTGGGGCGCGCTGGACAGCGACTATCGCTACCGCGCTGGCGAGGACAGCAGCGAGCGCCGCGGCTGGGACAAGCCGCCCGGCGGCGGGCTGAACGCCTTTCCGGAGCCCTCCACCCCGGTCGCCCCGGCCGATTTGCTGCATAGCCGGTTGTGGCGCGCGCTCACCGTGGCGGCGGAGTATGACTATCAAACCACGTTGTTCCAGCCCGTCGGCGGCATGGACGCGATCGCCCGCGCCATGCAGCGCGAGGTGGCGCCCGTGCTGCAACTCGGCCGTAAAGTGCTGGCCATCCAGCAGGACGCCAGCGGCGTCACGGTGCAGTGGCAGGACACGGCGAGCGGTGCGCCGGGCCAGTCGCGGGCGGACTGGTGCGTTTGCACCATCCCTTTGTCGATCCTCAGCCAGATCCCAATGAACGTCTCCCCCGCAATGACGGCGGCAGTGACGGCTGTGCCCTATGCGTCCGTGGTGAAGATCGGGCTGCAATTCAAGCGCCGCTTCTGGGAGCAGGACGACGCGATCTACGGCGGGATCAGCTACACCGACCTGCCGATCTCGCTGATTGGCTACCCGGCATCGGGCTACAACAGCGGCGGCAAGGGCGTCTTGCTCGGCGCCTACACGTTCGGGCCCTACGCCACCGAGTTCACCTCGCTCGACCCGACGGAGCGGGTGCGCCGGGCGGTGCAATACGGCGCCCAGGTCCATCCCCAATACGAGGCCGAGTTCGAGAACGGCATCGCCGTCGGCTGGCATCGCGTGCCCTGGACGCTCGGGTGCTACGGGCAATGGACGGAGCCGACGCGGGCCGCGCATTACCGCGATCTATGCGCCATCGACGGCCGCATCGTGCTGGCGGGCGAACATGCCTCCTACGTTCCGGCCTGGCAGGAGGGCGCCATATTGTCGAGCCTGGACGCGATCACCCGTCTGCATGCCAAGGTGCTGGCGCGATGAGGGCGCTGGCCGTGCTTGCGCTGCTTGCCGCATCCGGGCCGGCCTATGCGGACGAGGCCTGGCCGACTTTCGCCAGCCCGGCGCATTTCACCGAAGCATCCGGCGCGGCGATTTACGGTTCGGTCTGCGCGAGCTGCCACATGCCGCAGGGCCAGGGTGCCGTGGGTGCCGCGGCCTACCCGGCGTTGGCCGGTGACGCGCGGCTGGCATCGTCGCAATACATCGTTTCGCGTGTGCTGCACGGACGCGGAGCAATGCCGGCGTTGGGCCGGTATCTTTCAGACGACCAAGTGGCTGCGGTCGCGGCTTATGTTCAGTCCCGGTTTGGGGGTGTAAGCGAAGCGACAGTAGAGGCGGCGAATGTAGCGGCGCTACGATGACCGAAGTTCGCAGTTTCTATGGGGTGAGAGTCGGTCTTCCTTTGAGCAGATGGGAATTCTGACATCACTTAGTGAGCCTGTGCTACTCCACCGTCACCGATTTCGCCAAGTTGCGCGGCTGGTCCACGTCCGTCCCCTTCAGCACCGCCACCTGATAGGCCAGCATCTGCACCGGAATAGCATACAGAATGGGCGCCACGAACGGGTGCACCGTCGGCAACACCACCAACTCCGTCGCGACATGCTGCAGCTTGGCCGCCCCTTCCGCATCCGTGAACACGATCAGCTTGCCGCCGCGCGCGGCCGCCTCTTGCAGGTTGGAAGCGGTTTTGTCGAACAGAGCGCCACTCGGGGCCGCAGCCACCACCGGCACGTCGGCGTCGATCAATGCGATCGGCCCGTGCTTCATCTCGCCGGCCGCATAACCCTCGGCGTGGATGTAGCTGATCTCCTTCAGCTTCAATGCACCCTCCAACGCGATCGGGAAGCAGCCGCCACGGCCAAGGAACAGCACGTCGCGCGCTTGCGCCACCCGCGCCGCCACGTGCGACAAATCCAGCGCCAACGCCTCGGAGGCACGGCTCGGCAGTTCCAACAATGCATCCACCAGCGCCATCTCCCGCTCGACAGACATGACGCCGCGGGCGCGCGCAACACCGATTGAGAAGCATGCAAGCGTGGCGAGTTGGGCGGTGAAGGCCTTGGTGCTGGCAACACCCACTTCCTGGCCGGCCAGCGTCTCCAACACCGCATCACTCTCCCGCGCCATGGTGCTTTCCGGCACATTCAGCACGCTCAGCGCATGCTGCCCGGCCCGGCGCAGGGAGCGCAGGGCGGCCAGCGTGTCGGCCGGCTCGCCCTATTGGCCCCCCCGCAGGGCGAGCCCGCCGGGAGGAAGCGGAGGCTCGCGGTAGCGTAGCTCGCTTGCCACATCCACGTCGGTGGGTAGGCGCGCCTCTGACTCGAGCCAAAAGCGTGCCACGAGCCCGGCATAGAAAGCACTGCCGCACGCCGTCACCGTGGCTCGGGGCACGGCCGCAAGGCTGAACGGCAGCGCCGGCAAGACGACCGAACGGGACGTCGGGTCGATCATCCGCTGCAGCACCTGACCGATCACGCTCGGGTGCTCGTGCAGCTCCTTCTCCATGAAGTGGCGGAAGCCGTCTTTGCCGATCGCGGCGCCGGTATGGATCGTGCGGTGGATTTCGCGTTCCGCCGGGCGGCCCGTGCCGTCGAAAAACTGGCCGCGGCTGCGTGAAAGCACGGCGTGGTCGCCATCGCGGAGGAAGGCGATCCGCTGGGTCAAGCCCGCCAACGCCAGGCTGTCCGAGCCGAGGAACATCTCGTCCTCGCCAAAGCCCACCGCGAGCGGCGCGCCATGCTGCGCCGCCACCATCAAGTCATGATGCCCGGCAAACACCAACGCCAGCGCATAGGCGCCTTCCAGCCGGGCAAAGCTGGCCTGCGCGGCGGCGGCCGGCGTCATTCCACGGCGCAGATGCAGGTCCACGAGTTGGACCACGACTTCGGTGTCAGTCTCGGTCTCGAACGATTGGCCGGCCGCCTCCAGCTCGTCGCGCAGGTTGGCATGGTTCTCGATAATGCCGTTGTGCACCACCGAGACCAAAGGCGTGCCGTGCGGATGGGCGTTGCCCTCGGTTGGCGCGCCGTGGGTCGCCCAGCGCGTATGCCCCACCCCGACGTTGCCCGGTAAAGGGGAGCGGCTCAGCACCGCCTCCAGGTTCACCAGTTTGCCTGCGGCCCGCCGCCGTTCGATGTGGCCGTTGCATAGCGTGGCAATTCCGGCGCTGTCATAGCCGCGATATTCCAGCCGCTTCAGTGCTTCCAGCAGCAGCGGTGCTGCTGGGCGCGCACCGACGACCCCGACAATGCCACACATCAGCGCTGCTCCCGCTTGGCCCGGAACGCCGTCGCGCGGCCCGGCTTGTTGACTTGGCGAGCGCGGCCGAACGCCATCGCATCCGCTGGCACATCATCTGTCACCGTGCTGCCTGCCACCACAATGGCGCCATCCCCAACCCGGACCGGCGCGATCAGGGAGCTGTTCGAGCCGACAAATGCGTCCGCCCCGATCTCCGTGCGGTGCTTGGCAAACCCGTCATAGTTCACCGTAATGGTGCCTGCGCCGATGTTGGTGCCTGCCCCTACGCTGGCGTCTCCGATGTAGCTGAGGTGGTTCGCCTTTGCCCCCTCACCCAGAACGGCCGCCTTAAGCTCGACGAAGTTACCAACATGCGCCTGTGCCCCTAGGCTCGTGCCGGGCCGAAGCCGCGCGAAAGGACCCACTACAGCACCAGCACCAATAATACAACCCTCAAGATGGCTAAATGCACGAATGCGCGCGCCGGTTGCAACGCTCACCCCGGGGCCGAACACCACGTTCGGTTCCACGGTCACGTCGGCGGCGAGGATGGTGTCAGCACTGAGAAACACGGTTTCGGGTGCGACCAGAGTGGCGCCGCCCGCCATCGCCGCCTCCCGCAGAAACCGCTGCAGGGTGGCCTCCGCCGCCGCAAGCTCCGCACGCGAGTTCACCCCGCGCAACTCTTCTTCCGGTGCCTCCACGGCCTCGACGACCACCCCTTCGGCACGGGCGAGAGCGACCACGTCAGTGAGATAGTATTCGCCGCCACGGCTTTGCGGCCGCACCGCTTGCAACCAGCGCCGCATATCGGCCGCAGCCGCGCACAGCACGCCGGCATTGCAAAGCGGAATGGCACGCTCGGCCTCGCTTGCCTCAGCCCACTCCACCACGCGCTCGACCCCCCGGCTGCCGAGCACCACCCGCCCGTAACGGCCCGGTTCGGCGGGGCGCATGGCCAGCAGCACCAGGCCCGCTTGCGCCCGAGCGGCCAGCAACCGCTGCAAGGTCGCAGCACGGATCAGCGGATTGTCCGCGTAAAGCACCGCCACGTCGCCGTCGCCGAAATGCTCCGTCGCTTGCAGAGCCGCATGCGCGGTCCCCAGCCGTTCCCGCTGCACCACGACAGGGTGCGGCGCGGCGGCGGCGGCGAGAGCATCCATATCCGGCCCGGCCACGACCACCGCCTGGTCGAACACCCCGGCGCAACTCGCCAGCAAGTGCCGCAGCATCGGTCGTCCGCCAAGCGGATGCAGGGCTTTCGGCGTCAAGGACTTCATCCGCGTGCCGAGCCCGGCCGCGAGCAATATTGCGGTTGCGGTCATGCACCCTCCGCTACCGTCTCCGGCATTGTGGTGTCAAAGGATGTGTTGACACGTCTTGCATCGAAACGTGTCAGCGCGAAGCTGCGCCAAACAGCGTGTCAATCGCGCCCGGTCAGATACATCGTAGCCGCACCCAGTATCCGAGTGCTGAAGGTGATCCGCACCGGCACGGGGGGTGCTCCCGGAGCGAGGCTGGCAAACCACGCCGACCCATGCTGCGGCCGCCGCAACACGTTCAAGTCCTCGTCGTGAACGAAGCCGCCGAGCTGACGCCCCTCGAAGTCGCATCGCAGCGCCGGCCCTTCAAACGAGGACCGATTCGTCTTCGGCAACACTTCCTCGCCCACGGTATGCGCCTCGAGGGAGGAAAGCCGGCGCCCATCAAACGTGTTCATCGCCCCCTGGCAACGTCCGGACAAGGCAACTTGATGCAGCAACGACGCCATCGCACTCAGCGAGTCTACGGTATGCGCCTGCTCGTCGGCTGGCACCGGGTCACGCTCCGCCTCCACTGGCGGCACGAGTTGGCTGACGATGGGGCGGCCGTTGAGCCAATCGATCTGCGTGACCCGCTGTTGACCCCGCAGGCGCCCGGCGCTGAACAACTCGCGCGGCACTGGCGTGTCCCCCAAAAACCGGCCATCTACCGTGGTCGTGCTCTGGGCGTTGACAAAGACGCCCACTAACCCGGTGACATGATAGGAGACTTGCACGCGGTAGCTCTCCTGGGAGATGGCCATCTCCGCGTCCACATCCATCACGTTGAGCCCGTCGGCATAAGCCGAGTATCTCAAGTGCTGCGACGCGGGTTGAGCAACAGCCGGACCGGCCATCAAGGCAAGCATCGTAGCGAGCCGCACGTTCATGCTGGCATCATGCCTGGTTGACGCCGCTGGTCACATAAATCCTTCGCATCTGCCGTCCTGTCCAGCCATGCCCGACTGACCCTGATCTTAGCGATTTAGCAGCTTTTACCCCGCATCATGCCCACAACAGTCCGTTGTGATGAGTGAGGCGCTTTGTATCATTATGTCGAGGCATGGGCCGCAGAAAGTCCGGACGCTATCGCAATCTGCGGGCCAAACGGCCTCACCAGCGCGCAACTTGTTGCCCGGGCGGACGAGATTGCCTGCTGTTTGTGGCAGTTGGGGCTACGGCCAGGTGATCGCGCCGGTCTGCTCCTTGGCCGCTCGTCGGACGCGATCGCCGCTATCCTCGCCACGACACGAATAGGCGCTGTTTACGTTCCGATCGACCCGGCATTGCCGGCGTCCGTTGTGCAACACACGCTATCAGATGCCGCCGCTCGCGTAATCATCGCAACCGGGGACTGCGCCGGGGATCGGCCCACGCTGCGGCTGGATCAAGCTTTGCCGAGTGCAGCACCACTACCACCGTTGCCGCCGACCGACCCGGCGGCACCCGCCTATGTCATGTACACGTCGGGCTCCACGGGGGTGCCGAAGGGCGTAGTCGTGCCATGGCGCGGCGTGCTCCGGCTGGTGCAAAATCCAGACTACGTGACATTTACCCCGGCAGACGTCGTGCTGCATGCCGCACCGCTCGGCTTCGACGCGTCGACCTTCGAGATTTGGGGGGCGTTGCTCAATCGTGCGGCACTCGCCATTGTGCCGGACGCGGTCCCCTCACTCGATACCATTGCTCAAGCGCTAGACCGGTTCGGCGTGACCATTGCATGGCTCACGAGCGGATTGTTCCACGCCATGGTGGATGCCCGGCTGCCGGCGATGGCAGGCATACGCCAGTTGCTCGCGGGTGGAGACGTGCTTTCGCCGCCGCATGTTGCTCGCGCGCTGGCCGGTCTGCCGAACACGTCTCTTATCAACGGGTATGGCCCGACCGAAAACACCACCTTCACCTGCTGCTATCCCATCCCGCGAGACCATGCGGCCGATAGGGCTGTGCCGATCGGCTGGCCCATCCGCGGCACATCCGTTTGGCTGCTGGATGAGCAGGGCCAGCCCGTGCCGGAGGGCGACGAGGGCGAACTCTGCGCTGGCGGCGACGGGGTTGCGCTCGGCTACCTCAATCGCGTGGAAGCAACGGCAGCAGTCTTCGTCACGGGGCCCGATGGACGTCCGATGTATCGCACCGGGGATCGAGCTCGTCGGCGGCATGACGGCGCACTGATTTTTGCCGGCCGCAAGGACCGAGAAGTCAAAATCCGCGGCAAGCGAGTTTGCCTGGACGACGTGGAGGCTGCGCTTTTATCAGAGCCAGCAGTGCGCCAGGCCGCAGTGGTATTCCAAGGCGGTCGAGCCGACGCTTTCGTCTCGGGAGACGTTGAGGCGGGGGCTTTGCGGCGCACCCTGCTGGCTCGCCTGCCAGAGCACATGGTGCCCTCCGTCATAACCGTTCTTGGCGCAATGCCGCTCACCCCCAACGGCAAGCTGGACCGCAAAGCGCTCCCAGCCGCCTCCAGCACCGTCGAGCGCTTGAAGCGAATCTGGCTATCAGTGCTGGGTCGTGAATTTGAAACGGACACCAACCTGTTTGATGCCGGGGTAAGCTCACTCGACATCGTTCGCGCCCATGCTGCCATGACAGATGCCGGCCTCGATGTGAGCTTGACCGACTTGTTCGCTTACCCAAGCGTCAGCAGCCTTGCCGCTTATGCCGACGGCACGAAACCCCTACAGGTCGAGGCCAGCCGAGGCTTTGGCGGTGAAATCGCCATCATCGGGATGGCCGCCCGTTTCCCAGGCGCGTCCGACCTTGACGCCTTTTGGGACAACCTTTGCAGCGGCGTTGAGTCCATCACCCGCTTCCAGCCAAGCGACCTGCAAGATGCGTCGAGCCCACAAACGCGCGCTGATCCGGCCTTCGTTGCAGCCCGCCCGATTTTGGACGGCATAGACCAGTTCGACCCGGCCTTTTTCGCCATGACCAGGCGCGAAGCCGAACTCACCGACCCGCAGCATCGCGTGTTTCTAGAGATTGCTTGGGAAGCATTGGAAACGGCTGGCCATGATCCAGCCGTCTACCCGGGCCGCATCGGTGTGTTCGCAGGCAGCAGTCCTAACTCATATTTGTTGCGCAACGTGCTTGCCGACCGCGACGCCGTCTTGCGCTACACCAGCGACTATCAGACTGGCAGCTATCCAACCTTGCTGGGCGCCGGGTCGGATTTTCTAGCCACGCGCGTGGCTTACAAGCTCGACCTGCGTGGTCCAGCCGTCACGATTGCGACGGCCTGCTCAACGTCGCTGGTTGCAGTCGCCCAAGCCTGTGCCGCCCTGCGCGCTGGCGACGCAGATATGGCGCTGGCAGGTGGCGTATCCATCACCCTACCGCAACAACGCGGGTATTTGCACGAACCCGGTGGTCTCGCTTCAGCAGACGGGCATGTGCGCCCCTTCGACGCAGCCGCAAGCGGAACGGTATTCGGAAGCGGCGCTGCCGTTGTCCTGCTCAAGCGCTTGGCCGATGCGTTGGCCGACGGAGACCATGTTCACGCAGTCATCCGTGGGATCGCCACCAATAACGACGGAGCATCCAAGGTCGGCTTCACCGCCCCGAGCGTCGCTGGCCAGGTTGCCTGTATTGCTGCTGCCCACGCTCAGTCCGGCGTCAGCCCGCAAAGCATCGGCTATGTCGAGGCGCACGGCACGGCGACACCGTTGGGCGATCCCATTGAAGTGGCCGCCCTACGCCAAGCCTGGGGACCTGGCGTCCCAACCGGCCAATGCGTCCTCGGGTCAGTGAAAGGAAATATCGGCCACCTTGATGCCGCGTCCGGATGCGCCGGGCTGATCAAAGCAGCACTGACGGTGGAGCGAGCGACGATCCCGGGCACGCTGCACTTCCAAACAGCAAATCCAGCGACCGAGTTGCACACCAGCCCTTTCCGCGTGTCGGCGCAAACCGAGGCCTGGAGCGCTTCCTCACCTCGCCGGGCCGCAGTCAGCTCGTTCGGCGTCGGAGGAACCAACGCGCACGCCATCATTGAGCAGGCGCCGGTCCAAAGCTCCTCCGCCAACACTGAGACACAGCAGGTGCTATTGCTGTCCGCCCGCAGTCCCGCCGGATTGGCTGACGCTCGCGCCCGCTTGGCGGCCTACCTTGAGCGCCATCCCGAGCATACGCTCGCTGATATCGCCTGGACTTTGCAAAAGACCCGGCGGCGCTTCAAGCATCGGGCGGCATTGGCTTGCTCGCACCATGCCGACGCGATTGCCGGCTTGCGATCAAGCCAAATCTTGACCGCCGAAGCGGGGCAAAGCGCAGGCGGCGTCGCATTCTTGTTCCCGGGACAGGGTGCCCAGTATACCGGCATGGGGCGCTCGCTTTACGCCAGCCAACCAGTTTTCCGAGATGCCATCGACCGATGCGCTGCAATTTTACGGCCGCACCTTGGCTTTGATCTTCGCGAGGCGTTGTTCCCAGACGAGTTCCATGCCACCGCCGCCGAATCGCTGAGGGATACCGCGGTCGCGCAACCGGCTCTATTTGCAATCAGCTATGCCACCGCTCAACTTTGGATCGGCCGTGGCATACGTCCGGTGGCCATGCTGGGCCACAGTGTGGGCGAGTTTGTAGCAGCTTGCCTCGCGGACGTCTTCAGTTTGGAGCAAGCGTTGGGCCTCGTGGCGGCACGCGGCCGCTTGATGAGCGGCATGGCGGCGGGCGCGATGCTCTCCGTTCGGCTTCCAGAAGCCGAGCTGATCCCTTTGCTGGGAGAAACGCTTGACCTGGCTGCGGCGAACGCCCCCTCGCTCTACGTGGCCGCTGGCCCGATCGCCGAGATCGCGCGGCTTGAACAGGCTTTGCAGGCGCGTGATGTACCGTGCCGCCGGCTTCACACCAGCCATGCTTTCCACTCGCGCGCGATGGATGGCATAGCGGCCGCCCTGGCAGACGTGATCTCAGGGCTTCCACTGTCGAGCCCATCGACCCCAATCGTCTCGAGCGTTTCGGGCACCTGGCTGACCGACGCAGAGGCAACTTCACCGGCTTATTGGGCAACTCACTGTCGAGCACCCGTGCGCTTCGGTGCCGGGCTCGAAACGCTCAGGCAAGCTGCTCCCCCCCTGAACGCACTGCTTGAATGCGGGCCGGGACGCGGGCTTGTCCAGCTCGCACTGGCGGCTGGATGGCGCAAAAGCGCCACGGCCTCGATCCACAGTCTTCCCGAGGCGACGAGCGACAGTAGCGCTGACCAGACTGCGGCAGAAGCCGTCGCAAGCCTCTGGTTGGCTGGTGTCGAGATGGACTGGGAGGCCCTGCATACGGCTTCTCTGGGGCGTCGCCACATTCCGCTGCCACCAACGCCGTGGGAAAAAGCCCGCTGCTGGATTGATGAACCAGAGTCTTTTCCAAACCCGGAGCCTCAGCAAACAATGGTCCAAGCAGCTTGTGATGGTTCACTTGCCGGTGCCACAGCTTTACCGGAGTTGATTCAACTCTTTGAAGAGCTGTCAGGTGATAGTCTGAGTGGCATTGATCCCGCGGCCAGTTTTATCCAACTTGGTTTCGACTCCCTTTTTCTCGGCCAGGTCGCGCAACAAGTTCGAAGCCGGTTTGGTATCAAGCTAACGTTCCGCCAGCTTCTAGGCGACTGCGGGGACTTTACTACTCTCGCGAACTACGTTGCGTCGCAACGCCCCAAGTCGGTGGCTCCTTTGACTATCGCTGCCGCTCCACCAGCACCCTTGCCCGTGCCGGTCACAGCCATGGCGGCGGCCGAAGTTGCGCCGAGTACGACAACACTCATGCAGCAGCAAGTCCAGGCGATGTCAGCCTTATTTGCACAGCAGTTGAGTGCACTCGCAAATGCCCCAGCCGCAGACGTGCCGGCGGCACCTAGGGTTTCTCTGCCCGCACCCGAGAACACAGCACGTTTTGACGCATTTAAGGTGATGGCAGCAAATGGCACCAGCCTGACAGCCGCCGGCCTTGCGCATGTCAGAGACTTGATGGCCGCTACAGTGGCTCGGTCTGCAGAGTCCAAGCGTCTTACCGCCAACGCCCGGTCTGTTTTAGCTGACCCGAGGGCTGCCGCCGGCTTCCGTCCCGAGTGGAAGGAAATGACATACCCGATCGTAGCTGTCCGCTCTTCCGGACCCTATATTTGGGACATCGACGGTAACAAGTATGTCGACTTGGTAAACGGTTTCGGTCAAACCGCTTTCGGACACGCGCCATCCTTTGTGGTCGAGGCGGTTAAACGCCAGCTCGATTTAGGATTCGAGATTGGGCCACAGGCTGCGTTGGCCGGTGAGGTCGCTGCGCGCTTTTGCGCAATGACTGGTAATGAACGGATGACATTCTGCAATACAGGTTCGGAAGCCGTCATGGCTGCAATGCGCATCGCGCGGACTGTGACTGGGCGAAGCCGTATTGTCACTTTCGCCGGCAGCTACCACGGTCAATTTGACGAAGTATTAGTCAAGGCGGGCGCTAACGGTGCGCGCGCTGTGGCACCAGGTATCCCGATGGAGAGTGTATCCAACATCACTGTTCTAGAGTATGGCCAAGATGCATCCTTGACGTGGATCCGGGAGCATGCCGACGACTTAGCCGCCGTGCTCGTCGAGCCAGTGCAAAGCCGGCATCCCGCCCTGCAGCCGCATGCTTTTCTTGCAGAACTACGCAATATCACGCACCGCTCGGGCACTTGCCTCGTATTTGATGAGGTTGTCACCGGCTTCAGAACTCACCCTGGAGGCATGCAGGCGATACTGAACATCCGTGCTGATCTGGCAACCTATGGCAAAGTCGTCGGAGGTGGCTTGCCAATCGGCATACTTGCAGGGAAGGCCGCCTTCATGGATGCGTTAGATGGCGGTGCTTGGCAATACGGCGATCAAAGCATGCCAGAGGCGGCTGTGACTTTCTTCGCTGGCACGTTTGTCCGGCATCCACTCGCCCTAGCCGCCGCAAACGCAATCCTTATCCACGTGGCGGAGGCCGGCTCCACGCCATACACCACCCTGGCGGCACACACCACAGATCTAGCGAAACGCCTTAACGCTGCTCTTGCTGCGCACGGCCTACCTGAATGCATCGAGCATTACGCAAGCTGGTTTTACTTCAAGTTGTCCAATCCACTTGCCAGTCTGCTTTACCCGCACATGCGGCTACGTGGAGTGCACATCCAGGAAGGCTTCCCTTGCTTTCTTACGACCACCCACGGGAAGACTGAGATCGATATCATCGCACGCGCATTCGAACAAAGCCTCACCGCCTTGCAAGAGGCTGGCATACTTTCTCCGGCTGGTTCATCGCTACCGCGGCTCCCTGAGTTGCTGCCGATCGAGGCACCGCTTACCGAAGCGCAAATAGAAATTTGGCTCTCGGCGCAACTTGGAGATGCTGCGTCATGCGCGTACAATGAGGGGTTAAGTCTCGACATTAGAGGCAGTTTGGATCTCGAGACCCTTGTCAGTAACTTAAACCGTGTACTCTCGAGGCATGACGCATTGCGAACTCGCTTTGCGCCCGATGGCACAAAGATGACGATCGGGCAGTGGCAGCCACTTGTCCTCGCTGTGGAGGACGAGCCGTTGGAGTGGGTTTTGGAGCAGGAGGCTCAGCTTCCGTTTGATTTAGTCCAGGGCCCTCCCTTGCGGCTTCGTTTAATCCGAATTGCGCAGGACCATCATGCCCTCGTGCTGACTGTGCACCATATCGTCTGTGACGGATGGTCGATAAATGTGCTTCTCAGTGAGCTGGCGCAACAGGCAGAGTTTCCGCCAGCCCAATCTTTCGCGGCTTATGCGAAGCGGCAGGTTGCGACGAGTCATGGTCGCGATATCGATTGGTGGGCTAGCAAGTTTGCTAATCCTCCGGCAGCACTTGATCTTCCGTGCGATTGGCCACGCCCGGCTATCCGATCATTTAAGGGCGGCACAAGGAGGTTAAATCTGGACGCAAAGTCACTTCAGCAGTTGAAGAAAGCGGGAGCGGCGCAGGGATGCACGCTGTTTACGACCCTTCTAGCCGCCTTCAGTGTTCTGATAGGTCGGCTGGCTGGGCAAGAAGATGTAGTAGTTGCAATTCCCGCTGCAGGGCAAAGCCAGTTAGAAGAGCAAATCTTGGTTGGCCACTGTGCCAATTTGCTTCCCATTCGTGCGAGCTGGACGGGTGACCTTGCCTTTAACAGCCTCCTCCGCACTCTTCGTCAGACTGTGCTTGAAGCCTATGAGCACCAGGATTGCACGCTCGGCACCCTCGTCAAATCGCTTGATTTGCCGCGTGACATGGCCCGAATCCCATTGGCAAACGTGCAATTCAATCTCGAGCGATTGAGCGATAGCATGCATATCTCTGGGCTGGCCGTTTCAGCGCGTTCCAATGCCAAGGCTTTTGTCAACTTCGACCTCTTTCTAAATGCTGTGGAGTTAGAAGATGGTCTGCGTTTCGAGTGCGACTACAATGCCGACCTATTCGCTCCAGAGACAATAGACCGCTGGCTGGGCCATTTCTCCGTGCTACTCGGCGCGGTCGCTTCTGCGGCGACCGGCTCAATTGCCAAACTACCGTTGCTCTCAGCGGACGAGCGAGACCGTCTTCTCAACCAAAGCGGCACCACGGTAGCTTGCCTCGATAGTCTCGTTCATCACTTGATAGAGGAACAAGCCGCCCGTCGGCCGGGGGCGCCGGCTATTTGTCAGGGCCGCACCGTGATGACTTATCGGGAACTTGACGAGCGGGCAAACCAGATTGCACACATCCTTGCCGCTCGCACGAGTGTAGGTGACCGTGTGGCCGTCATAATGGACCGTACTCCCGAGATGGTAGCGGTACTGCTTGCAACATGGAAGGCTGGGCTGGCTTACGTTCCGCTCGACCCATCGCACCCTGTGGCGCGACTGCGCCACATCCTGGCCGACGCAGACGTGGCGCTTATCGTCACAGACGGAACGGGCCCAGCCTTTGAGGCACCGACTCTCAACCTGATAGAGCAAACCACAAGTATTGCCGGTGCGCCGATCACCCCGCCTTGTATCAGCAACCAACCCGATCCCACGGCTTATCTGATCTATACATCGGGTTCCACCGGACTGCCGAAGGGTGTGGCCGTCGGGCATCGCGCTTTCGCCAACCTGCTGCTTTCCATGGCAAAAGAACCTGGTATCAAGCAGGATGATACTTGGCTTGCTGTTACCACACTTAGCTTTGACATCGCTGGACTCGAGCTGTTCGGCCCATTGCTCGCGGGTGCACAGGTCGCACTTGCCGCACGCGACGACCTCACCGACGGTCATCGCTTAGCTGCATTGCTGTCAGAGACTGGCACGACCATCATGCAAGCAACACCGGCAACGTGGCGTTTACTGATCGAGGCTGGCTTGAAGCCAGCCCGGTTAAAAATGCTTTGCGGTGGTGAACCGCTGCCGCGTGCGGTTGCTGACGAATTGCTTGGCAGAGGCAGTGAACTCTGGAATATGTATGGTCCGACTGAGACGACCGTGTGGTCAGCTCTGGAGCAGATTGGAAGTGGCCCTATCACCATAGGGCACCCGGTCGCAAATACCTCGCTCTATGTATTGGACTCGGCCGATGAGCTACAGCCGATCGGAGTCGCCGGCCAGTTGCACATAGGCGGTGATGGCCTCGCGCAAGGTTACCGCAACCGTCCCGACTTAACCGCGTCGAGCTTTGTAGCTAATCCATTTACGAGCAACGGCAGGCTGTACCGCACCGGTGACCTTGCAAAACGGCTCCCAGATGGTCGCATACAGGTGCTTGGGCGGATGGATGGCCAGATCAAGCTGCGCGGCTATCGCATTGAGCTGGGAGAAGTTGAGCACATTCTCACAACTCAATGCGGCGTAACGACTGCCGTGGTGAGCTTGCGCCAAACAGCCAATGCCGAGCCACAACTCGTTGCGTGGGTAATCCCAGCCGCGGGAACGCAAATTGATGACTCAGAGTTGCGTGCCACGCTGCGCGGTCATCTTCCTGATTACATGGTGCCAAGCACATTTATCGAAATTCAAAGCCTACCGCTTACTCCGAATGGAAAGATTGATCGTCAGCGCCTGCCAGAGGCTGTAAAGCCGGCATCCTTTACAATTGAACCGCCACAAACTGATTTGGAACGGCAGATCAGCGAGTTGTGGTCCGATGTCTTGCGGCGACCGATTGGACGCAATGATGACCTCATTCTAGCCGGAGCTGACTCGATCCAAATCTTTCAAATGACTGCGAGGGCGCGCGTGGGTGGTATTGCAATCCAGGCAAAGGACCTGCTGCAGCATCGCACGCCCGCAAAGCTTGCAATGTTCATTAGCCAGCTTCCTGCCGCAGCGTCGCCGGGGATCCCGCGTCTGACAGAGTTCCGTCGGGCTCGGCAGATGACGCTAGCGGGGGAATAGTGATGGATGGCAGCATCTTTAATCGGGCGGAGGAAAGCGTCCATTTCCCTGCCTCACTTGCGCAAACCAGGTTCTGGCTGCTGGAAGAACTCGATCCTGGAAGAGCCGCCCTCAACGTCGCAGTGCAGTGGACGCTACTTGGGTCGGTGACACCGGATCAAGCCGAGGAAGCGTGGCGCCGCGTGATAGACCGGCACGAGATCCTGCGGACAGGATTGAAGGCGATAGACGGGCTGCCAATCCAGGTGCTTTACTCAACGGCTGGCTTTCATCTGACACATATTGACCTTACGGAACTGTCGGAAGCCGAACGCCTTCTTGAGGCAGAGCGTTTGGGTCGTGCTGAAGCGATGACCCCATTCATCCTCCAGACACCGCCACTCATGCGTGTGAGCCTGATCACGCTTGGGCCAGGCGTCTCCCGCATGCTACTGACCTTGCATCACGCCATATGTGATGGATGGTCCATCGGCGTATTGGCCGAGGAGTTTATAAGTGCGCTCGCCGGTGAAAATCTGCCGGCGTTGGCGCTCCAGTATGGCGACTATGCTGAGTGGCAACGGGCCTGGCTGGCAAGTTCGGCTTTATCGCCGGCTCAAGCCTATTGGCTCCAACAACTAGCGGACTTGCCTTATGCTTCGGTACCGCCGGATTACTCATCGACCAAGCGCGGGCCCGGAGCCATCGTAGCGGCGATGCTCCCGGGCGACATCGCGACAGACCTGGTTAAATTCGCTAGCCAGCACGGCTGCACACCATTCACAGTTGCTCTTGCTGCGCTTGGGTGTGTGCTTCAAACCCGTATTGGAGCCGATGATATTGCGATTGGAACCCAGATCGCAAATCGTGATGAAGTTGAGCTTGAGCCAATGGTTGGGTGTTTTATCAACACGATTGTGCTCCGGCTCGATCTCTCGCTACGTTCTAACTGGCAGAACTTTGTCCGGCGAACTGCGATCGTCGTTTCCGAGGCATTGGAACACGGCCAATTTCCATTTGAGATGCTGATCCAGACGCTCAATCCCAAGCGGGATCATAGCCGAACGCCATTGTACTCAGTGAACATGATTTTCCAGCGCTCATTTGTCAAACCAGCGCCCCGGGGCCATGTCAGGCTTGTCGACATGCCGAGCTACTCTGCAGGAGCATTGTACGACCTGAACTTTTTCATGGTAGAGCGACCTGATGGGTGGCGGGCATCCTGCGAATACGATACCGCTCGATACCGCGCTTCAACGGTTCAGGCAATGCTAGACGATTGGATTGCGGCCTTAGCAGGTAAGCCAATAGTCCTGACCGGTACGTCGCAGTTCCCCGCCCGTCTCTCAGAAATATGGCAGGAGGTTTTGGGACTCGACAGTGCAAGCGCCAGCGACAACTTCTTTGATGTGGGTGGACATTCACTACTAGCTGCACGCTTGCTGTCGCGCATAGAAGCTGCGTTCGGATGTCGAGTGACAATGGCGGACTTGTTTTCCGAGCCAACGTTAGGCGGGCTTGCACGCCGTGTGGAAAAACATGCGGACAATGCGAACCATTTAACTCTACCGGAGCCAAGTCGCGCGAGCAGCCGGGTCATCGGTCTAGGAAACTCCACTCTATGGCAGACACTTGCTGCCGAAATCAGTTCCGCAAGTCCATTCACAACGATTGGGTTTACTTCCGCCATTGAGAGTATCGCCGCGTACTCTGAGGATTGCCTTGTCTTGGTTGCAAATGGTCTAGACGCCGCTGCAGCAGCCTCGTTAGCGTCGTCGCTTGATCAAAAAGGGCGTAAAGTTATTTTGGCCTTGATTGACGCCGTAGCGTCTTCGCGTTTAGGCATCGTGTCGAGGCTGCGCCGGGTTGCAAGCCGACCGAGGTTTGCTGGTCGAGTCATGCTCTTCGGCGAGGCCCGCCAGGTTGACGAAGTGGCTCGGTGCCTCCGACAGCTAACAGGGCCGGTCGAGATCATACGGCTACCAGCGGCCGATCGAGATTTGGCGATTGCCAAGCATATTAAGGCAGCAATCGTGTGAGACCAGTATCAACGAGGGCAGCCAGTCAAGGCTGGGCGGGATGGCTCGTGAAGCTAGCGCGTGTCGCGGCTATTCGCTGGCTGCCTTGCTTTGCCTTGGTTGCGATTGGTGAGATTGGGTGTTTACGCAGCAGCGCTGCCGTTCGGCCCCTTTCGCAGGTCATAACCCTGCCTGCGAGGGAAGATATTCCAAGCCACCGCGTGCGAGTTCTTTTCTGGCCCGGACAAGGCATCGCCGCCCGACCATTGATCGTTTATGAGCCAGGATGGAATGGCTCTGCAGATGAGAATAGTGTCCTCGCATCAAGCCTTGCTGCTCAAGGCTTCGATGTAGTGGCCATCGATTTGCGTACAGCGCAACCGGCGGAGTTTACGCCGATAGCTGCCCGCTTGAAGTTACCGCTCGATTTTAGCACTTCGGATACGCTCGACCAAACCGTGGCAAATGCAGATTGGCGGGTTGTTGTTCTGGCTGAGGATGCAGTCGCAAGTCTGAATCAACTCCCGCAAGCGGTTGACGCTGCTGGATTGGGCGCGTTAGGATATTCCTTTGGTGGGGCAGTGGCTGGCGAAATGTGTCGGCGTGATCGGCGCTTTCTTGCTTGTGTTAATATGGACGGCTGGCAGTTCGGTAGAGCAGCTCGCACTCCCGGGCCGCAACCGAATATGGTCCTGAGCGGCGAGCCATATCCAGACCGGGCTCGACCCGCGTCACAACCAGAAGAAATCATGGACGAACGGGACGCGGCTTGCTTACGCATTCGGATGGCCACGATTGGGGGATTGTTTGCTCAGATTAATGGCCTTCAACATGACGACTTTACCGACCGGGGAGGCGGCAATCCGGTCGTTCAAGCCTTAGTCTCAGCCTTCTTTCTGGAAAATCTTCGGCATCAACCAAGTCCGCTGCTTGCGTCGGATAACCCTTTGCCGGGCGTCATGCTGAGCCGCTTTGCTCCCGCGATTAAGCAACAGACGATCAGTACAAATGCTTACTGTTCACCGGCCTAACAGGTCGGCGTGGTTCGCCCCACCGCCGAGACAAACTCGGCCGGGCGATGGCGCTTGCTGCTCGCTGCAACCTGCATGTCGGGCACCGTGTTGTCTCTGGCGTCATCCAACGCCAGTCTGCCCTGGAATCGTTTCCGTCAACGTGGTGGAACTCGGGGTGTCGTTGAGATTGTCAGGGTTCACGCGGCTATGGCGGCGATCGTGGTGGGCATGGCCCCGATTTTCGGCGGCGCGAGTTCGGCCATAGCCTCCGTCTGCATGTAGCGGTGCTGGAGCTGCCACTTGTCGTTGACCTCTAGCAGGACCGCGCCGAGCAGCCTGATGATGGCGCCCTCGTTGGTTAAGATGCCGACGACATTGGCCCGGCGTTTGACCTCCTTATCAAGCCGCTCGATGGGGTTCGTGCTGTGGGTCTTCGCCCGGTGCTGGGCGGGGGATGTTCATGTGAGCCAACACGTCGGCTTCGCTGTCGTCGATGAATGCGCCGAACTTGGGCCACTTGTCGCGGAGCTAGTCGGCGACGTGACGCATGGTCTGGCTGGGGTTATGATGGTCCAGTTGGATGAACGCCTGCCGCAAGGGGGCCGACACCCTATTCTGCTCGCCTTAGAGCACCTAGGCCTGCGCGTTTCGCATCAGTGAACGCGGCCTCTTTGCCACGTCGAGGCGAGCACCCGGCGGATCGCCGACTTAAGGCCTTCGTGCGCGTCCAAGGTCACCAGCTTGGTGCCGCGCAGGCCGCGCTTGACCAGGCTTTGCAGGATCATCGACCAGAACATCTCCACCTCCAAAGGCCCGATATGCAGGCCCACAATCTCCCGTTTGCCCTTGGTATTCACCGCCACGGCGATTATCACCGCCACCGTCCTGATCTGCCCGCCCTCACGCTGCTTGAGGTAGGTGGCATCCAGCCACAGATACGGCCTGCCGACGTAAGGACGTTCGAGGAAGGCGTTCACCCGGTCGTCGATGTCCGAACATTGCTTGCTCACCGTGCTGTTGCTGATCCCGGCCAGTCCCATCGCTTGCACCAGGTCGCCCACCCGCCGGGTCGAGATGCCGCCGATCCAGGCCTCTTGAATAACGGCAACCAGGGCCTTCTCCGACGTCTTGCGCGGGTCCAGGACCGGCGGGAAGTAGCTGCCTTGCCGCAGCGTGGGGATCCGCAGCTGCAGGCTGCCCGGCCGCGTGTCCAGCGTCGGGTCGCGATACCCATTGCGATACGTCGCCCGCTCGGCCGTGCGCTATTCCACCACGAGCACGGACGCGATCTGCCCTGGCGCCCCGAGACAGCGGCAACACAGCGACCAAAGGCTGTAGCCGTTTCAAGCCATCCAAACGGCAACCTTCTGACTCCGCAGCAATACGTCGGGCGCCGCAAAACCGTACCAACAGCATCGACTCCCGTCTGCCCCGTGACGCTTTCGCGCCGCGCATCCTCCTTCCGGTCGCTCATGCGGGTCAGTAACCGGCTGGCATGCTTGCGACGCCGACTTATCGGTGCCGCAGCGCCCGTTGCTTCGCTCGCTACGCAGCCTGGCGAGCAGCGCGATCTCACGCGTCAGTCGCCAATGCAAATTGGTCGGACACAAGGATGGTAATAATGCCAAAGCCTGTGCGACAAGCGGCATGTCGGCGTCACCAAAGCGCCGGCGCACGCGTCGGCCAGACGCAAGGGCGATCACCGGCTATCGAGCGCATCCGCGGCCCACGACCGCCAGGCGCGCACAAAGCTCTCGCAAGGCCTGGTAATGGCATGACCATCCTAGGTATGCTAGCAAGTGGGTCGCCGCCTCCTGCAGGCTAAATCGATAGCAAATGCCGGCCAACTCTGACGCAGAACGATGCTTTTTGTTGCGGATTGCAATGCAGTCGCTCCCCATACTGGGTTGGCAACAAACCACTAAAGGAGACCCGCCATGCGCTTCCTTTCGCGCTTTTCCCGTATCGCCGCTCTTGGCCTGGCTTGTGGCCTCGGCACTCTGACGCTCACCCAACCCGCCAAGGCCTACTACCTAGCACCCGGCGTCATTGTCGCACCCGCCCCGGTTGTGGTCGCACCGCCGCCGGTGGTTGTTGCCCCGCCGGTGGTCCTTGCGCCGGCGCCGCGCGTGGTTTACGCGCCCTACCCGGGTGCCCGTTGGATACACCCACACTATAACCGCTGGGGCCGCTTCATCCCTGGCCATTGGGTTTAGGGCTTTTATCCCGCGAAACGGGCTTTAAGGTCGCAATGCTCGGCTCTGTCTGCCGGACCAATCCATGTCGTTGTTATGATCGCGGCGGCGTTAAGATGGGGCGGTCGCGGCAGAGGAGTGCGACCCTATGAGTGCGACCCAATGTGCGCCCGACCTGTTGCCGGTCAGCCCGGCCATGGGCCCGCCCCCCGGCGGGCTGGAGCTTCAACCCTTGGCCGCAAGCGACCCCACCGTCGTTGCGGATGCCGACCAGCGTGCCCGGTATTGGACCAGCGACGACGCCGGGCCGCTCCAACCGGGCACGCCAGCCCATGCCCGTGCCACCGCCCGCATGTTCCGAGACACGTTCAATCCCTATAAGCCCACGATCATCGACTGGCCGAAGCTTGAGCCAGCAGCGCGCGACCGGCTGATAAGCCTGCCGATTTGGGACATCGCGGTGCAGACCGAAGGCAAGGCGCGTATCCGCATGCTGGCCTATGCCTACTCGCTGACCCACCCGGACTGGCGCGCCGCCGTCGAGCTGAATGGCTGGGAGGAAGGCCGCCACAAAACCGTCCTGTCCAATCTAGTGGCTGCCTATGGCATCACGCTCGAGCCGGAACCGCCGTATCCGCCGCCCAAGAACGCCCATTGGGCCTACCTGGTCACCGGCTTCAGTGAGTGCATCGACAGTTTTTTCGCGTTTGGCCTGTTTGCGATGGCGCAGCGTTCCGGCTACTTCCCCCCTGCCCTGGTCGATACGTTCGAGCCGGTGATCCAGGAGGAATGCCGCCACATCCTGTTGTTCGCCAATTGGCTGGCCTGGCATCGATGCAACCTGCCCGCGTGGCGCCGTCCCTGGTTCGAGCTACAGGTGGCCGCCGCCTGGGTGTTTCTCGGTTGGGAGCGCATGGGCTTGGCCCGCAGCGTGGACGAAGGCGCCACAGTGGCAGGCGCTCAATCGGGCAAGCCGCAGGACCATAATTTCACCCTCAACGGCAGCAAGGCTGTGAGCGATGTCGACCTCAGCGTGGCCGACCTGATGGCGCTCTGCCTGGCTGAAAACAAACGCCGCTTCGCCGGCTATGACAAGCGCCTGCTCCGCCCCACCACCATGCCGGCACTAACCCGGCTGGCGCTAGCGGTCATCCGGCGTTGGCCATTCGGGAAGCGCGCTGCGCAGGATCGTAACAGCCGCGTGCAGACCTAGCTGTCGCTACCAAGACGTTGTCCCTGTTTAGTCTGGTGGTGGGTGGTTTTCCACCGAGGGCTGAGTGGGGTCAGGCGGTAGCATAATCGTGCAATCGGGGGTGCATGGCGTGCTGGCGTTCGCCGGGGAGCAGTCGCGTGAAGCCCAAGCGCGAGCGGCTACCGGCGGCGACGTGCCGGTAGTTGCACCCGCGGCCCCGGCCAACGATGCACGATCGGCATCCGACTATGCGGCGTCAGCTCGGTTCAAGCTGATACGATCAGGCTCTAGGAGCCTCCGCCGCCATCCTCCTGTGCCAGCGGCAGCGTCGTCCGGCTGGCCGCAGGAATGGGCGGGGGCGGCACCCACGGGCGGGTGCCTCGCGCCGCACGGTCGGACACTATCGTGGCCACCCCGTTCCGCAGCCACACCGCATGAGCACCATCCCGCCACACGGTGAACCGGTCGATGCGCGGGATCGCCGGGCAAAGGTCGCGCGCCGGCTCGGCGGACACCAACAAGGCCACGCCGCTGCAGTCCACCGGGTGCAGGCTGCGGGCCAGCAGAACCGTGGCCCCGCCCTGTCCAATCCGGCAGGCATCTCCATCACAAACAACGGGTTGCAACGCGGCACTCGCAGGCAACGAGGCGGTCAGCGGCTCGGCCCAGTATTGCGACCAGGCGTCCCGCTCGAACTTGGACGCGCCAGGCCGCGCCTGTACCACAGCCGGCCTGCGAAAACCGATCAGCCGCGCGTCAGCCGAAACCAGCAGGTCGGCCGGGGAGCTGACCCAGGCGGCCAGCATCCCCGCCGCCATCACCGGCACGCCCGCCAGCCGCAGCGGTGACCGCCATAGCCCAAGCCAGGCCAGACCGAAGCCAATGACCGCCAAGCTCCAGCCCGGCATGTGCGGCACGGCCACCACCGCGGCCGGCAGTGCGGCTACGGCGTGGGCGATCCGAAGCACGGCGTCCAGCGCCCAACCCATCGGGATCAGCGCCACCCGCTCCATGCCAAGCGGCATCAGCGACAACGCCAGTAAGCCCAATGGCATCACGGCGGCAGCAAAGATCGGCACCGCCACCATGTTGCCCAGCACGAAGTAGAGCTGCACCCGGCCAAAATGGAACGCCGCGAACGGCGCCGACGCCGCGCCGGCCAGCAGGCTGGTGAGCATCAGCGTGGCCAGATGATGCAGCAGGCGGCGTTGGTGCAACCGCCCCAAAGCCGGGCGCAATGCCTCATACCCCGCAATCAGCGCCAGCACGGCAGCAAAGCTCATCTGGAAGGAAACGCCGACAACCTCTTGCGGCGACACCGTCATCAGCACCATAGCGGCCAGCGCCAGGCCCCGCATCGAAATGGCCCGGCGTCCGACCGCGATCCCGAGCGTCACCAACGCGGCCATGGCGAACGAGCGCAGCACCGGAACGTGCATCCCGGTGAGCAACACGTAACCGGCCCCCGCCACCAGCGCCGCCACCGCCGCAATTTGCTTGCAAGGCCAACGCAGTGCTGCCCATTCCGACAAGGCCAAAGCAAGCCGGGTTGCTCCCATCACTAGGCCCATGACGATCCCAATGTGCAACCCGGCGACCGCCAGCAGATGCGCCAGCCCCGAGTCTCGAAACGCAGCACGGTCATCCGGCGGGATCGCGGTCCCGAGCCCGGTGAGCACGGTGGCGGCCACTGCGCCCTCAGCTCCCGGCAAGCCCGCCATGAGGCGCCCGGCCACCGCCTCCCGCACCCCGCGCAGCCAATCGGCCAGGCTCGACGGCGGCGCGTGGGAC
>CAXTRX010000001.1:0-2581 GCA_964246785.1 uncultured Acetobacteraceae bacterium | reverse complement strand
GCGCGCCAAAGCAGGCCCGTCGGCGAGTTGCACGCCGGCCAGCGTCAGGCGGCGTCCATTCGGCAGTTGCTCCACCGCGGCCACCGTGCCCGTGAACACGGCCGCCGTGCGGGGCAGCGTCAGCAACGGCGGGGCCCGCTGGGTCGCCCACTGCGCCGAGCTGAACCCGGCAGCCGCAAACATCGCCACCAAGGCCGCCGTACGAACACCTTGGTGCTCCCGCAGCAGCAAGGCAAGCGCCATCGCCCCCGCCAGCAGCAGCGGACCCGTCCAGAGCGCAGGCTCGTGGCGGAGTTCGAAATACCCAAGCACGCCTGCAGCCATGGAGACGGCCAGCCAGGGCATGAAACGCCCACGCTCAGCCGCCGCCATGGCCAGCAGCCAAGCGGGTGCGGCGGGCCAACGGGCAGATCGCAGGGCAAGGATGGCGGCGGTCATGCGGAGTACAATAGCGCGCAAAATGCTCACGAGCCACACTCCCCATGCAGCCGGGCCGCGTGCTATGGCCTGTCCCATCATGATACGGACTCGGTTTGCTCCCTCGCCCACTGGGCTGCTGCATGTCGGCGGCGCCCGCACAGCGCTGTTCAACTACCTGTTCGCCCGCCACCACGGCGGCCAGTTCCTGCTGCGCATCGAAGACACCGACCGCGCCCGCTCGACCGCCGCCTACACCGAGGCGATCCTGCAAAGCCTGGACTGGCTCAGCCTCGAGCGCGACGAGCCAGAGGTGTATCAGTCCACCCGCGCTGCCCGCCATGCCGAGGTGGCCCATGCCATGCTCGCCAGCGGCCACGCCTATCGCTGCTGGTCCACCCAGGAGGAGATTGCCGCCGCCCGCGAGACAGCCCGCGCCGAAGGCCGCCCGCTGCGGTTCGACAGCCCGTTCCGCGATGGCGGCACGATGCGCGACGAACCCTTCGTGGTCCGCCTGCGGGCGCCGCGCGAGGGCGAGACGGTGGTGCAAGACGGCGTGCAAGGCCCGGTCCGAGTGGCCAACGCCGAGTTGGACGACATGATCATCCTGCGCAGCGACGGCTCGCCCACCTACCAGCATGCCGTGGTGGTGGACGACCACGACATGGCGATCACCCACATCATCCGCGGCGACGACCATCTCACCAATACATTCAGGCAGGTGCAGATCTATCATGCCATGGGCTGGGAGGTGCCCGCCTATGCGCACTTGCCGCTGATCCTTGGGCCGGACGGCGCCAAGCTGTCCAAACGCCACGGCGCCGCCTCCACGACCGAGTTCCGCGACGCTGGCTACCTCCCCGAGGCGCTGTGCAACTACCTGCTGCGGCTCGGCTGGGCTCATGGCGACGTGGAGATGCTCGACCGTGCCGAGGCGATCCGCCTGTTCGACCTGCCCGGCGTCGGTCGGTCCCCCAGCCGCATGGATTACAAGAAGCTCGACAACCTCAATGGCGCCTGGCTGCGCGGCTATGATGACGAGCTGCTGACCAAGCACGTCATCATCCGGCTCACGCTCGATGGCTTGCCGGCGGCGGCCTACGAGGACCGCATCCGCGCCCTGATGCCGGGCTTGAAAGAACGCGCCAAGACCCTGGCCGAGCTGGCTGACAACGCTGCTTTCCTCGCCCGCAGCCTGCCGATCGAAATGGAGCCAAAAGCCGCCACCCTGCTCACGCCCGCGGCGCAGTCCATGCTGCTCGAGCTGGCGGAGGAGTTGGAAGCGACCCTGTTCACGGTCCCCGCGATCGACGCCGCCTTGCGCGGTTTCGCCGACCGCACCGGCCGCAAGCTCGGCCAGGTAGCCCAACCGATCCGGGCCGCACTCACCGGCAGCACCGCCAGCCCGGGGATCGACGCCACGCTGGCGGCCCTTGGCCGTGACGAGTCGTTGGCTCGCTTGCGCGCCGCCGCCCTGCAGCCCATCGCGTGAGCCGCCACCTGCTTGCCATTGAGGGCATGCATCCGCCCGAGATCACCCGCCTGCTCGACCTGGCCGAGAGCTATGTGCTGCTCAACCGCTCCGGCAAAACCCAGCGCGACCTGCTGCGTGGCCGCACCCTGATCAACCTGTTCTTCGAGGACAGCACCCGCACCCGCACCAGCTTCGAGCTGGCCGGCAAGCGGCTGGGGGCGGACGTGATCAACATGTCGGTCGCCTCCTCCTCGGTAAACAAGGGCGAGACCCTGCTCGACACCGCGGGCACGCTGAACGCCATGCAATGCGACCTCCTGGTGGTGCGCCACGACCAATCCGGCGCGCCCTCCCTGCTGGCGCAGAAGGTGGATGCGGCGGTGATCAACGCCGGCGACGGCCTGCACGAGCACCCGACCCAGGCGCTGCTGGACGCGCTGACCATCCGGCGTCGCAAGGGCCGCCTGGAGAACCTGACGGTGGCCATCTGCGGCGACATCCTGCATTCCCGGGTGGCCCGCTCCAACATCCACCTGCTGAGCGCCATGGGCAGCCGGATCCGCGTGGTGGGCCCCCCGACCCTGATCCCGGCCGAAGTGTCGCGGCTGGGCGTCAGCGTGTTCCACGAGATGAACGCCGGGCTGGAGGGCGTGGACATCGTCATGATGCTGCGCCTGCAGAAGGAGCGTA